>CANHJG010000030.1 GCA_947461205.1 Opitutia bacterium
CCCAGGGCGCTTCCGGCAGTTCCGGTGCCCACCAGGTTCACCGTGTCAAAACTACTGACCAAGGTGAGCAGGTTCGACGTCAGCGGCAGGTACAGGTTCCCCTGCGCGTCCACGCCGGAGTAGGAGTAGATGTTGCTGTTCCCGGAAGTAAGTGTCGTCACGGCGGCGGTGACCGGATTCAACCCACGGTAATTGCCCGAAGTCACATCCTTCACCAGCAGGTTGCCGTCGGCTAACCGGACCATGCTGTGCGGTTGGTTGAAACGCGCCGCGCTGCCCACGCCATCCGTGTTGGCGGCAGTCGCAGCCAAGCCGGCGATGGTGGTCACCTGGCCGTTCTCAATCTTGCGGATCACATGGCCGCTTGCCTCGGAGACATACAGCGCCCCCGTCGCGGGATCGAGGGCGATCCCCGAGGGTACATTGAAGGTGGCCGAGAGAGCCGCGCCATCCACCGAGCCGGCCGTTCCCGCGCCGGCGATGGTGGTCACCTCACCACCCGGCGTGATCTTACGGATGCGGTGGTTTCCCCCGTCCGCCAGGTAGAGGTTGTCATTGGCGTCGATGACCATTTGCAGCGCGTTGTTGATCTTGGCTGCGGTGCCGGTGCCATCCGCGAAGCCGGAAGTACCCATCGCGCCGACGAAGGTCGTCACCACGCCCTGCGGCGTGATCTTGCGAACGACCTGATTGGTGTAATCGGAGACGTACAGGTTGCCCTGGCTGTCCTTCACCATGCCATTGGGGCCGTTGAAGGTGGCCGCGGTGCCGGTGCCGTTGGCGCTGCCCGCCGTGCCCGCGGGAGAGCCCGCCACGATGCCCCAGTAGTACTGCGGCGTCGGCACCACGGTCACCGTGAAGATGGCGGTGCTCTGGTTGGTGCCGTCGCTGATGGTCACGGTGACGTTCGCCACGCCTGTGATGTTGGGCTGATGCTTGATGGTCAGGGTGCGAGCCTTGCCGGTGGCGCCGATGGCAACGGCCATGTCGGCGGGCAGAATCAGGTTCGGGTTGTCGCTGATGGCCGTGATGCGCGCGCCGATGGAGGCGTTGTTCACGAACGCGGTGGCCGACGTGTCGGCGTCGTCGAAGGTGAAGTTGATGACTCTCTCGGTGGCGACGCGCGGTTCGGCGTAGTAGGTCTGGTTGGCAAACGGGGGCGAGATGGCGGGCGCGTTGCCGGCCGCCCGACCGGAAACCGCCAGAGCCAAGGCGGCGAGCAGGGAGACAAAAGCGCCGCCGGTTCGCGTGAACGGCGAAAGCAGGCGCGACAGCACAGGGCGAGGAAGGCAGCAGGATTTCATGTCAAGAGGCTTGCAGCAGGTTGGTCGATGAAAGGGAAACACCCCTCGCCCAGTGCGAAGGGACAATTTTGCCGATACCACTCAGGAACCTTTCGGGGTCAAGCCCTCCCACCCTTTGGCAAGGAAACACCCCAGCCCGGAGAGCGCCACCGCCCCCCCCTCCCCCCGGCCGCTGGCCCGTAGCAAGCCAGGATCGTAACCGATCAAACCCCGTCGGCCGTTTTTCATCCGACCACACCCATGCCTCCGGAGTTCGCGGCGGTCGCGGTCCCGCCAAACCTGCAGCAGTACCTCGCCCGGACGCGAGGACCGTGCCCGAAAAGTTTGGTAAGAAGACGGATCAGGGGAGGTGGCCGGGTGCTGAAGCCAAACCCGCCGGACCAAGGCCCCCGGCAGGGTCCAACCACAGCCAGGACGACAACGAAGCCCGCGCGCGAGCACCTGCCGGTGCTTTTTCCAACGCGGGAGCGGCGGGGTCAGAGCGCGCCCGGCGGCTCGTCGACGCGGGCCGGAGAGGATGTGTCGCCCCGCGCAGCCCTTCCCCGGTTCCGGAGCGAAGGGGCCCGCGCGACGATTTGTTTCGCGGAAGCCCGCTAACATTCGGGTCGGCAGGACCTCCTGCCCCGCCCGCCCGAACCGCGACGAGCGCCTCCCCGGAGGTCGTGGTGCGCGTGCCCGTTCCGCCCCCGCCTCCGCCCGGCGGTGACTGATAAATTGGAGGCGCGGGCCGAAATTGAACCGGCGCTTCGAGCTTTTGCAGAGCTCGGCCTGACCACTTGGCTACCGCGCCTTTGCCGAGAAGCGCTGCCGTTGCAGAAAAAAATCGCCGCGCAAGGGCGAAAATGATCCCCCCCCCCCGCCCGGACGCCCGCCCCTCCGAAATCCCCTGACGCCACGCTTGCCGGCCCACCAGTCACTTGTCATTACCCACAGTCCCTCCCTTCATGCCCACCACTGTCTTCACCATCGCCAACCAAAAAGGCGGCGTCGGCAAAACCACCACCGCGGTCAATCTCGCCGCCGCGCTGGCCGAGAAAAAAATCCACACGCTCCTCATCGATCTCGATCCGCAGGCCAACGCCACGAGCGCCGTCGGCGTCGAAAAGCAGGTGGGCCAGAGCCTCTATGGGCCCCTGCGCGGCGAAGGCTCCATCTTCGAAATGATCGCTCCGACCGCCTACGAGCACCTCGCCCTCATTCCCAGCGAAGAGGACCTCGCGGCCGCTGAAATCGAACTCGCCCAGACCGAAAACTATCTGATGAAACTTCGCGGCGTGCTCGAACCGTTGCGCAAGTCCAACGGCTACCGCGCCATCATCATCGACTGCCCGCCCGCGCTCGGGATGCTCTCGATGAACAGTCTCGCCGCCGCCGACCAACTTCTCATCACGCTCCAGTGCGAATACCTGGCCCTCGAGGGCCTCGGCCAGATCCTCCGCAATGTGCAGCGCCTGAAGGACGCCCACGTCAACGACGCGCTCCAGCTCGGCGGCGTCGTGATGACCATGTTCGATTCCCGCATCAACCTCGCGAAACAGGTAGTCGAAGAAGTGAAGCAACATTTGCCCGATAAGATTTTCTCCACACTGATTCCCCGCACGGTGCGCCTCAGCGAAGCCCCCAGTTTCGGCAAACCCATCCTCGCCTACGATCCCAACGGCGTCGGCTCGACCGCCTACCGCAGCCTCGCCCAGGAAGTGATCGCCCGGTTCGGCCTGGGCGTCAGGTAGGCGGCGCCCAGGCCGCGGGTCGCGCCGCGGCCCCGGCTTGCGCCACGCCCTGCCCACGACTCACTCCCGGCTACTCCTTCGCGATGTTCGCCCCGTTTAACAAATACCGTCAGGCCTTCCTGGTCGGCCTGCAGAGCAGCCTCGTCTACCGGGTGAACTTCGCCGTGCGCGGCTTCTTCTCGCTGTTCCATCTCGCCGCCGTGGTGATTCTCTGGAGCGCGGCGTTCGCCGGCCGCACGGACCTCGGCGGCTTCACCCTCAATCAGACGATCACCTACTTCGTCACTCTCCTCATCCTCCAGTTTTTCATCAGCGCGTTCAACGAGGACTACCAGATCAGCGAGGACATCCGCAACGGCCTGATCAACCAGTTCCTCCTCAAACCGATCAACTACTTCGCCTATCGCTTCAGCCTCTTCGTCGCGGCGCGGATGGTCACGGGCCTGCTCGTGATTCTGCCGCTGCTGATCGCGCTGCCGGTGCTGGCCCAATACCTCGCGTTCCCCCGCGACTTCACCGTCCTGCTCCTCGGGCTCCCCGCGATGGCGATGTCGGCCATGATCCAGTTCAGCATCGCCTACTGTTTCGGCCTGCTCACGTTTTGGTTTCTCGAAATCCAGGGCTTCGTCATTCTCTCGTTGGCGCTCGAAACCGTGCTCGGCGGCCAGATGTTCCCGCTGGATCTGCTCCCGCCGTGGGCCTACTCGGTCGCCAAGTGCCTGCCGTTTTACTACCAGATGTATTTTCCCGCCGCCATTTTCACCGGCCGCCTCACCGACCCCGCCACCATTTTCCAGGGCTACCTCATCCAGGCCTGCTGGGTCGGCGTCTTGCTCTGGATCAACCACCTGCTCTGGACCCGGGGCCTGCGCCGCCACACCGCCGTGGGCGGCTGACCTCCCATGCTGCTCTACTACGCGAAAATCTGGCTCGCCACCGCCCGCTACTCGATCACGCGCACCCTCATGTTTCGCGGCGATTTTTTCGTCTGGTCCCTCGTGGAACTGTTCTGGATGGCGGTGAACCTCTTCACCCTCTCGGTCATCTACGACCATACCGATTCCATCGCCGGCTGGAGCAAATACCAGATGGTCCTCCTCGTCGGCACCGCGCTGCTCATCCAGCGCTTTTTGATGGGATTTTTCTGGAGCAGCATTTTCGAAATGGGCCGCAATATTCGCAGCGGCAATTTCGATTTCTACCTCGCCCAACCCGGCAATGTCATGTTCATGGCGACCACCCGCAAGCTCGACCCTGACAGCCTCGTCAACTCCGTCCTCGCCGCCGCCGTCGTGATCTACGCCGCCCGGCAACTCGGCCTCCACCCCGGCATCGGCGAGATCGCGCTCTACGGCTTCATGGTCATCTGCGGAGTCGTCATTCACTACAGCATTCTGGTGCTCTCCATCTCCGGCGCATTCTGGCTGACCAGCGCGCAGGGCATCGAAAGCAGCTATTTTACCCTGATGGAATTTTCCCGGCTGCCCCGCCAGGCGTTCACCGGCCTCGCCACCCAGACCCTCTTCGTCTGGCTGCTCCCCGTCGTCGTCGTCACCAACGCTCCCGCCCGCCTGCTGATCGAGGGCTTCGATCTGCGCCTGGCGGCCTGGCTCTTCGCCGCGGCCGCGGCGTGGCTGGCCGTCGCCGTCTTCGTCTTCCACCGCGGTCTGCGCACCTACACCAGCGCCAGCTCATGAGCGCCGCCCTCGCCCAACTCCAAACGCGCATCGGTTACACGTTCCGCGACGCGGCGCTGCTCCGCTGCGCCGTCACGCACACGTCGTTTCTCCAGGACCACCCCTCCGCCGAAAGCAACCAGCGGCTCGAATTCCTCGGCGACGCCGTGCTCCAGCTCCTGCTGACCGAGGCGCTGTATCAACTTTATCCGGTCGACCGGGAAGGCCTGCTCGACAAACGCCGCGCGGCCCTCGCCAACGGGGCGTTTCTCACCCGCCTTGCCCGCGAGATCCGGCTCGACGGTTGCCTGGCCCTCGGCACCGGCGAGGAAGCGACCGGCGGCCGGGCCCGCGCCGCCGCCAGCGAGGACGCCTTCGAAGCCCTGCTCGGCGCTGTCTACCTCGACAGCGACCTGGCCACCGCCCGCCGGGTCCTGCTCGGAATCTACGGCCCCCTCGCCGATCGCCTCGCCCCGCTGGAAGACGCCGGAAACCCCAAAGGCCGCCTGCAGGAACTCATCCAACCCGCCCACGGCAACAGCGCCCTGCGCTACGACGTCGTGCGCGTCGACGGCGTGGACCATGCCCGCGAATACGAGGTGTCCGTTTTCCTCCGCGATTGCCTGCTCGGCACCGGCCGCGGCACGTCGAAAAAACTTGCCGAAGAATCCGCCGCGCGCGCCGCGCTGGAAACCATGCCCAAAGCGTAGACACCCGCCGGCCGGTGCCTCCTCGGGCCCGAATCGTCGGGACCGCGGCCGGACACTCGCACCGCGCCCGGCTCTCCCTGCCCAACCCAATCGCCCTCGGAGGCGACCACGCAGTCCCAGGCAGCACCGCCGCACAAAGTCCCCGATAAACCGGTCGACCTTCTACCCCGAGACCCGCCAGTCGATCTCCCGGCGCCGGTCGCCCAGGTGCTGAGTGCACTGCCAGGTCACGCCTAGGCGCCGCGCGCGCTCGGCCATCAGCCGCTGCCACGGCCAACAGGTCCACCCCACCGAACTGGGTTTTCCGGTCGCGCACTCGTCCGGGCTCGTCCTCGGTCGCTTCGGCGGGCGGGACTTGGGACGCAAATCGGGCCCACTTTCCTGCCGGTCCCGGAAAGCCCCGTCCCCTCCCCCCCACCCGCGCCGTCCGCATGACGGAGGTTTCCCACGTTTATCCGTGCTCATCCGCTCATTCCGTGGTTAAAAATGCCCACTCTTTCACCCATGAACTGGTCCCGCTTTAAAAGTCACTCCTACCACTACGCCGACCTCGGCGTGTCGCTCGACCTCTCGCGCCTGCCGTTTCCCGACGATTTTCTCGCCGCCAAAGAAGCCGCCGTGCAACAGGCCTTCGCCGACATGGCCGCCCTCGAACAAGGGGCCATCGCCAACCCTGATGAAAAACGCATGGTCGGCCACTACTGGCTCCGCGCCCCCCAGCTCGCCCCCACCCCCGAGCTGACCCATGCGATCACGTCCACGCTCGCCGCGATCAAAGATTTTTCCGCCAAGGTCCACGCCGGCACGGTCGCCGGCCCGAAGGGAAAATTTAAACACCTGCTCGTCATCGGCATCGGCGGCTCCGCCCTCGGCCCCCAATTCGTCGCCCACGCCCTCGGCCAGCCCCGTAAGGACAAGCTCGCTGTCGCCTTCTTCGACAACACCGACCCCGACGGCATCGACTACGTTCTCGCCGGCCTCCGCGGCCAGCTCGCGAAAACCCTCGTCCTCGTCATCTCGAAATCCGGTGGCACCGCCGAGACCCGTAACGGCATGCTCGAGGCCATCGCCGCCTTCCGGGCCGCTGGCCTCGATCACGCGAAACACTTCGTCGCCGTCACCGGCATCGGCTCGAAACTCGACGCCACCGCCGTATCCGAAAACTGGATCGCCCGCTTCCCCATGTGGGACTGGGTGGGCGGCCGCACCAGCGCCCTTTGCGCCGTCGGTCTCCTCCCCGCCGCCCTTCAGGGTCTCGATATCTCGGCCCTGCTCGACGGCGCTGCCGCGATGGACGCCGTGACCCGCCGCACCACCACCGCCGAAAATCCCGCCGCCCTCCTCGCCCTCATGTGGCACTTCGCCACCGACGGCCGCGGCACCAAGGATATGGTTGTCCTTCCCTACAAGGACCGCCTCCTCCTCTTCTCGCGCTATCTTCAACAGCTCGTGATGGAATCCCTCGGCAAAGAGCACGACCTGAAGGGCCACGTCGTCAACCAGGGCATCGCCGTCTACGGCAACAAGGGCTCCACCGACCAGCACGCCTACGTGCAACAGCTGCGCGACGGCGTGAACAACTTCTTCGTCACCTTCATCGAGGTCCTCAAAGACCGCGACGCGAAGACCTCCCTCGAGGTCGAGCCGGGGGTCACCGCCGGCGATTTCCTTCAAGGCTTCTACCTCGGCACCCGCGCCGCTCTCAGCGAAAAGGACCGCCACTCGATCACCATCACCTTGCCCGACGTCTCGCCCCGGACGCTCGGTATGTTGATCGCCCTCTACGAACGCGTCGTCGGCCTCTACGCGTCCCTCATCGGCATCAACGCCTACCACCAGCCCGGCGTCGAAGCCGGCAAGAAGGCCGCCGGCGGCGTCATCGCCCTCAAACTCAAACTCGCCGCCGCCCTCGCCGCCGCCCCCGGAAAGCCGTTCACCGCCGAGGAGCTCGCCCTCGCCGCCGGTGCTCCCGACCAGGCCGAGGTCGCCTTCAAGCTCCTCGAACACTTGGCCGCCAACAAATCCAGCGGCGTGAAAAAACGCGCCAAGACCCCGTGGTTCAACTCCACCTACCGCGTCTAAAGCAGGGCGGACTTCAATCCGCCCTCTTTTTCTGTGACCTCCTCGGCTCATCGTGAGAAACACCCCGCTCTTCGTCCTCTGCACCTTCGCCCTCCTCGGCGCGGTCTTCTCCGGCGCCCTCTACCTCAGGATCGGCAACTCCAAACAACTCCTCGCCGCCGAACTGGCCGCGGCCCACGACCGCACCATCCGGCTCCAATCCGACCTCGCCGCCGCCCACGAGCAAACCGGCTCCCTCAAGGCCAAGGTCGCCGCCCTCGACACCAGCCTCGACACGGCCCGGACCGAACTTGCCGCGACCGCGGAAAAACTCTCCTCCGCCGAACTTCGCGCCGTCGTCCTCGATCACGACCTCTCCTCCGCCCAAAAACTCCTCACCCTCCACGAGCAAAACGCCAAGGCCCTCGCCGCTGAGGTCGCCGCCCTCCGCGCCGACCTCGACGACTCCCGCAACTCCAACGCTTCACCCGAAGCCGTCGCCGCCTACAAAACCGCCATCGCCGAGCTGGAGAAACAGCTCGCGACGGCCCGGCAGGGTGCGACCGCCGGCGTGGGCTACGGTGCCGCGACGGCCGCGTTCACCCACCGCTCCGGCCGCGCCTCCGTCCTCACCATCGGGCCGTCCAGCGCATTCGTCGTGCTCAATTTCGGCTCCGCCCGCGGCGCCCAGCTCGGCCAGCGACTCAACGTCAGTCAGGGAACCGAAATCGTCGCCACGGTTCTCATCAGCGACGTCCGCACCCATTTTTCCATCGCGCAGGTGCAGCCCGATACCTTGCGCGGAGTCTTGCAGAAGGGCGATTCCGCCCTATTAGTCCGATCACCATGACCTCGCTCACGAAGCCCGTCCTCGCCCTTCTCTTGCTCGCATTCGGCGCCCTTTTCACCGGCTGCTCGACCCGCACGCAGAAGGAAACGTCCATTCCGTGGAGCCGTCCCGCCGGCTGGGAAGGGCAGATCCCCGGCATGGGCCAGCCGTCCGGCCGCTGAGCCCTCGGTCCGCGCGCGCCCGGTCCGCCGGGCGCGGTGATCCTGCCGACGTCCCGCTTTCCCTCTCGCCAAATCCGGCCTTGCGCCGGATTTTTTTGTGCCCGCACTATGCCCGACGCCCCCGCCCCCAACCCCTCGCTCACCCCGCAACCGGGCACGCTCTACGTCGTCGCCACGCCCATCGGCAACCTCGCCGATCTCACCGAACGCGCCCGCGCCCTCCTCGGCGCCGTCGACCTCGTCGCCTGCGAGGACACCCGCACCACCGGCGGTCTCCTCACCCGCTTCGGCCTCCGCCGGGAACTCATTTCGTATCACGACCACAACGAAACCTCCGCCGCCGAACACATCGCCACGCTGATCGCCGCCGGCAAATCCGTCGCGCTAGTCAGCGACGCCGGCACCCCCGCCATCAGCGATCCCGGCTTCCGACTCGTGCGCGCCTGCCGCCGCCGCGGTCTCCCCGTCGTCCCCGTCCCCGGCGCCTGCGCCGTCGCCGCCGTGCTGAGCGCGAGCGGCCTGCCCACCAACGGGTTTCTCTTTGCCGGTTTCCTCATCGCCAAAACGTCCGCCCGCGTCGCCTTCCTCCAGAAATACCGCGACTTCGAATTCACCCTCGCGCTCTACGAAAGCTGCCACCGCATCGAGAAATTCGCCGATGAAATCGTCGCTACCCTCGGCCCCGACCGCGTGATCTGCTTCGCCCGCGAAGTCACCAAACTCCACGAAACCTGGCTCGTCGGCCGCGCCGCCGACGTCCGCGACCGCCTCCTCAAGGGCAGCCTCAAGGGCGAATTCGTCGTCCTCATCGCCCCCGCCGATTTCACTGTGTAGTCGCGACCATCCCGCGGGCGGTGCGCCTCCCGACTTTCCTTTCGCGGATTTCGCGTGTTTCGTGCGGCCATGTCTGGTCCCTCCGTCGCCGTCATCGATATTGGTTCGAATTCGATCAAACTCCTCGTCGCCCACCGCACGTCCGACGGCCATGTCACGGCCCAGCTCACCCGCACCCTCGACGCACGGATCAGTGCCGGCATTTCCCGCTCCGCCCCGCAACTCAGTGAAGAGGGTATGGTCCGCGGGCAGACCGCGATCCAAGCGCTGCTCGCCGAGGCCGGCCCGTTCTCCCCCGCCCGCATCGTGCTCGTCGCCACCAGTGCCGTCCGCGATGCCCGCAACGGCGCCGACTTCATCGCGCGCGTCCACGCCTTGACCGGCCACACCCTCCGCATCCTCTCGGGCGACGAAGAGGCCGCCCTCATCGGCCGCGGCCTCACCTGCGACCCGGCCCTCGCCGCGCTCCGCGACTTCTATGTTTTCGACCTCGGCGGCGGCAGCCTCGAATGCCTCGCCTTCAGCGACCGCCGGATCACCCGAGCTGTCAGCCTCCAGCTCGGCTGCGTCCGCCTGACCGAAAAATTCGTCGCCGACCCGTCCGCACCGTTCACGGAGCCCGCCGCCACCGCCATCGCACGTCACGTCCGTGCCACCCTCGCCGCCTCAGGTTTCGCTTTTTCGCTCCCGCCCGCCACCGTCGCCGTCGGCACGGGCGGCACCGTCACGACCGCGCGCGCCCTCCTCGCTGCCCGGGCCGGCGCCACCCTCGAACAGACTGATTCGCTCGTCACGCTCGCCGACCTCCGCGCGCTGCTCGCTTGGCTCGGCGCCCTGCCGCTCGCACCCCGCCAGCAAATCCCCGGCCTGCCGGCGGCCCGCGCCGACGTCTTCCCCACCGCCCTCGCGACCGTGATCGCGCTTGCGGAAATCGGTCGCTTCTCCGCCTACCGGAACTCCCTCCACAACCTCCGCTACGGCCTCGCCGCCGAAGCACTCGACGCCCGATGAGCCGCCCCCTTCGCCTCACCCTGTCCCTCGCGGTTCTCGCGCTCCTGCGCGGATCGCTGGCGGCTCAGCCGTCCGCGCCTGCGCCCCTCATTCCGCTGCCAGCCGGCTGGCGTCTCGCCGCTGAGTTGATGGCAGGATTCCCCGCCCAAGGCCTCCACGTGTACGCCTACGAATCGTCCCCGCCCGCCACGCCCGCCAAAGTCTACTGCCTCGCCTGGGACACCACCGCACCCACCGTCGCATTCAAGCCCGTGCTGTCCGCCACGCCTCGCACGCCGACGCAATTTGCCGCCCAGGAGAGCGGCACGGTCTACGCCGCGTTGAACGGCGGTTTCTTCGGCGGAAACCAATCCTTCAGCCTCGTGCAACAGGCTGGCGCCGTCCTGTCGGCGAACGTCAAATCCGTTTCCCGCACGTTTCAGGGGGCCGCGACCAACTACTTTCCGACGCGGGCCGCGTTCGGCATCACCGCTGGAGGTCGGCTCACGACCGATTGGGTCTACAGTATCGGCAATGCCAACACGCCGGTGGTCGCCTATCCCGACCCCAGCCCCAACCGCCTCGGCAACGCCCCGCAACCGGTCCCGACGCTCGCCTTCCCCGCCGGCGGCACGCCGTGGATCATGGAACACGCCATCGGCGGGTCGCCGATGTTGGTCAAGGACGCCCAAGTCCGCGTGACCGACCAGGAGGAGTTGATTGACCTCAACAACACCACGGCGCGTGCGCGCTCGGCCATCGGCTACACCGCCGCCGGAATCGTCCTCCTCGTCGCCGCCGAGGGAGACAACGCTCCCGGACCGGCCGGTTTCTCGCTGGTCCAATTCGCCACCCTGCTGCGCTCCCTCGGCTGCGTCGGCGCCGTCAACCTCGACGGCGGCGGTTCCACCTCGCTGGTCATTGACGGCCGGACCATGGTGCGCCCCAGCGACGGCCGCGAACGCCCCGTGATTTCCGCGCTGCTGCTGGTCGATCCCAGTGCCCCCTCCACCGCGACCGCCGCGCCGCTCATCGCCCACCAACCGTGGGACCTGCCGGTGGCCGCCGGCAGCCGGGCGACGCTGCACACCTCCGCCACCGGCGGAGGCCTCTCCTATCGCTGGTCCCTCAACGGCAACCCCATCGCCGGTGCGACCCAAGCCAGCCATACGGTACCCGCGGTCACCCCGGCCACTGCGGGCCTCTACAGTCTAACGGCCACCAACAGCCAGGGGAGCGTGACAAGTCGCCCTGCGGCAGTCTCCGTTGTGCCCGACGCCCCGGGCGAACTCGCCAATCTTTCCACGCGGGCCGATGCCGGTCTCGGGGCCGAAGTGCTGATCGGCGGTTTCGTGGTGCGCTCCGGCCCCGGCACCGTCCTCGCGCGCGGCATTGGCCCGGGCCTAGCCCCGCTCGGCGTCACCGGATTTCTGCCCGATCCCCAAATCGAACTGCTCGACGGGACCGGCCTGTCACTGGCGAAAAACGATAATTGGAACCCGCTCCAGATCGCGGCGGCCGCCAACGCCCTCGGCGCCTTTTTCCTGCCGGAGGGCAGCCGCGACGCCGCCCTCCTCCGCTCAATCGCGCCCGGCGCCCACGTCGTCGTCGCTTCGGGCACCGCCGACCATCCCCGCGGCAACGTCCTGATCGAACTTTACGATGCCGCGCCTACCGGCGGCGGTGTGCTGGCGAACTTGTCGGCCCGGGCGCGGATTCCCGCCGGCGACCACGCGCTGATCGCCGGCTTCGTCGTGCGCGGCCGGGCGGCAATCACGCTCCTAGTTCGCGCGATCGGCCCGACCCTCCAATCCCTCGGCGTGCCTGAGGCCCTTCCCTCCACGCACCTCGCCCTGATGCGCGGCAGCGAAACGCTTTTGACCAACACCCGCTGGTCGGCCTCGGCCCATGCCCTCGAAATCCGCGAAGCCGCGCGCCAAACCGGCGCCTTCGCCCTCGCGCCGGGCAGCCACGACTCCGCGCTGCTCGTGACCGTCGCCCCGGGCGCCTACACCGCCGTCGTCCGCTCGCCGGTCGGCGCCGGCGGCATCGCGTTGGTCGAGGTCTACGAGGTGCGCTAGAGCCGCGATTCGTGCACGTGCGCCGGCGGCGGCCCCGCCTTCTTCCGCGGCTTCACCGGCGTGACGATCAGCGCCTTCGCTTTCGCGGCCGCCTTGGCGAGCTTCCGCAGCTGCGTGAGCTGCGCCGCAAAATCCGCTGGCAAGGGCGCGCGCAGATCAAGCAGCTTGCCCGTGATGGGATGCTTCACCACCAGGTGTTCGGCGTGCAACATCACGCGCTCCGGCGGCCGCTTCAGCCGCGGGTCCGCTTTCCATCCGTAGATTTCGTCGCCCAGCAGCACATGGCCGAGCGATTTCATGTGCACGCGGATCTGGTGGGTGCGCCCCGTATGGATCACGCACCGCATCAGCGCCGCGATGTCGCCAAACGCCTCGACCACCTCCCAATCCGTGTGCGCCTCCTTGCCCTGCAGCTCGTGGTCGTCCTGCCGCTCCTTATCGATCACCGCCATCTTGTGCCGGTGCTGCTTGTTGCGCCCGATCGCTTTTCGGATGCTGCCGCTTAACAGCGACGGTGATCCGGCCACCAACGCGAGATACTCTTTGTGCAACGAACGGTCGGCAAACTGTTCCGCGAGCCCGCGGTGCGCCTTGTCGCTCTTCGCCACAATGATCAGCCCCGTCGTCTCCCGGTCGAGCCGGTGGACAATCCCCGGCCGCTCCACGCCGCCGACTCCACTCAAACTCCCGGCACAGTGCGCCAGCAGCGCGTGCACCAGCGTGTCTTCGCCCGTCGCGGCCCCCGGATGCACCACCATCCCCGAAGCCTTGTTCACCGCCAGCAGGTGCTTGTCCTCATAAATCACGTCGAGCGGGATGTCCACGGCCCGCAACGTCGCCGCCACGAGGTCCGGCATCGCAAAGTCCAGCGTGTCGCCGCCCGTCACGCTTTGGTCGCGCTTGATCGCCGCCCCACGCAACGTCACGAGCCCCGAATCAAAGGCGCGCTGCAGCGCCGTACGGCTGTGGTCGGGAAACGCGATGGCCAGCGCCTTGTCGGCGCGCAAATGGCGGATTCCCTCGGGGACGGTGTAGGTATGGGTCATGGCCAGCCTCCACTAAGGCAGAGCCGGTCGATCTCGGCGAGCGCCGCGTTGCGGGTCGCTGCCGGCACGTCCGCCACCGCCCAGCCGTTGCGCGCCACCTGAGCCAGTTCCGCCCGCGTAAAATTCAACTCCAACGCCAGCGCCGTGTACTCCTCGACCAGCGAATTGCCGAAACTCAGCGGGTCGTCCGTGCTCACCGTGCACCGCACCCCCGCCTTCATCAGCCGGCGGATCGGATGCTCCCGCATCGCCGGCACCACCCGTAGCCCGACGTTGCTGATCGGACACACGTCAAACGTCACCCCGCGCTCCACGGCCAGCCGCACGACCGCCGGATCTTCGATCGCCCGCACGCCGTGCTGCACGCGCTTGACCCCGAGCAACTCGATCGCCTCGCGCACCCGCACCGCCCCGTCGAACTCGCCCGCGTGACACTTTGTGACCTTGCCCGCCGCCCGCACCCGCGCCCACACTTCCGCCGTCTCCGGCGCCGTCGGCATCGGCTCGTAGCCGTGCAGGTCGATGCCCGCGAGGCCCTCCCAATTGTGCAGCTGGTCGATCGTCGGCCGCAGGTCGCCGTTAATGTCGCTGCGGAGCATCCCGGCAAACACCCGCACCTCCAGCCCGACCGGGGCCGCCGACCGGATCGCCGCGACGATCTCCGGCCCGGGCACCCCGATAAACTTCGTCACCGGCAGGTGAAAACTCGTCTCCACGTAACGCACGTTCTGGGCAACATGCTGGGCGAAAATCGCCTTGGCCGCCTCGTGGTATTTCGCTGCCGACGTAAACCACGGCAGCGCGTGATCAAGGAGGATCTGCTCGAACTCCGGAAAGCTCGCATAGCGGTAGCTCCGGGCGCGGAACGGCGGATTCGCCGGCCAGCGCTCCGGCTGCCACGCCGTCAACCGCTCATACGGCAGCGCGCCTTCGACATGGAGATGCGTCTCCGTCTTGGGCAACGCCTGGATGAAGGCGGCAAGCGCGGAGTCGGCGGCGCTCATTTGCCGCCGAGCAGATACTCCGGGTTCAGCTTGTGCAGCGCCTTCGGCACGAAGAGCCCGTCCTTGCGGACGAGCTTGCCGTCGAACCACACCTCGCCGCCGCCGTACTCTGGACGCTGGATACACACCATGTCCCAATGCACCTGCGATTTGTTGCCGTTGCCCACGCCTTCGTAGGCCTGGCCCGGCGTGAAGTGAAACGAACCCGCAATCTTCTCGTCGAAGAGGATGTCGCGCATCGGCTCGAGGATGTGCGGGTTGAACCCCAGCGCAAATTCGCCGATGTAGCGCGCGCCCGCGTCGCTGTCCAAAATCTCGTTCAGGCGCTTCGTGTTGCTCGATGTCGCCTCGACAATTTTGCCCCGCTTGAACACGAGCCGGATCTGGTCGAACGACGCGCCGAGATACACCGTCGGCGCATTGTACTGGATCACGCCTTCGACGCTGTCCTTCACCGGACAGGAAAACACCTCGCCGTCCGGGATGTTCCGGAGCCCGCCGCAGGGCTGCGCGCCGATGCCCTGGATCGAAAACCGGAGGTCGGTGCCCGGCCCCTTGAGGTGCACGCGGTCCGTCTTTTTCATCAGCGCCGCGAGCGCCTCCATCCCGGGGATCATCCGGCCGTAATCGAGCGTGCAGACCTTGAAGTAGAAATCCTCAAAGGCTTCCGTGCTCATCGCCGCCTGCTGCGCCATCGCCGCACTCGGCCAGCGCAGCACGACCCACTTCGTCTTGCCCACCCGGTGGTCCAGCACCGGCTTCATCAGGCGCGACACCAATTGGACTTTTTCCGACGGCACGTCCGAGGCCTCGAAAATATTGTCCGAACCGCGCAGCGCGATATAGGCGTCCATTTTCTGCATGCGCGCCAGCTCGATCTCGGCGTGCGGGGCATATTGGGCGTCCTCGGCGCCGCGCGCCAACTCGCGGGTGACGCGGGCGCGGTGCAACTGCACGTACGGATACGCGCCGCGCGCCCGCGTCGCGCGGACCAGGGCGATCACCATCGCGTCCGGCACATCGAACGCGTCGATCAGCACGCGTTCGCCTTTTTTTAGTTCGGTGGAAAACCCAGTGAGCCCGGCCGCCAGCTGGTTGAAACGGGGATCGATAATCATGTTACCGCGAATTCACGCCCCGTCCCCGCGCGCCTGCAAGCGAAAGCTCCGCCCGTCCGCGGCTCCGCGCCCCCTTCACCGCCGCGCCGTCTGCGCCCCGCTCTGCGGAAAGCAGATCCGGCCGACCGCCTCGTCAAAATCAGCCGCGCCGCGGATGATGTCGATTTCCAGCCGAAGGTAGTAAAGCGGCAGCGCGCAGGACCGCGTCTCCGCGATGCGCACCGCGTCTTTTTCCGTCGTCACCAGACACTCCGCCCCCTCCGCCTTCGCTAGGGCAAACAGCTCGGCCAGGTCGCTTTCCTCGTAGCGGTAGTGGTCGAGGTAGCGCTCCCGCCCCACCAGCAACGCCCCAAGATCGCGCAGAAATTTCTCAAAACTCTCCGGCGTCGCGATCCCGCTGAACGCCAGCACACGCTTGCCTTTCAAAAACGTCAGCGGCTCCCGCGCCCCCGGCGCCTCGGGTGCCACCCCGAAGCGCTGCAGATACTGCGGGCGGTGCGCGCACTCGATTAGGTCCGCGGCGGGATTGTGCTCTTTGATCAGCGCCTCGAGCTCCGGATCGCGCTGCCCGTTGGACTTCGTCAAAAAAATATAGCTCGCGCGCTTCAGGTGTTTGATCGGCTCGCGCAGCACCCCGCGGGGGAGCAGATTCCCGTTGCCGAACGGATTCGTCTTGTCGACCAGCAACAGATTGAGGCTGCCTTTCAGCGGCAGATACTGGAACCCGTCGTCCAGCACCAGCGTGTCGCATCCAAACCGTTTGATCGCATACGCACCCGCCTTCACCCGGTTCTTGTCCACCAGCACAATCACACCCGGCAGGTTGCGCGCCAGCATGTAGGGCTCGTCGCCCGCCTCCTCGCTGTTGAGCAGCACCGTCGTCCCGTCGCTCACGATCCGCGGCGGCGGCTCCGCCGCGTGCGTCAACGCCCACCACCACTTCTGCCACAACGGCGGCGCCTTGCTCTTGTAGCCGCGGCTCAAAATAGCCACTTTCCGCCCGCGGTCGCGCAGGGCCTTCGCAAATTTCTCCACCACGGGCGTCTTGCCCGTGCCGCCCACCGTCAGGTTGCCCACCACGACCACCAGGCAGCCGAGCGGCTGGTCATGCAAAATCCGGTGCCGGTAAAGCCACCAGCGCGTCTGCACGATCCCGCTGAACAGCCACGACAACGACTGCAAAAACGCCCCGTAGATCGCCGCCCCCGTGTCCGCGCGCCGCCCCAAAATTACATCGATCGTGTAGAGTTCGAGGGCGTTGATTTTTTTCTTCAGCCAAGGCAGCGACATGCGAAATGGGAATGAAGGTTGACGGCCCGCTATTCGTAAACTGTTTTCGCTGCGCCCACGCGCCCATCCTATGAGCTACAAACTCTTCATTCCCGGCCCCGTCGCCGTCTCGGAAAAAACGCTCCGCGCTATGTCGCAGCCCATGATCGGGCACCGCAGCACGGACTTCGTCGCGCTCTATAATTCCATGCAGCCCGAGCTTCAGGCCCTGTGCTACACCCAGGACCCGGTTTACCTCGCCACCTGCAGCGCGTGGGGCGTGATGGAGGGAGCCCTCCGCAACGTCGTCAAAAAGAAGGTGCTCAACTGCATGAACGGCGCCTTCTCCGACAAGTGGTATGACGTCGCCCTGCGCTGCGGCAAACAGGCCACCGCCCTCAAATTCGAATGGGGCCAGCCCGTCGATCCCGCGGCCGTCCGCCGGGAACTCGCCACCGGCGCCTACGACGCGCTCACCCTCATCCACAACGAGACCTCCTGCGGCTGCATGAGCGACTTGCCCGCGATCATGGCCGTCGTCCGCGAATTCCCCGAGGTCATCGCCATTATCGACACCGTCAGCTCCCTCAGCGCGCTGCCCATCAAGAAGGACGAACTCGGCATCGACATCCTCGTCGCCGGCTCGCAAAAAGCCTTCGCCCTCCCGCCCGGACTCGCCTTCCTCTCGGTCTCGAAAAAGGCCCTCGATCGCGCCGCAACCATGCCCGACCGCGGCTACTATTGCGACTTCGTCGAATTCCAGAAGAACCACGAAGCCGGCATGACCCCGAGCACCCCCGTCATCTCGCTCTTCTACGCGCTGCGCTCGAAACTCGACGACATCAAGGCCGAGGGCCTCGATGCCCGCTACGCCCGCCACGCCCGTCTGAACAAAACGGTGCGCGATTTTGTCTGCAGCAAAGGCTTCACGCTCTTCCCGAAGGAGGGCCACGGCTCCGTCACCCTGAACTGCTTCGCCAACACCCTGAACATCGATCTCACCATCCTGAACAAGATTCTGAAAACGAAGCACCACCTCATCATCGACGGCGGCTACGGCAAACTGAAGGGAAAGACCTTCCGCATCTCCAACATGGGCGACGAAACCGACGAGACCATCGCCGCGATGCTCCGGTCCCTCGACGCCGCCCTCGCCGAAACGCCCAAAGCCGCCGCGTAATCCGCCCGATCTCCCTTCAGCCACGCCTGCGCGTCTCGTCGCCTGCGTGGCTTTTTTGTGGCCCGCCTCCCGCACGGCAGCCGCCACCCGCGCGTCCCAGTGAGATCGCATAAAAAATCTCCGCCGCCCGATGGTGGGTGGCGCCGCGTTAGCGCGGCGTCAAAACACCGCACGCCGAAAACAATTTCTTGCACTTCACAGATGCGCCCCGTAACGGCTCGCGGTCCATGAAGTCACTCATCATCGCCGAGAAGCCTTCCGTCGCAGCCGACCTCGCGCGTTCGCTCGGGAAAATCCCCAAGGTGGGCGACCACTACGAAAACGACGACTACGTCGTCTCGTATGCACTCGGCCATTTGGTGGAACTCGAGATGCCCGAGGACATCGACAAGAAGAAATACGGCTTCTGGCGGCTGGAGACGCTGCCCATCATTCCCGAAAAATTCGGCCTCAAGCCCATCGAGGATTCCAAGGAGCGCTTCAACGCCCTGAAAAAACTTCTCGCCCGCAAAGATATCAGCACCGTCATCAATGCCTGCGACGCCGGCCGCGAGGGCGAGCTCATCTTCGCCTATCTCTACCAGCTCACCAAATCGAAGCTCCCCGTGAAACGCGCGTGGATGCAGACGATGACCACTGGCGGCATCCAGGACGCCTTCAAACACCTGCGCCCCGGCGAGCAGCTCGCCGGCCTCGCCGACGCCGCCCGCTGCCGCAGCGAAAGCGACTGGCTCATCGGCATCAACGGCACCCGCGCCCTCACCAAACGCATGTTCGGCTCCCGCGCCGGCAATGTCGCTTCCGTCGGCCGCGTCCAGACCCCCACCCTCGCCATCCTCTACGTCCGCGAGCTCGAAATCCGTAATTTCAAGCCCCGCGACTACTGGCGCGTCACCGCGACCTTCGACGTCAAGAAAGGCAGCTACGAGGGCGTCTATCAGCGGCCCAACTTCAAGAAGACCGAGGGCGACGACCACGACCGCATCGACCGCATTTGGGATCAAGCCATGGGCGAGGCCGTCCTCGCCGCCTGCGTAGGCAGCCAGCTCGCTGGCGCTCCCCTCGCCACCGTTACCGAGGAGAAAAAAGCCAGCACGCAGGCCTCGCCGCGGCTCTACGATCTCACCACCCTCCAGCGCGAGGCCAACAACCGCTATGGCCTGCCCGCCCGCCGCACGCTCCAGATCGCCCAGGCCCTCTACGAGCGCCATAAGATGATCACCTATCCCCGCACCGACTCGCGGGCGTTGCCGGAAGATTACATTCCCACCTGTCGCGAGACCCTCCACAACCTTTCCGGCGACCTCGGCAAGCACGCCCAGCAGGTCCTCGAAGCCGGCTGGCTCCGCCCCAACAAGCGCATCTTTAACAATGCGCAAATCTCGGATCACTTCGCGATCATCCCGACCGCCCACGAAGCCAAGAACCTCGACGATATGGAGGCCAAGGTCTTCGACATGATCGCCCGCCGCTTCGTCGCCGCGTTCTTCCCCTCCGCCGAATTCGACATCACCACCCGCATCAGCACCGTCGCGCCCCGTGGCCCCGGTCTCCCGACCCGTGATTCCTACGATTTCAAAACCGAGGGCAAGGTCCTCACCTTCCCGGGCTGGCTCGCCGTCTACGGCAAAAACACCGTCGACGACGACTCCCCCGACTCAAAGGCCCTGCCTGCCCTCACACCCGAGGACGGCTCGCCCGCCAAAGCGAAGACGGTCAATCCCGTCCTCCACGCCGAATCCACCAAGCCGCCACCCCGCTATACGGAGGCCACGCTCCTCTCCGCCATGGAAGGCGCCGGCAAACTCGTCGACGACGAGGAACTCGCCGAGGCCATGAAAGAACGCGGCCTGGGTACCCCTGCCACCCGCGCCGACACCATCGACGGTCTCATTAACCAGAAGTATGTCGACCGCCCGCTGCGCGAACTCATCCCGACCGCCAAGGCCGAACAGCTGATCCAGTTTCTCGGCGCGGTGAAAGCCGACGCCCTCACCCAGCCCGCAATGACTGGCGAGTGGGAATTCAAGCTGCGCCAAATGGAGCACAACAAGTTCTCCCGGGAAAAATTTATGGAGGAGGTCATCGAGCAGACCAAGGGTATCATTGAACGCGTGAAAGGTTTCGAGGAGGACGACTCCGTCGCGCGCGTCACCGCCATCCTCTCACCCACCGACGGCAAACCGCTGCGCGAAACGCTCCGCGGCTATAAGTCGCAGGACGGCGAGTTCATGATCTACAAGGTCATCGGCGGCCGCAAAATGGAGGAGTCCGAAGTCGCCGAACTCGTCGCAACCGGTAAGGTCGGCCCGCTCGACGGTTTCATCTCCGCCAAGACCCGCGCGCGTTTCTCCGCGCTCCTCAAGCTCGCCAAAGATCCCGAAAAAGGAAAATGGCGCGCCGAGTATGATTTCGGCGACAAGGTCGACCTCGGCACCGTCGAGCCCTACTGGACCGACGAGAAAACCGGCGCCGGCCTGTGCGAAGTCGGCTCGAGCCACGTACTCCGCGAACGCGACGGCGACACCTGGAAGCAGACCTTCCGCATCGGCCGCCTCATGTGCCAGAAAGCGATCACCCGCGAAATGGCCATCCAGCTCGTCTCCGACGGGAAAACCGCCGTGATCGAGAACTTCATCTCGAAAAAAGGCCGCCCGTTCAGTGCGATGCTGAAACGCGAGGGCCCGAAGTTCTCTTGGGAATTCCCCCCCCGCGCCCCGAAGGTAGGCAAGGACGGCAAGCCCGTCGCCCGCAAGACCAAGGCTCCGCCTGATCTCTCCCAGGCCGTCGTGCTCGGGAAGAGCAAGATGCACAAGGACGCGGAAATTGTGGAGACGCCCGAAGCGTATTACGTGCGCAAGCCCGATCAGGACAACCGCATCGTCTTCACTTTGAAGAAGCATCTCTGCGCGAAGGAAATTCCCGCCGAGGAGGCGATGCGTCTGTTCGAAACCGGCCGTACCGAGCTCATCCAGGGATTTATGTCGAAACGCGGTCTGCCCTTCGGCGCCTTTCTCGTCCTCTCGCCCACCGGCGCCAAGGCCGACTTCGAGTTCCCGCCGCGGTAACCGCGCGCCCGATTCCAGTCGCCGCATCGGTTGATCAGATGCGGCTTTCATCCGTCCACGTTCGCCCACCCCACCCGCGCGTTCCGACGACTGGGTGCATTCCGGCCGCTCGCGTTTCGGAAACTTTGCTCTAACGTCTGCGTCAACCACCTGCCGTGAACTCCCCCAAGACCTACCTCATCGCCCTGCTCGCCCTCACCACCATCGGCGGCGCCCTCCTGTCTTGGCAGCAATACGCCGAACTCGGCGAACTCCGCGCCGTCGCGATGAACCCGGACGAACGCGCCGACCTCCAAACACGCGCGTGGGACCTGGAGAAACTCAACAAACAGCTGCGGGACCAACTCGCCGCCCAACGCCCCGCGGGCGACGCCGCCGAGGCGCTGCTGGCCGCCGCGTCCGGTGAAGCTCCCCCAGATCGGCGCGACCGCGGCGGTCGCGGCGGACCGGGCGGCACCAACCCCCTCCAGCAATTCGCGGCCTTGCGCGAGCTGATGGCCAAGCCCGAGGTGCAGGCCCTCATGAGCGTACAGCAAAAGGCCGCCGTCGAGGCCCGCTACGCCGCACTCTTCAAAAACCTCAACCTCACGCCCGCGCAGGCCGACAAACTCAAAACCGTCCTCGCGGACCGCCAGACCACCATGCAGGACGTCATGTCCGCCGCCCTCGATCAGGGCCTCGACCCCCGGCGCGATCGCGAAGCCTACCAGAAACTCATGGAAGGCGCCCGCGCCGACGTAAACGCCAGCATCAAGGCCGTGATCGGCGACAACGGTTTCGCGCAGTTCGAAAACTACGAAAAGACGATCCCCCAGCGCAACATCGTGAACCAGCTCCAGCAGCGTCTAAGTTACAGCGATACGCCGCTCACGAGCACCCAGGCCGACCAACTTGTCCAAATCCTCGCAAACAACACGCCGCCCCCCGCCCCGCGCCCGGGCGGCCAGCCCGGCCAGCCCCCCGCCGGCGACCGCGGCACGCTGGCCCTCGGCGGCGGTCCGCCTCCCGGCGGCGGGCGCGGGCCCGATCTTGGCGCGCTCGGGGCCATGATCGGGGGCGTCATGGGCGGTGGGGGCCCCGGCCCCGGGGGACCGGTCGGCCCCATGATCTTTGGTGGTGGCAGCGACCGCGGTGGGAACGCCACGGCTCCCATCACTCCGACCGCGGTCAGCCAGGCGCAAGCCGTCCTCGCCGCCCCGCAGATCGCCGCCCTCCAACAACTCCAGCAGCAGCAGCAGTCCCAGCAGCAACTCACCAAGATCGTGGTCGACACCTTCACCGCGCAAAACGCCGCGAACAACGCCAACGCAGGCAAGAGCGGCGGCCCGACGCCTCCGCCCCCGGGAAAAAAACCGGGTGGCTGACGCCGCCCGCCCGCCCCGAGCGGGCGCACCGGTTTCCGCAATTTTTGCCCACAGAAAACCCTTGCCCGGCCTTCGGCGTGCCCGGAAGCTGTCAGCGTTTCGTCCCTTTTTCATCCCATGATCGTCACCACTGCGCAGCTCTTCAAACACGCCTACGGCAAATACGCCGTCGGCGCCTACAATATCAATAACGCCGAGCAGGCGATGGGCCTCTTCCGCGGCGCCATCGAGTCTCAAGCTCCGTTCATTATCCAGATTTCCAAGGGCGCGCGCTCCTACACCGACAAGCGCATGCTGGAGGCGATCATCCGCGCCGCCGGCGACATTTTCCCCGAGGCCATTTACGCCGTCCACCTCGACCACGGTGACGAGGCCACCTGCTACGACTGTATCGATTCCGGCTTCTTCAGCTCCGTCATGATCGACGCCTCCCACGACCCGTTCGACAAGAACGTCGAGATCACCAAACGCGTCGTTGACCGCGCCCACGCCAAGGGCATCTCCGTCGAAGCCGAACTCGGCATGCTCGGCGGCGTCGAAGAGGACATCAAGGTCGAGGAAGGTAACGCCTGCCTCACCGATCCCGTCGAGGCCCAGGATTTCGTCGCCAAGACCGGCTGTGACTCCCTCGCCTGCGCCATCGGCACCAGCCACGGCGCCTTCAAGTTCAAGGGCCGCCAGTCCCTCCACTTCGACGTCCTCACCAAGATTCAGACGCGCATGCCCGGCTTCCCCCTCGTCATGCACGGCTCGTCCTCGGTTCCCCAGGACGAAGTCGCCCGCATCAACGCCGCCGGTGGCACAATCGCCGGCTCCATGGGCGTCGACGTGAACGAATATCTTCCCGCTGCCAAACTCGGCGTCACCAAGATCAACATCGACACCGACGGCCGCCTCGTCTGGACCCGCGTCCACCGCGAGTTCTTCCGCGACAAGCCCTCCGAATTCGATTTCCGCCCGCCGGGCAAGATCTTCATCGTGGAATACGCGAAGTTCATCGCCAGCCGCAACGTCCTCCTCGGCAGCGCCAACCAGCTCGCCGACCTCCGCAAGAGCCTCGGCAAGTAAGCCGTCTCCCTGCGCGATTTTTTCGGGCCGCCTCCGCATGAGGCGGCCTTTTTTTCGCCCCCCGGCCGCGGCGCGAGCCGGCGCGCAGCCTCCTGCCGAAACGGTCCGCACGATCGTCACCGCCCCGGCCGCGCCACCCAACTCAGCCCGCACGTACACCGCGGCTCGACTCCCGCGAAACCCTCTGCTCCGCTGCGCCCATGTTGCTCCGCTTCTGCTTCGGCTCGACCGCCCTGATTGCGTTCGCTGTTTCCTCCTTCGCCGCCCTCACGCCCGCCGAAGAAAGCATCGTCGCCGCCGTCAACGCGCAATCCGCCACCTTCGCCCGCGACCTCGAACAGGCCGTCCAAATCGACAGCGCAACCGAAAACTTCGCCGGCGTCCGAAAGATGGCCGACGTCTTCAACGCCCAGCTCACCGCCCTCGGCCTGGTCACCCAGTTCGTCGAGTCGCCCGCGCCCCGCGGCCGCACCGGCCACCTCGTCGCCGAACACCGCGGCACCCGGGGAAAACGCCTCCTCCTCATCGGCCATCTCGACACCGTTCTGCCCGGCGGCAATTACCGCCGCGACGGCGACAAAGCCCTCGGCTCCGGCAGCAGCGACATCAAGGGCGGCAACCTCATTATTCTCGCCGCGCTCCGCGCCCTCCACACCGCCGGCGCCCTCGCCAACACGCAGATCATCGTCGTGATGACCGGCGACGAAGAGGCCGTCGGGCGCCCCGTGGAAATGGCCCGCCAAGCCCTCTTCGAGGCCGCCCGGCGCAGCGACCTCGCGCTCGCGTTCGAAGGCGCCATCGGCCAGACCGCCACCGTCGCCCGCCGCGGCAGCATGTCGTGGGAGATCGACGTGCAGGGCGCCACCGGCCACTCGTCCGGCATCTTTTCCACCGCGATGGGCGCCGGTTCCATCTACGAAGCGTCGCGCATCCTCCAAGAATTCTACACCGAACTGCGCGCCCTCGACGGCCTCACCCTCAATCCCGCGCTGATCGTCGGCGGCACTGAGACCGCACTCGACCGCACCGGCGGCACGACTGCCGGCAAGACCAACATCACCGCGCAGAGCACGCGTATCCGCGGCGATCTCCGCACCGTGAGCGCCGCCCAACTCGCCTCCGCCATGGAAAAGATGACCGCCATCGTCGCCAAGAATCTTCCGCGCACCTCCGCCAAAATCACCTTCAGCGAAGGCTACCCCGCCATGCCCGATTCGCCCGCCAACCGCGCGCTCCTCGCCCAACTCGACCAGGCCAGCCGCGACCTCGGCTTCGGCGAAATCACCGCCTACGACCCGCGCTCGCGCGGCGCCGGCGACATCGCCTTCGTCTCCCCGCCCCTGCCCGCCCTCGACGGCCTCGGCATCCGCGGCGGCGGCGCCCACGCCCCCAACGAGTGGGCCGATCTCGCCACCGTCCCCGAGCTCGTCCAACGCACCGCTCTCCTCATTTACCGACTCACGCGCTAAACTCGCCCCCCCCGTTGCCATGCCCACCCCCTTGCCCCCGCTCGCCTCGCGGCGCCAGTTTCTCACCACGTCCGCCACCGCGCTCGCCGCCGCCGCGGTGCCGCGCTCCCTCTCTGCCGCCGAACCACCGTCCGTTCCCGTGGCCCCGGCGCCGCCGCCCGAGCGCAACGCCTTCGCCTACCGCTTCGCCATCGGCGACATCGAGGCCTGGTCGATCAGCGACGCCAACCTGGCGCTGAAGGAAGGCCTTGGCCTGATGCTCCCCGAGTCCGAGCGCCCCGCCATGCAGACGGACCTCGTCGCCCGCGGCGAACGCACCGACGTCCTCCCGCTCTACGTCAACATCCTCGTCGCCAAACTCGGCACCGAGATCGCCATCTTCGACGCCGGCTTCGGCCCCCGCAAAGACCATAACGGCGGCTGGACCGCCGCGGCTCTTGCGTCCATCGGCATCGCTCCGGAAAAAATCACCCACGCCTTTCTCAGCCACGCCCATGCCGACCACATCAACGGCTTCGTGACCGGTAACAAACCCACCTTCCCCAACGCCGCTCTCCACTGCCTCCGCGACGAACTCGATTTCTGGCGCTCGCCCGAGCCGGATTTCTCCCGGACCAAACGCGCCCGCGGCCCCCTCCCGGGCATGATCCGCGACAACCGCGCCAAGTTCGATATCCTCCAGCCCAACCTCGAACTCCACCGCGACGGCGACTCCCTCCTCGGCGGGGCCATCAGCTTCGTCCCCGGCCGCGGCCACACCGTCGGCCACTCGTTCTTCCGCCTCCGCTCCGGCACCGCGTCCCTCCTCCACTTCATGGACGCCGCCCACCACCACACGCTCATGTTCACGAACCCGTCGTGGGCCATCAACTACGACCACGAACCCGAACAGGCCGTCGCCACCCGCAAGCAACTCTTCGCCGAGCTCTCCACGACGCACGAACGCGCCTACGGCTTCCACCTCCCGTGGCCCGGTCTCGGTCGCGTCGCCCGCACCGCGCCCGGTTACACGTGGCAACCCGAACGCTGGAGTTGGGGCATCTGACCGGGAAGCGCGTTGACGCATCACACGTTTCCGCCCACCCCACCCCATGACGTCACCCCGCGTGCTCGTTTTGCTCCTCGGTTGGCTCTTGCTGAGCCCCGTCCGCGCCGCGTCCACCTCGATCGCCTACCCCGCCGCCGGCCCCGGGCCGGGCGCCGGCCGCCACCTCGTCTTTCTCACCGGCGACGAGGAATACCGCTCCGAGGAAGGCCTGCCGATGCTCGCCAAGATCCTCAGCCAACGCCACGGCTTCCGCTGCACCGTCCTCTTCGCCCTCGATCCCGACGGCACGATCAATCCTGACAACAATCGGAGCCTGCCCAACTCCGCGGCGCTCGACACCGCCGACGGAATCGTACTGGGCCTGCGCTTTCGCCAGTGGCCCGACGAAGCCATGCAACGCTTCGCCGCCGCCATCGCCCGCGGCGTGCCTCTCGTCGCCCTCCGCACCAGCACCCACGCCTTCCGGTTTCCTGCCAACAGCCCGAGCCGCTACAAAAAGTTCAACGACTTCGGCCGCGACGTGCTCGGCGAAAACTGGGTGAGCCACTGGGGCGCCAACCGCCGCGGCGCCACGCGCGGCGTGATTGAGCCCGGCGCCGAGCGCGACCCCATCCTCCGCGGGGTCGGCGACCTCTTCGGCGACTCCGGCGCCTACGAAACCCATCCCGTCCCCGGCTCGACCCTCCTCGTGCGCGGGCAGGTGCTCACCGGCATGAACCCCACCGACGGACCCGACACGCAGCAGCGCAAGCAACGCAAATCCGATGGCATCGAACAGGGGATGAACGATCCCATGATGCCGGTAGCCTGGACGCGCACCCACACCCATCCCGACGGGAAGACCAACCGCGTTTTCTGCACCACGATGGGCGCCGCCACCGACCTCGCCAACGAGGGCCTGCGCCGCCTCGTCGTCAACGCCGTCCTCTGGGGCTTCGCGCTCGAAATCCCCGCCCAAACCGACGTCCGCTTCGTCGACGCGTACGCCCCGAGCCCCTACGCCTTCAAAGGCTACCGCCGTGGCCTCACCCCCGACGACCACGCTCTGGGCAAAGTCCTGCCGCCCGGCACTCCGCCTCCGCCCGCCCCGCCAGCCCCGAAGAAAAAATTCTGACGCCCCCTCTCCTCCCCATGAAACTCCGCCTCCCGTCCCTCCTCCTGCTCGCCATGCTTGCGCTCGCCGGCCCCCTGGCCGCCGCCGAAACCAAACCCATCCGGGCCCTGCTCATCACCGGCGGCTGCTGCCACGACTACGCGTTCCAAGCCAAAGCCCTCACCGAGGCCACCGCGAAACTCGGCCCGATCGCCTGGACCGTCGTCCAAGAGGGCGGCACCACCAAGAACGCGAAGATCAAACTCTACGACGATCCCCACTGGGCCAAACCCTACGACGTCGTCGTGCACAACGAGTGCTTCGCCGATCTCGCCGACCCCGACTACACCCGCAAAATCACCGCGGCGCACAAAGGCGGTACGCCCGCCGTCGTGATCCACTGCGCCATGCACACCTATCGCACCCTCGCCGTCGATGATTGGCGCGAATTCCTCGGGGTCACCAGCCGCCACCACGACCACCAGGCCCGGTATCCCGTCACCCCGACCGCCGCCGCGAAAAACCATCCCGCCATGCGCGGCTTCCCGGACCCATGGATCACCCCCCTGGACGAACTCTACATCATCGAAAAAACTTGGCCGAAAACGACGGCCCTCGCGACGTCCGTGAGCGAGAAAGACGGCAAGACCTACCCCGCGATCTGGACCAACGATTACTACGGCACGCGCGTGTTCGGCACCACCTATGGCCATGGCAACGCCACCTGGCACGACCCGGTCTTCCTCACCCTGATCGCCCGCGGCGTGCGCTGGGCCGCCGGCCGCGATCACTAACGGAGCGGTGGTTTCCAACCGCCGGATTTTTCCCCATGCCCCGCCTCGCCCGTCGCGATTTTCTCCGCACCACCGCCACCACCGCGGTCGCCTGTGCCTTCGTCCGCACCACCTCCCGCGCCCAGCCGCCCGCGCCGATCCTCGGCCAAGGCGATTTCCGTTACCGCGTCGTCCCCGGCTGGGGCGTGCTCGACTCCACCACGCCCGTCAAAGACTGCCACGGCCTCGCCCGCGACCGCGCCGGCCATCTCATTCTGCTCACGAATCATACGGCCAACAACGTGATCGTCTACGACCGCCAGGGCCGGCTCGTGCACAAATGGGGCACCCGCTTTCCCGGCGCCCACGGCCTCTCCCTCGTCACCGAAGGCCCCCGCGAGGTCCTCTTCATCACCGACCTCGCCACCCATCGCGTCATCAAAACCACGCTCGACGGCACCACGCTCGACGAGTGGCGCTGGCCGGAATCGACCGGTAAATACCAAAAGGAAGCCGAGTATCGCCCATCTTGGACGCTGCACCTCCCCAACGGCGAATTCTACGTCCTCGATGGCTACGGCAAGGATTACATTTTGCATTACGGCTCCGACGGAAAATTCCGGCGCATCTTCGGCGGCGCCGAGGGCGGCATCACCCACTGGGGCCCGCATGCCGGCATGATGGATCTGCGCCGCCCCGCCGCCCCGTCGCTGCTCATCGCCATGAGCGACCAACAATACCTCCTCCGCCTCGACCTCGACGGCCGGAAACTCGCCCAAGTCGCCCTGCCCGGCGGCAATCCCCGCCAAGTCCGCCAGCACGGTCCGCACTTCTTCGTCGCCCACCTCGCCGACAACTGGCCGAAAGACCGCGCCAGCCGCGGCTTCCTCTCCGTCCTCGACGCCGAGCTGCGCGTCGTCTCCAACATCGCGGGCACGCCGCCGGTCTACGACGCCGCTGGCCAACTTCAGCCCATGCGGCACCAAGAAGACGTCTTCCTCCACCCGCACGACCTCCTCGTCGACGACGATGGCAGCCTCTACGTCGCGCAGTTCGCCTCGAACCAGACCTACCCGGTCAAGCTCGAGCGCGTGTGAGGTCTGCGGGCGACGGAGCGGCGGTGGCCAACCGCCGACTTCCTCCGCGTTCGAAAACCCTCTGGCGGGCGGCTGGCCACCGCCCCTCCGCCGAACCCAGCCACCTCACGGCAACCACGGATACTTCCGCGCATCCGGCTTCCGCTTCTCGCGCTGCGCCGAGTGAAATTCCTTCGCCTCCTCGCTCATGTAGTAGAGCAGCGTCGCATTCCCCGCGAGTTCCTGGATGCCCGCCTGGCCGTCGAGCTCGGCGTTGAAGCCGCTCTTCAGCAGCCGGATCGCCAGCGGACTGTGCCCGAGAATTTCGGTGGCCCACTTCACGCCTTCGGCTTCGAGCTCCGCGACCGGCACGACCTTGTTTACGAGCCCCATGTCCAGCGCCTCAGCCGCGTTATACTGCCGGCAGAGATACCAGATCTCCCGCGCCTTTTTCTGCCCGACGACCCGCGCCAGATAACTGGAGCCAAACCCGCCGTCGAAGCTGCCCATCTTCGGCCCCACCTGCCCGAAAATCGCGTTGTCCGCCGCCAGACTCAGGTCGCACACCACATGGAGTACGTGACCGCCGCCGATCGCGTAGCCCGCGACGAGCGCGATCACGACCTTCGGCATCGAGCGGATGAGTTTTTGCAGATCGAGCACGTTGAGCCGCGGCACGCCGTCGTCGCCGATGTAGCCCGCATGCCCGCGCACGCTCTGGTCGCCCCCCGCACAAAACGCATACTTGCCGTCGGTGTGCGGACCCGCCCCCGTGAGCAGCACGACCCCGACCGCCGGGTCTTCGCGCGCATCGCTGAACGCGTCGAACAGCTGCGTCACCGTCTCCGGCCGAAACGCATTACGCTTCTCCGGCCGGTTGATCGTGACCTTGGCGATGCCGCCGGCCTTGTGGTAGAGGATGTCGGTGTAAGTCTTGGCGACTTTCCAATCGGGTGTCATAGCCGCAGAGCGTGGGGCTTTTGCCCCCTTTGTCCACCGGCCAGAGTAACCTTGGGCATAGCAAGCTGATTTTCCACCTGCCCTTAATACTGCTTGGAGCCGCCTTCCGGATGCAGGAAGCTCCCCCTTTACGATGAGCAGTCCCACCACCACGCCCGTCAAAGCCGGCGCCCAAGCCGCCCTCTGCGTGGGCGCGCTCGGCGTGGTCTTCGGCGACATCGGCACCAGCCCGCTCTACGCCATGAAGGAGTGCCTCGCGCAACTCGCCCCCGCGGAGCGCGCCGACGGGGTGCTCGGCATCCTGTCGCTCATGACGTGGGCCCTCTTCCTCGTCGTTTGCGTCAAATACATCACGTTCGTCATGCGCGCCGACAACCGCGGCGAAGGCGGCATTTTCGCCCTGCTGGCGCTCAGCCATTCCCGCCATCGGACCGCCAACCACCCGGGCAAAATGGGGTTGACCGTGCTGGTGGTCCTCTGCGGCGCGGCCCTGCTCTACGGCGACAGCGTGATCACGCCCGCCATCTCGGTCTTGAGCGCCGCCGAAGGCCTCAAGGGCTTCAGTCCCGCCTTCACGCCTTACATCACGACCATCGCCTGCGTCATCCTCGCCGGCCTTTTTTGGTTTCAACACAAGGGCTCCAAAACCATCGGCGGTATTTTCGGTCCCGTCATGGTCGTCTGGTTTCTCACCCTCGGCTTGCTCGGGCTCTGGCACATCAAGGACACCCCGCAGGTCTTCGCCGCCCTCAACCCGCTCCTCGGCCTCAAACTCCTGCTCAGTCATCCCGGCGGCGCCATCGTGATTCTGGGCTCGGTCGTGCTGACCGTCACCGGCGCCGAGGCGCTCTATGCCGACATGGGCCACTTCGGGCGCAAGGCCATCGCCCGCGCCTGGTATTTCTTCGCGTTCCCCGGCCTGCTGCTGAACTACTACGGCCAAGGCGCCTACGTCATCGGCCACCCCGATTCTACGGCCAACCCGTTTTTCGCCCTCGCGCCCCCCGGTTGGAGCCAACTCGCCCTCAGCCTGCTCTCCATCGCCGCGGCCATCATCGCGAGCCAGGCCGTGATCTCTGGCGCCTACTCCCTCACCCGTTCCGCCATCCAGCTCGGCTATTTTCCGCGTCTCACGATCACGCACACCAACGCCGATCAGGTCGGCCAAATTTACGTACCTCTGATCAACACCGCGCTCGCCCTCACCGCCATCGCCGTCGTCGCCAACTTCGGATCCAGCGACCGCCTCGCCTCCGCCTACGGCATCGCCGTCACCGGCACGATGGTCGTCACCAGCTACGCGTTCTTCATCGTCATGCGCCACCACTGGAAATGGCCGCTCTGGCGCGCCCTCGCCCTCACCTCAGTCTTCCTGTCCATCGACGCGACCTTCTTTGTCGCCACCTTGCACAAATTCCTCGACGGCGGCTGGCTCCCGATCGCGATCGCCGTCGGCGTCGTCGCCGTCATGCACACGTGGAAATCCGGTAAAACCGAAATTTTCCGCAAGGTTTACTCCAACGAGATCACCGAGACCGAGCTGTGCAACATCGCCGGGAGTAAACATATCGTCCGCGTGCGCGGCACCGGCGTCTTCATGGCCGGCAACGCGCGCGGCACGCCGCTCGTGCTGCTCCATCATGTTAAGGCCAACAAAGTCCTGCAGGAGACGGTCGTGCTCCTGAGCGTCACCGCCGAGGAGGTCCCGCAGGTTCCCGACTCCGAGCGCCTCGCAGTCCGCGCGATCGGGCAAGGCGTGTGGCGCGCCATCGCGCACTACGGCTACATGGAATCCCCCGATGTCGCCTCCCTCATCGAACGTATCCGTGACGCCGGCGTGCCGCTCAAGCCGAACGAAGCCACCTACTATTTCAATCGCGAGATGATCATCACCGGCGGCGAGGCCGACATGTGGGAGTGGCAAAAACACTTCTACAGTTTCCTCAGCCGCAACGCCCGCCAGGCCCGCGATTACTACCAACTGCCCCCGATGCAGATCATCGAGGTCGGCCTCCCCATCCAGTTGTAGGAGCCCGCTTGCGGGCGATCCCCCCCCCCGCCCGTTGTAGGAGCCCGCTTGCGGGCGATTTCACCGCCCCCTCCGTCGCCCCCTACCCCAAGACCGCCGCCACTTCGGCGAACAGTTGTTTCCGCCCCGCCGCATCGGCCCGCCGATCCGTCTTCACCTCCAACACTCGGATTCCGCTCGTCGGCAAAACGGACACCAACTCCGTCAGATGCGCCCCGTCGCGCACCACGACGTGCTCCACCCCGTAGGCTGCCGCCAGCTTCCCGAAGTCCGCCTCCTGCGGCGTCGCGAAAAATTCCTCGAACGGCGGATCGAACTGCGCGACCGGCAGGTGACCGAAAATCCCGCCACCCCGGTTGTTGATCAACACCACCGTCAGCGCTCCGCGCAGTTTCGGCCGCAGCAAAAATCCGTTCGTGTCGTGCAACAGCGCGAGGTCGCCCGTCAGCAGCACCGCCGGACGCCCCGCCCCGTGCGCGACACCGAGCGCCGTCGAAAGCGTCCCGTCGATGCCGTTGGCCCCGCGGTTGCACAGGATCCGCAATGCCCGGTTCCCCGCCGGCACCACCGACTCCACATCCCGCACGGGCATGGAATTCGCAATCACCCACGGCGTCCCCGCCGGCAAATTCCGCGCCAGCAGCCACGCCGCCTTCGGCTCAAACCACCCGGGCGCCGCCTCCAGCCGGGCATCAAGCGCGGCCCGCGCTGTGCGCTCATCCGCCGCCCACCTCCGCTCGTAGGCGCTCGGCTCTCCGGCCACGGGCAGCTGCGCCACCAGCGCCGACCACGCCACCGCCACCTGCCGCGTGCGCCCGTGCAGCGCATCCCGGTTGTCGGGACGCTCGCTCACCAGCAGCGTCGGCGCGTCCGCCGCCTCCAGCCACGCCCGCAACACCTTGCTCGTCGGCCAGCCGCCGAGGCACAGCACGCTCTCCGGGCGCAGCCGCTCCGCCGCCCCCTTGTTGCGCAAAATCGTGTCGTAGCACGTCACCATCTGCGGCACGGCCGCCGCGTAATGCCGCAACGGCGACAGCCCGTCCGCCAGCACCGGCCAGCCGAGGCGCCGGGCGATCTCGCCGACGGCCGCCGCATACGCCGCCGGATCCGCCGGCTGCGCCGGACCCGCCACGATCACGCCGTGCACCTCGGTTTTCAACCGCGGCACCGCCACGTTGACCTCCGACTCCCCGCCCACGGCGACCTCGGCAAAAAACCGGTTCCAATCGATCTTTCCGGCTTCCTCCGACGCATCTCCGCCGTCGTCGACCGGCGGCAACGGGTCGCGGAACGGCGCATTCAGGTGCACCGCACCCGCCGGCCGCAACGTCCGTCCGACGGCGTGCGCCACCGTCTGCCGCAGATACCGCAGCGCCGCCGCGCCCGCCTCCGGCACCGCGAGCTCATGGAAAAAATTCACGTGCCCGCCGAACAGCTGCTGCTGGTCGATGGTCTGCCCCGACGCACACGCGCGCATCTCCGGCGGCCGGTCCGCCGTGAGCACGAGCAACGGCACGCCGCTCTCCTGCGCCTCAATCACCGCCGGATAGTAATTCGCGCCCGCCGTGCCGCTCGTGCAGACGAGCACCGTCGGCCGCCCTTCGCGCTTGGCGAGCCCCAGCGCGAAAAACGCCGCCGAGCGCTCGTCGAGCACCGGCACCGCCGCGATCTCCGGGTGCCGCACCAGCGCCAGCGTCAGCGGCGTCGAGCGCGAGCCGGGCGAAATCACCGCGTCCCGCACCCCGAGCCGCGCGAGCGTCTCGGCCAGCACGCTGCACCATAGCGCGTTCACGTTGCGGCAATCGAAATGCGTCGGGGCGTTCATGGCGTCAGCACAGCGTCGAGCATGGCCTTAAACTTCAGTTCCGTTTCCGCAAACTCCTTCTCCGGCGCCGAACCCGCCACGATCCCCGCCCCCGCATACACCCGGACATTCGCCCCGTCCACCAGGGCCGAACGGATGCCCACGAAAAACTCGCCGCCGCCGCGCGCGTTCAGCCAGCCCAGTGCCCCCGCATAAAGCCCACGCGGAAACCCCTCCAGCTCCCGGATCCGTGCCACCGCCGCCGCGCGCGGACTCCCCCCGACCGCCGGCGTCGGGTGCAGCGCCGCGAGCACCTCCAGCAGCCGCACCGCCTCCGGCAGCACCGCGCGCACCGGCGTGTCCAGATGCTGGACGTTGGCGAGCCGGCGCAACTGCGGCTTCGTCGCAAACTCCAACGCCAGCCCGAGCGGCGTAAGGCGGGCCACGATGTCGTCGAGCACGTCGCGGTGTTCCCGCAGGTCTTTCTCGCTCGCGAGCAACGCCGCCGCCAGCGCCGCATCCTCGCTGGCCCCCGCGCCGCGCCGGCTCGAGCCCGCGAGCGCCTCCGTCTCCAGCACGCCCTTGCTCGCGCGCACGAGCCGCTCCGGACTCGCCCCGATGAAACTCTGCCCGCGCCCGTTCGCGAACGAGAACGCATAGCAGTCGGGAAACCGCTGCCGCAGCCCGTTCAACATCCGCAACGGATGCAGCAGCTGGTCCGCCTTCAGATCCTGCGCCCGCGCAAGGACGATCTTCCTAAATTCCCCCGCAGCGATCCTCCCGAGGGCCCGCCCGACCGCCGACCGGTAGTCCCCCGCCTCCGCCGTCGTGAACCGTGGCGACTGCACGGCGGCCGCCTCCGCCGCGCCGACGTCGCGATAATGAAAACCGCGGAACTTCGCGTGCGCCCGCCACACCCGCTCCGCCAGCGCCCCGAGTTCCGCCTCGGGCGTCACGAGCAAATTCGCCACCGCCGTCGTCGTCGCCCCGGCCCGCGCCACCTGCCAGCGCGGCACAAACACCCGCGCCGCCGGAAAACTCTCCCCGGCCTCAACCTCGTCGTGAAACGCAAACCCCGCAAAAAAATGGGGCCCGCCGAACGGCGCGTGCACGTCGCCCACCGCGATCGTGTGCGCCAGCGTGTCGTCGACGAACCGTTGCACCGCCGCAAACCGCCCCGGCCCGCGCGCCTCGAACGCCACCGCCACCTCCGCCCCCGCGATCGCGCTCTCGATCCCGGGACGCTCCGTGTAAAAATGCGGTTCCCCCGGCTCGAAAATCGATTCGAGCACCGCGAGCGGATCGAGCGCGTCCACCGCAAGCGAAATACTCACGAGTTTCGCCCGCCCATCGCGCACCGCCGCCGCCCGGCACTGCGTCAGAAACGCCCGCAACGCGTCGGGCGATGCGTTTTCCGCAGGATGAATCGGCAAAATCGTCACGGTTTGAAATCTTTCTCGTTCGCTTAATCGTTCTCGTTCTCTCCGCAACTCAGCAGGGTCTAACCATTCCGAGCCCGCAGGACGTGAACGCTCACGCCAGTTTCGCCGGCGCGGCCGGTTTCTCGGGTGGCGCCGGCCGCGGGAAGAGCACCAGCGCCCCCGCCACCTTCGCACCCGTGAGCTTGCCGCCCCAATTCAACTCGTCGCGCCACACCGCCCCCGGCGTGTAGCCGAGCACCGCGTTGATCTTCTCCGTCGTCGTCGGAGTGACGTGCTGGATAATCGCCACCGCGAGCCGCAACGCCTCCGCCATCGTGGCCAGCGACGTGCGCAGAAGGGCTGCGTCCTTGGCCTCGGTGGACTTGCCGAGTTTCCACGGCGCGCGTTTTTCGATGTACGCGTTCGTCTCCGTGAGAAACACCATCGCCCGCTCCAAGGCCGTGTGAAACTGGTAGCCCTCGCACAGCGGGAGGAACTCGTCCCGCGTCTTCGTCCACAGGTCGCGCAGACTTTTTTCAAGGTCCTCCTCGACCTCCGCCGCCGGCACCACGCCGCCGGCGAACCGCGTCGTCATGTTCAGCGTGCGGTTCACCAGATTGCCGAGGTTGTTCGCGAGTTCGCTGTTGTAGCGCACGAGAAACTGCTCGCGCGTAAAGTCGCTGTCCTGCCCGACATTCATCTCGCGGATCAGAAAATAGCGGAAGGCGTCGGCGCCAAACTCCGTCACGAGATCGAGCGGGTTGAGCGCATTGCCCGTGCTTTTCGACATCTTGGCCCCGCGCGTCATCCACCAACCGTGCGCGATGATCCCCTTCGGCAGCGAAATCCCCGCCGCCTTCAGCATGATCGGCCAGTAAACCGCATGCGGCGGCACCAAAATATCCTTGCCGATCACATGGTGAGCCTCGGCCCAGATCTCGGGCCGGTCGGCCACCGCCGAATAGTAATTAAGCAACGCGTCAAACCACACGTACGTCACGTAGCCGGCGTCGAACGGCAGCGGAATCCCCCACTCCAGCCGCTCGCGCGGACGCGAGATGCAGAGGTCGTTCAACGGCTCCTTCAGAAATTCCAACACTTGCTTCTGGCGGTAGGCCGGAAAAATGAAGGTCTCGTTCGTCGTCAGAAACTCCACGAGCCACTCCTGATACTGCTTCAGTTTGAAAAAGTAGTTCGACTCCACGATCTCCGTCACCTCGCCGAACAGCTCCGGCCACGTGCCGTCGGGCAACCGGTCCTTCTCCTGCAGGAATTGCTCCTGCCGCGTCGAGTAAAAGCCCTTGTATTCCGCCTGGTAGATCTCGCCCTTGTCGAAGAGCTGCTGCAGCACCGCCCGCACGACCGTTTGGTGCCGCTCCTCGGTGGTGCGGATGAAATCGTCATTCGTGATCGTCAGCTTCGGCAGCAACGCCCGGAACTCCGCGCTCACTTCGTCGCAAAATTGCTGCGGCGCGATGCCCTTCTTCTTTGCGCTCGCCTGCACTTTTTGCCCGTGCTCGTCGACCCCGGTGAGAAAATGCACCCGGTCGCCCATCTGCCGCCGGAAGCGCGCGATGGTGTCGGTCAACACCTTTTCATAGGCGTGGCCCAGATGGGGCGAACCGTTCACATAGTCGATGGCGGTCGTGATATAGAAGGACTTCATGGCAAGTCGGACAACAGAACGCGCCGCCGGCCGAATGTCGAAAGTTTTGACGCGCCTCCGCCCCCCGGGCAGGCTCCCCCGTGATCGCATGAACCCGCTGCCGCGCTTTTTGGGCCTCGCCCTTTTCGTCCTTTTGGCGGCGCTCACCGCCCTGCTCACCGTGCCCGCCTGGCAGAGCGCCCACCCGGAGGCGGCACCAGCCTTCGCTCCCGGCCCAACCGCGGCGCCCTCCGCTGATTCCCCGGCCGGCGCCGTCGCCCGGGCCTCCGCCCTATCGCAGCGCCTGGCCTTCGCACTCGCCCTCGCCGGCCTCGTGCTCGCTGGAGTTCTCGTCCTCACTCTCGCCCAGCGCGCCGCCCGCAACGGCGAAACCAGGGGTCCGTTATCCGCCGCCCGCACCGAGATCGCTACCCTCACCAAACTGGCCGAATCCTCGGTCGCCCAAGGGGCTGAACTCTCGCGCGAGCGCGACGTCCGCCGGCTCGCCGAAGAGGATGCGGACCTCAAACAGCATCTCCTCGCCCAGTCCGTCGCCGACAAAGTCCGCCTCGGTCACGACCTCCACGACGGTATCATCCAATCCCTCTACGCCGTCGGTCTCACCCTCGAGTCCACGCGGGCCCTCCGGCCCCACGACCCCGCCGAAGCCGACCGCCGCATCGACCAGAGCCGGGCCGCCCTCAACCAGACCATCCGCGACGTCCGCTCCTATATCGCCGGCCTGGCCCCCGACCGTCTTCACCGCGGCGGTTTTTCTCACGCGCTCGACGGGCTCCTCCGCGAACTGGGCGCCGGGCGCGCGGTGCGCTTTGACGTGAAAGTCGACGACACCGCCGCCCGCCTCTTCACTCCGGAACAGACGGTCGACGCCCTCCACATCGCGCGCGAAGCCGTCAGCAACGCCCTGCGCCACGGCGGCGCCTCACTCGTCACGCTGCGCGTCCACCACAGCGACCGCGAAGTCTGCCTCCTCGTGCAGGACAACGGCACCGGGTTCGACGCCGCCGCCCGGCGCGAGGGCGGCCACGGTCTCAGCAACATCCACGCCCGCGCCGCGCGCCTCGGCGCCACCGTCCGCCTCACCAGTCAACCCGGCGACGGCACCCGCGTCGTCGTCACCCTCCCGTTGCAGCCCGCTCCCGCCGCATGACCACGCCCCCCAAACCCCGTGTCCGCCTCGTGCTCGTCGACGACAGCGAGGTCGTCCGCATGGGCCTGCGCGCCCTCCTCGGCACCGATCCCTCGCTCGAGATTGTCGGCGAGGCGGGCAACGTCGCCACCGGCGTGCAAACCTGCCTGCATCTCCGCCCCGACGTCGCCCTGCTCGACATCCGCCTGCCGGACGGCACCGGCTTCGACGTGTGCCGCCAGATCCTGAAATCGCTTCCCGCCATCCGCGTCTTGATCCTCACTTCCGTCACGGACGAAACCCTGGTCGACGAAGCGATCCGCGCCGGGGCCCACGGTTATTTGCTCAAGGAAATCGACGGCCGCGGCCTCGTGCAGGCGATCCATGACGTCGCCGCTGGAAAATCCATTCTCGACCCCGCCGTCACCGCCCGCGTCATGCAGTTCGTCCGTTCCGCCGGCGCCGCCGACCGCACCCTGACCTCCCTGTCCGCGCAGGAAAAACGCGTGCTCGCGCTCATCGCCGAGGGCCTGACCAACAAGGAAGTCGCCGTCCAACTCGGCCTGAGCGACAAGACCGTGAAGAATTATCTGAGCACGGTCTTCGAAAAACTTCACGTCTCCCGCCGCGCTGAAGCCGCCGTCATCTACGCCCAGCAAAAAAAGTAGGGCGAGGCTCCGACCCGCTCTGGCCCGCTCCGGGACTGCGAGGCGCGGGTCATAGACCCGCCCTACTTCCGACCCCGCGCCCACGCCGCGAGCTCCGCCCACGCCCGCGCCCGGTGGCTCAGCGTGGATTTCACCGCGTCGCCCAGTTCCGCCAAACTCGCTCCGTGCCCGTCCGGCACAAACAGCGGATCGTAACCAAACCCCGCCCCGCCCCGCGGCGCGTGGCTCAACCGGCCCGCGCACTTTCCCTCGAACACCTGCTCCGCCCCGCCGGGTCCGACCACACACAACACGCACACAAAATAAGCCCCGCGCCGCTCGTCCGGCACGCCGCTCATCGTCGCCACCAGCTTCGCCAGGTTGGCCGCCGCGTCGCCTTGCGGCCCGGCATAGTAGGCCGACTCGACGCCCGGCCCCCCGCCGAGCTCGGCCACGCACAACCCGCTGTCGTCCGCCAGTACCCACGCGTCCGCCGGCAGCTTCGCCCGCAACGCATGCGCCTTCTTGCGCGCGTTGCCCACAAACGTCCCCGTGTCTTCCGCCACCGCCGGCATCCCGCCGACCGCCCGCGCCGACCCGATTTCGATCGCGAGCGCCGCCGCGTCCGCGAGCGCCTGCAGCTCCGCCGCCTTGTGCGCGTTACTTGACGCCAAAAAAAGTTTCATCGATCAGCAGCTTCTCCGGATAGACCACCCGGCCGCGCACCAGCGCATCCTCCCCAAACGTCTCGTGCCGCACGTCCGCCAGCCGCACGCCCTGGTCGACGCGCTCAGGCCGCAGCCCGCTGAAGACGCTCTTCGCCTTGTCGTCGGCGAACAGCACCGGCGCCCGGTAGTTGAACAAATAGTCGAGCTGCTTCGCCCGGACGAGCTCGCTCACCAGTTGCGAACCGCCCTCGAAGTAAACGCCGGCGATCCGCTCCTCCGCGCACTTCTTCCGGAAATCCGCGAACGACACCCGTTGCGTCGGCGAGTCGAGCAGCCACACCTTGATCCCCAGATCGCGCAGCTTGCGCACATAGCCGAGCCCGCCGTGCGGCGTCGTCACCACAATCGTGCGCGCGCAAAATTCGTCCGTAAACACCGCCGGCAAACTCTTGTCCACGACGGTCCGCAGCAGCCCGTCGAACACAAACCGCCACGGGCACCACTCCGGCACGCCCGCCTGCCGCGCCGTGAGCCGCGGATTGTCCTGCAAGACCGTCATCGCGCCCACCGCAATCGCCGGGAACAGCCGCCGCCACCGGTGCACATCGGCGCGCGACGCTTCGCTGCTGATCCACCGCGACTCGCCCGTCCGGCACGCGATCTTCCCGTCGAGCGTCGACGCGGCCTTCGCCGCCAGCAGCGGCCCGCCCGTCGTGATCCAGTGGTTGAAAATCAAATTCAGGTCCGTGCACTCCTGCGCCAACACGCCTTCGATGACCTCGATCCCCGCCGCCCGCATCACCGCAAACCCTTTGCCCGCGTGCGCCGGATTGGGATCAGTCGCCCCGACCACCACGCGCTTGATCCCCGAAGCGATGATCGCATCCGTGCAGGCGCCCGTGCGCCCGTGCGTCGAGCACGGTTCCATCGTCACATAGAGCGTCGCGCCCGGCCGCGGCGGTTTGCCGCGCGCCAACAGCGCCAACCGTTCCGCGTGCGGCCCGCCATCCGGCGCCGTCGCCCCTTCCGCCACCACGTGCCCGTCCTCGACGATCAGCGCCCCGACCATCGGGTTCGGGTGCGTCGTCCCCCACACCCCGCGCGCGAGCCCCAGCGCCCGGCGAAGGTAAACGTCGTGTTCAGCCGCTGACATAGGGGTTGGTGGCACGTTCATGGACAACCGTCGTCTTAGGCCCGTGCCCGGGAAAGACGACTGTCTTTTCCGGCAGCGTGTAAATTTGATCGCGAATGGACTTTTCGAGCTGCGCAAAATCTCCGCCCGGCAGATCCGCGCGCCCCACGCTACCCTTGAACAACGCATCGCCGACGAACGCCGCGCCCGCGGCGGCGAAGTAAAACATCACGTTCCCCGGACAATGCCCCGGCACATGCCGCACCTCGACGTCGAGCCCGAGCGCCGAGAATTTCTCACCCTGCACGACCCAATGGTCCACGCGCACGGCCTCCAGGTCAATTTTATCCCCCATGAAGCGCTTCATGATCTCCGGCGTTTCAATCAGCACGCGGTCCTCCGCGTGGGCCCGCACCTTCGCGCCCGTCGCCCGCACGACCGCCGCCCCGCCTTGCGTATGATCCCAGTGCCCATGCGTGAGCCACAGCTCGGTCAGCCGGCAGTGCTCCTTGTTCAAAATCGGCTCAACGTCCGCCCACACGTCCCCCGGTGCATCGATCAGCACTGCCTCGCCGCGCTCCGGCGCAGTCAGCAAGTAAGCATTCGTCTGGATCGGCCCGGCGGGCAGCACATGAAGGTTCACGCCGCCAAGAGAGGGCCTTTCCCGGGGGCCGCAACCGCGAAAATTCCCCTTCCCCTTTCCCGCCCCCCTCTGTAGCCATTCGGGTTCCTATGCCCACACTCAAGTTCGCCGTCCTTGCTGGAGACTACATTGGCCCCGAGGTGATGACCGAGGCCCTGCGCGTGTTCGCCCACGTCGCCCGGCAGGAAAACCTCACCCTCGCCTACACGCAGGCCGACGTCGGCGGCGCCGGCATCGATCACCACGGCAAGGCCCTCCCCGACTCCACGCTCAAAATCTGCGCTGAGTCCGACGCCATCCTCTTCGGCTCCGTCGGCGGACCGAAATGGGAAAAACTCCCGCCCAAGGAGCAACCCGAACGCGCCGCCCTCCTCCCGCTGCGCAAGCACTTCACCCTCTTCGCCAACATCCGCCCCGGCCTCCTCTACCGCGAGCTCACCGACGCCTCCCCGCTCAAGTCCGAGCGCATCCCCCACGGCATCGACATCGTCTGTATCCGCGAACTCACCGGCGGCGTTTACTTCGGCCTCCCCAAGGTCACCACCACCCTCCCCGACGGCGACATCCAAGCCATCGATACGATGGTCTACAAAAAATCCGAGATCGAACGTATCCTCCAGGTCGCCATCACGACCGCCCGCGCCCGCAAGAAAAAACTCTGCTCCGTCGACAAGGCCAACGTCCTCGAAACCTCTGTCCTCTGGCGCAAGACCGTCACCGACTACATGGCCACCCACGCGCCCGACATCGCGCTCAGCCACATGTATGTCGACAACGCCGCGATGCAGCTCGCCCGCGACCCGAACCAGTTCGACGTCTTCGTCACCGAAAACATGTTCGGCGACATCCTCTCCGACGAGATGGCCGTCATCTGCGGTTCCCTCGGCATGCTCTCCTCCGCATCGCTCGGCGCGGGGAAAAATTCCCTCGGCCTGCCCTTCGGGCTCTACGAACCCGCCGGCGGCACTGCCCCCGACATCGCCGGCAAGGGCATCGCCAATCCCTGCGCCCAAATCCTCTCCGTCGCCCTGATGCTCCGCTTCAGCTTCGGCCTCGACGCCGTCGCGGCACGCATCGAGGCCGCCGTCCGCGCCGCCGTCACCGGCGGTACGCGCACCGGCGACATCGCCTTCGGCAAACCCGCCGTGGGCACCCAGGCGATGGCCGACGCGATCATCGCGCAGCTCGGCTGACCCGCCCCTCGGGGCCGGGGCCGCTCCTCCCCACCGTGGCGGCGACGCCCCGCCCAGAACCAATGCGGTCGCGACGGTCGGGCGCAGATGCTCCGCGTGGGCCGCTGCGCCCTCCGCCTCGATCCGTGCGATGTGCGGGTGGGGCGAAACGGTACCCGTGCGACCCGCCCCCGCCTCAGCGCGCCAACAACTCGTCCACGGCCGCGATGAACACCTCGGCCCGAAAGGGTTTGGCCAGCACCTTGGCCGCGCCCATCGCCTGCGCCATGTGCAGATAGTCCGCCGCGCTCACCCGTCCTCCGCCGGAGATCGCCATGAGTTTCACCGGCGGCACGTGGCGCCGTAGCGCCATCAACACCTCCAAGCCTTCGCCTTCTGGCATCACGATGTCCGTGATCACGAGGTCGGCGGCGGCATGCGGAAACAGCGCCAATCCCTCCCGTCCGTTACGCGCTTCAATCACCGTGTGTCCGAAGTGGACCAACGTCAGCCGGAGCATAGTGCGGACGTCGTCGTCGTCGTCGATGAGCAGAATATGGCCCATGGGATTAGCGGGTGGGCTGGGATGCGAGCGCCGTCTGCACCGCAGTCGCGAGAGCGTGGAGCGTCGCGGGCTTGGCCAGGAGTTGGCGGACGCCCGCCGCCGCCACGCGCTCCACCATGAGCGGTGAGCTGTATCCGCTCATCACGATCACCGGCAAGTCGGCCCGGATTTTCCGGAGTTCGGTCGCGAGCACCAGGCCCATCATTTCCGGCATCGTCTGATCCGTCAATACGAGGTCGAAACGGGCCGGATTCTCCCTCACCCGCGCGAGGGCGGTCACGGCCTGCGTCACGCCTTCGGCGGCGTAGCCCAGCGCCCCCAGCGCCTGCACCATCAGCGTGACGATCGATTCCTCGTTATCCACCACGAGCACCTGTTCCCCCCGCCCGCGCGCCAGCGGACTCTCTTTCAGAGCCGCCACTTCCTCCGCTCCCGCCTGCGCGGGAAAATAGAGGTGGAATACCGTGCCCTCGCCCGGCTGGCTGTAAACCGTGACCGCCCCGTCGTGGCTCTCCATAATCCCGTGCACCACCGCCAGGCCCAGACCCGTGCCTTCGCCGGGCCCCTTCGTGGTGAAAAAAGGCTCGAAGATTCGCCGCTGCGTGGCCTGATCCATCCCGCAACCGCTGTCGCGGATCGACAAACGCGCGTAGACCCCAGGATGCAGCCGCGTCTGCTCCGCCGCGTGCGCCGCATCCACCACGCACCGCTCCAAGGTCACGCCCAGCCGGCCCGGCTGGTCCGTCATCGCGTGCCACGCATTCGTCCCGAGGTTCATCAGGACCTGGTGCACCTGCGACGCGTCCGCGAGCACCACGGGGGCATCGGGCGCAAGCACCGTCTCAAACGCGATCGTCCACGGGAGCGTCGCCCGCAGCAGCGCAAGACTCTCGGTCACGACCGGCTGGAGGGCAATCACCCGGCGCTCCGACCGCTGGCGCCGGCTGAACGTAAGAATTTGCCGCACGAGATCGGTCGCGCGACTCGACGCCTTCAGGACGGACCCCAAATACTGGCGGACTTCGGGATTGTCCTTGAGGACCATCCGGCCGAGTTCCACGTAACCCACAATGGCCGTCAGAATATTGTTGAAATCATGGGCGATGCCCCCGGCCAACGTGCCGATGGCCTCCATCTTTTGCGCCTGCCGAAACTGTTCCTCCAGCTGTTTTCGCCCGCTGATGTCCTGCACGATCGCGATAAAATAGTCCGGCGTCTCGTCGGGCGACCACATCGCCGACACCGTCATACTCGTCCACACTTCGGAACCGTCGCGGCGTAAATAGCGCTTCTCCCGCGAAAACTCGTGCCGCGTGCCGGCCCGCATTTCCCCCAGGGTCTTCCGGTCGTCGCCCGCCTCGTCCGGCCGCGTGACGGCGGCAAACGTCACTTGCAACAGATCCGACCGGGTGCGCCCCATGATGTCGCAGTAACGCTGGTTGACCTGCACAAACCGCCCCGAGTCCACGTCGCACAACGCGACCCCCACCGCCGTCTGCTCGAACAGCGCTTTGAACCGTTTCTCGCTCGTCCGCAACGCCTCCAGCCCCTGCCTCTGCTCGGTGATGTCTTGATGGGACACGACCACCCCGCGCCGCCGGCCGGTGAGCGGCGACACGTGCATCCGAAACCACCGGGCCCGCGTCGGCGAATCGCAGGGGTATTCCAGCGTAAAGCTCGTGCGGGTGCCGGCGAGCACGGCGCCGATGCCGGCCATCGATTCTTTCGCCTCCGGCAGATCTTTCCCCGGAGTGCAGGCCCCGCCGACCGCGAGATAGTTGGCGCCGATGAATTCGTCGGTGCACGGTCCGTTGTCCTGGGCAAACCGCCGCCACGCCTCGTTGACCGCGATGATCGTCCCCCGCTCGTCGAGCACCACGACATGGGCGGTGAGCGAGTTGAGCACATCGTCGGTAAAGGTCGCAGTGTCGCGCACGGCCTGCTCGGCGGCGATGCGCGCAGTGATATCGACAAACGTCACGATCACCTCGGCCACTTCGCCGAGCGCCGTCAGCACCGGATTGGCGCTTACCAACAGCCAAACCAGATCGCCCGGGCCGGGGCGATGCACGCCCACCACCATATCCCGGACCAACTCCCGGCTCGCGATCGCGCGGCCGAACGGGAACTCCGCTTCCGTGATCGGCGTGCCGTCGGCGCGCACAAACCTCCACCCCGGGTCCGAAGCGGTGCGGCCGGTCAGATCCGCGGCAGCCACCCCCAGCAGCTCGGCGGCCTGCGCATTGAAGGTGACGATGCGCGAGTCGACGGCATGCACGACGACGCCCGCCTCCACGCCCTCCAGCATCGTGCGATAGTGCGCCTCGCTTTCCCGCAGCGCGGCCTCGACCTGGTTGCGCTCGGTCACGTCGCGATAGTTGAGGACCACCGCGTGGACGCCCGGCTCGTCGAGCAGGTTCGTCCCCGTGCCCTCGAGGCAGCGGTAGGTGCCTTGCTTGTGCCGGTAACGCAGGACCAGCGCGACCGACTTCCGCGGCCTCGCACACAAATCGGCCAACGCGGCCTGCGCCTTCGGCTGATCGTCCGGGTGAAAGAAGCGAAACACACTGTGTCCGACCAATTCCTCGGAGTCATACCCGAGGACCCGCCGCACCGCTGGGCTGCCATAGAGCACGGTCCCATCCGCCGCGATCAACGTCATCACGTCCGTGCTTTTCTCAATCAACGCGCGGAACCGGTTTTCGCTCTGCTGCAGCGCCGCCTGCGCATGGCGCAAGAGGTGCGCGTGGCCCCGCGCGTCAAGCACCGCGTCCGCCCCGGGGCCGAGCAATTTCTCCAGATCCGCCTCCGCCACCATCAGGCGTCTCACCAACTCGACCACGGACGGGCCGGACTCGGCCGGCGTGAGCTCGGAGGGATCAGAGCGCATCGTCGTTCGTCCGGGCGGCGAGCCCGAGCGTCGCGCGCACGAGCGTCCGGTTCGAGAGTGCGCCGAGGATCTGCACCGCCGGCAGCGGCGCGAGCCGCACCAACGTGGGCGTGACAATGATGCCGTCGCTCAGGGCGCGTTCGGGTTCGAGCAACACGTCCACAATGTCCACCGTGGGCCGATCCCCGTTCTGCTCCGCGCAGAGGAGGCCCAAGTTGGCTTCGGCCTCCACGGAACAGGGCAGGCGGCCCGCCACATACAGGCGGAGCACCAGACCGCGGGGTTCGGCCCGACGGGGCGCGTTGGCTGGGCGGGCCGGACTCATGGCTTGGCAACCTCGGTTTTCGCCGCCGGGGATTTCTGATCGGCGCTGCGCCGCAGCCGCAGGTCGGTCCGGAACACGGCCAACTGATCGATCCGCCGCGTCTCTTCGCCGGACAGCGCGGCCACCTCGAAGCGGTTCAGCTCCACTTCCCGGTCCAGCGCCGCGGCGCGCGCCGACAATTCCGCCGCCGCCAGCTTGAGCACCTGCTGCCGGCGCCCGGCCTCCAGCCGTTTGCGCTCCTGGTCCGTCTTCTCCGCCATCTCCCTCTGCCAACGCATCGTGCCCATCAGCACCTCGCCGTTCGCCGTGTAGACATCCGTCAAGGTCGCACCATCGTCTCTCAGCACCAGCTCCCGCACCTGGTTCGAGTGCTTCATCCCCCGCGATTTCACGATCGTCAGCGCGCGGTTCCGCTCCCCCGCCTGGACCGTATAACTCAGGTGGATCCAGGTGTCCGCGATCGTCGATACCTCCACCGATGCGCCTTCGATCCGGATCTCCGAACTGGCCAGCTGGCTCGTCGAAATCGTAGTCACGCCCTCACGCTTTGCCAGATGCAGCAGGCGCTCCGCTGCATTGAGCGCGCTCGCCGCCGTGCCCGACCGGAACAGCGACGACAGCGGATCGAATACCACCACGCGCACCCGCTGCGCCTGGATCAACGCTTGGATTTCCACCAGGCGCTCCTCCATGCTGCTCGCCTCCGGCTGCACGGCGTAAATCTTCAGTCGGCCGCTGGTGAGATGCGTCTGCAGATCGACCCCGACCGACGCCAGATTGCGGACGTGCTCCGCTGCCGTCTCATCGAAGCTGACATAGAGCGCGCGCTCGCCCCGCTGGCAGGCCGCCGCGAGAAAGATGCCGCACAGCGTCGATTTCGCCGTGCCCGGCGCGCCCGTGACC
>CANHJG010000031.1 GCA_947461205.1 Opitutia bacterium
AGGTTCATTGCCGGGAAACGGTTTTGACCGGCGTGCCCGTTACGGTGGCGCTGGCGGCGGCGTCTTCGGGCGCATCGATCGCGACCAGCCGGCTGAGACGGGCGTAGCGCCCACCGAACCGCTTCTGGGCGATCGGCTCTAACCGATAGGCCTCCGGCATGAGGTCGTCGGGATCGACGCCCATCTCCCCTTTGGCCGACGTCGGCCGGAGCGCCTGCGCGACGATCACCTCTTTGAACGTGCCCTCTCGCAAATGGTAGCGGATGTGGGCGGCGCGCTGGCGGCCGACGCCGTTGATGATCGCCGGGATGCGCCAGAGCACGAAAGGGAGCGTGGACTTGTTGGAGATGAACAGCACGGGACCGGGGCGCTTCAGCAGCTCCGCGTGTTCCCATTCAACCTCCTGAATCACGAGATTCTGGCTGGTATAGAGGCGCTGCGCCAGCACGGGCAGCCCCCAGACCAGGAGCCAGCCGGCGAACGCCCCAGTCGCGATGCGCAAAGCCCGCAACCGCCCAGGGTCGAGGCGATGGACGAACCACGCGGACGACAGCGCCAGCAGCAGGCACATCGGCAAGGCAAAGCGGGACGCAATCGTGTCGTCGAGCCGGCTCCAATAATAGAACATGATCAGCCCGAGGTTTCCGACGATGGCGGCGCCAAAGGCCACCAGCGTCAACGTCGCCGGAGAAAGCGGGGCGCGCCCGGGGCGGCGCGCCCAGCGCCACGCCACCCCCAGGAACCAGGCGAGCCCGACGGAGCCGAGCGCCGACAAAAACCAGGAATTCGCGAGCGACGGGCGGAGGTTGAAGAAAAATGTCCAGGCCCCCGCTACATTGCCGGGAAGATAGTCGAGTCCGAAGCGCGAGGTCTGGCCTTCGTTGAGCTGCCAGAGCAGCGGGGACGCATCCAAAAACCGGTTATGCCAGACCCGCGGCACCAGCAGGAGCGGCGCCACCACCGCGGGCCAAGTGAGGATCAGCCGGCCCGCGTTGATCCAGCCGACGACAATCACCACCGCCACCGGCACCACAAAAATCGCGGATTCGTAGCGGCTCTGCGCAAGCAGAATCGCCCCGACCACGAGCAACGAGAGCCGGTCCCCGTCCGGCGCGCGCAGCCACAGCACCGCGAGCGCCATCGTCAGGGCGAGCATCGCGAGATTGTGCAGCTCCATGCCGGCCCCGGTCGCGTTCTGGCCCAGCAACGGCATCGTCGCCAGGAGCCCGACGGCGAGCAACGCGGCGCCCCGACCCGCCACTTCCCGCCCAAGCCAGTAGACGAGCGCGAAGAACACCGGCGTCAGCGCGACGTTCACGAAAAACATGTTCGCGATGCGGTAGCCCGTCAGATCGTGCACCAGCGAGACCAGAAACGTGAAGAAATACGGCCGCTTGTCCAGAAACGTGTCGATGGGCACCCACGAGCCGGCGATGTCGTAGGCGCGGATGACCGTGCCGATCTCTTTCGTCGCATGCATGTGCAGGGCGGTTCCCTGCAGCACGTATTCGTCAAACAGCACCTTGTGTTTGAACGGGTCGCTCCACAGGGCGAATGCGGTGGCGAGCAGGATCACCGCCCCCGGCCAGCCGGGCCGGCGGATCCACCCGAGCCAGACCGCGCGGCGCGGGGCGGCCACCCGAAACCCCAGCCACCCCGCCAGGGCCACCAAACCCAGCATGTAGTAGTAGCCTCCGGCGGTGATGAGCAGCTTGGCGGTAGACGGAGAGATTACCCCGAAGCCCGTGATCAGCGCGACCAGCGTGCACCCGGCAAACAGCCCCACGCGACGTCGGTCGGGTGCAGCGCCGATCAGATTGAACAACGCGCGGATCAAGGTGCGGGGGCGCGCGCGGGCGGCGCGGCGCGGCGGCAGAAAAGACAACGCAGGCTCACGGCAACATTTTCATGTAGTTCTCCAAATACGCGCGGCGGATTTTTTCGATCTCGGCGCGGTCCTTGGGCACGGGGTGCACGGCCGGATCGGGCGCCGTCAGCGCTTGCCCGCCGTCCCGGATCTCCTGGAGCCGGCTCAGGCGCGTGAGCGTCAGCGTCTGCAGGCGTTCCTCCCGGACGGTCTCCAGCACGAAATCGGGACCGAGGTCGTCCCCTTCCCGCAGCGTCTTGCGCCCGGTATCGGGGTCGAGGTTGAAGCGTTGGAAAACAAAGACGTCGGAAAAAGCGCGGTTGCGCATCAGAAAAACCAGCGCCGCCCGCCGCGGACCCTTCGCCTGAAAGACCGGCGTGGCGGAAATCTTGTGCGCGATCCACAGGATACAGTCGTTGTCGATGACCAGGTAGTCGCGGCGCGGCTGCTCGGCGATGAACGCCCGGCGCCACGCGGTTTCCCGACCCGGCAGATACTCCTGCGAATAGGCGTGCGCCGCCATCGACGGTACACTCCGGGCGAGCAACCCGAACAGACTAATGACGACGAGGCCGCGCACCACGCGGGGGCCGGCGAATTGCGGCAACACCGCCAGTACCGCCACCACCATCCCAAGCTGCGTCGGCAGGCTGAGGCGGCGAATGACAATGTCGTCAAACTGGCCGTAAAAATAGCCCATCAGCAGCGCAAACTGCACCGCAAAGCCGAAGGCGAAAAAGGTCGTCGCGACGACGGCGGGCGGCTCTTGCGCCAGGGTGCGAAGCCGTTTCACGACCAGGAGGGCGAAGAAGGGGGTGGCGATGCAGCCGAGCACCGACAGGACCAGCGAATTGGGCTGCTCCGCGGCCCGGCCAAAAAAATAATTGAGCGCGTGGGAGAGATTGTCCGGCACGTAATGGAAGGCGAAGGGCGTGGTGGAACCGGGCTTGCTCCCCAACTCCCACGCGGAGGCGCGCAGATCGAAAATCCGGTGCTGGAGCGGATAATGAATCATCAGCAACGGCGCGAAAATCACCGGCCAAGAGAGGATCGCCCGACCTTCGCGCGCCCAGACCCAGAGCACCACCCCCGCGACGGGCAGCAGCCAGATGACGGATTCGTAGCGCACCTGGGCCAGCAGCAGAGCTGAAAAACAGCAGGCCGTGAGCGCGGCGGTATCGCGTTTTTCGACGAACCGGGCGGCGAGCAACATCGTGACCAGGATCATCACGAGGTTGAGCAATTCAAAGCCGCCGCCCGTGGCGTTGTGGGCGAGCAACGGGAGGCCAGCGAACAGGGCGACCCCCAGCCAACCGGCCACCCGCCCGGCCAGCAGCCGCCCCGTCAGGTTGACCAGGCCGAGAAAAACGAAGGTGAGCGCGCCATTCAAAATAAACGCGTTGGCCGGCCGGTATCCGGTCAGGTCGTGCAGGAGCGACGCGAGAAACGGAAAAAACAGCGGCCGTTTGTCCATCATGCCATCGAGGATGACGAACGCGCCCTGGATGTCGCTGCCCCGCACCGGCGTGAGCACGGTCTTGTCCAGGTGCATGCTCATCGAGGTGCCAAGGAGCATGATTTCGTCCATCACGATCTTGAACCCGAACGTCTCGTGCACGAGGAGCACCGTGCCCCCGACCCCGATTACACCCACCGAAACCCAGTCGGGCCCGCGCCACCGCAGCGCCCGGACGTCGGCGCGGCACGTTTGCCAGAGCGCCTGCAGAAAAAACCCGAAAGCCAGCAGCACGAACCAAAAACCCGCGTTGGCCACAACCACGATCGCCGCATCGTCCGGGATTGCGACGAACCCCAGCACGACCGCCAGCGCGACCACCAGCAGCAGCAACCAAATCCGCCGGTCGTTGACGAAGGGGGCGAAGGGGGGGCCATTCATGCTCGAACAGGAGGATGGAGGGTGCGGCGGAAAATGAAAAGCTTCGCGGCGAAATCGCTCGGCGAAAAAAGAGCCGCCCGCCTTTGGCGGACGGCTCGGAAGATCCGGCGCGACCGAACCGGTTAGGGAGCGTAGGTGAGGGTGCGGGCGCCGGCGATCCCGCTGACCGTGATCGTCGAACCCTGCGTGTAAACGTCAGGATAGCTCTCATTGGCCACCAAATTCAGTGCCTTCACATAATTCGTGGCGCCGACGAGATTGCCCTGCGAGACGGACGAAACCCCGTTCTCGAGGAAATATTGGTCGGCGGCGGCGGCCAACTGCCGGGCGTTATTCAGGACCGCCTTGTCCTGGGAAGACGTGCGAACCTTTTGGAACGCAGGAATCGCCATCGCGGCAAGGAGGCCGATAATGACAACGACGATCATGATTTCGACGAGGGTAAAGCCCTGGCTGGTGCGGAATGAATTTTTCATGGACTTGATGGATTGATGTGACCGAGGGACCGCCGGAACGCTATACTAAGATGCAAACAACCTACGAGAAGAAACCTCGTAAAGAGTTTATCAATCCCGCTTCGCCACTCACCTTGAGGCTGCGTCTATCCTGGCCGGGGTCTATGTATACGACCAATCGCCCAAACGATTCAGACTTTGATTTGCCGGCTAGCCGCGAGCGCCAGCGAGGGGTAATCCGGCCACTCGCTGGCGCTCGCGGCGACCGAAAAGTCCAGCGTTCAAAGGACGTTGGTCTCACCCACTGCAAATCGTGGCAAAATAGCACAAAAAAGCCGCCTGCTCGGACAGGCGGCTCGAAAGGAATCAGCTAACCGACCTGATCAGGGAGCGTAGGTGATCGTGCGCGCGCCGGCAACACCGCCGACCGTGATCGTCTGGCCCTGAGTATAGCTGCCCGGATAGGACTCGTTGGCGACCAAGTTCAGCGCCTTCACGTAGTTCGCCGCCCCGACCAAGTTGCCTTGGGACACGGACGACACGCCATTTTCGAGGAAATACTGGTCGGCCGCGGCGGCCAACTGGCGAGCATTATTAAGAATGGCCTTGTCTTGCGAGGACGTGCGGACCTTTTGAAAGGCGGGAATCGCCATCGCGGCCAAGAGGCCGATGATAACGACAACGATCATAATTTCGACTAGGGTGAAGCCCTGGGATGATTTATTTTTCATATAAACAATTATTAGCGATTTATGGATGATAAACGCTCAACTGCGAGCAGTGGCGAGAGACAACCCGCGGACGTCGATTTACTCAAGGTCAAAATCCTGTGAAGTCCGGCCCGAGTCGGCGTGTTAACCCTTATAGTATTTATACTTAGATCACCAAAGCGGCGGCCTCTCCACCCCTCGTTACTTCCTCGCAGTCGACTTCTTGCGGATCGCCGGCCGGCGTTTCGCGGCAGGCTTGGGCTTCGCGACCGCGAGCAGTTTCGCGATCGAAATCACGGTGGCATCCTTCCAAAGGTTCTCCAATCCATACTGGGAGCGCCGCTCGGCCGAAAAAAGGTGCACCATCAAATCGAACAAATCGATCACCGTCCAACCGCTCTCTTGGGCCGTCTCGACGCCCACGATCCGCGTCTTGGACGCATCGATTACCTTCTCCAACTCCACGCGCAAAGCGCGCAGGTGGGGTTCAGAGGTCGCCGTCGCAATCACCAGATAGTCGGTGATGGACGACTGGGCACTGACGTCCAGCACCCGCAGGTCCCCCGCCTTTTTTTCGTCGAGCGCGCGGCAGCACAATTTAACCAGTTCGAGCGTGGCCTGTTTCTTTGATTTCATGCAGTGGCCCGATACAAACCCTTTTCTTTGATTTTAACAATGGCCTTGTGCGGCACAAAATAATCGAGGGACAACCCGCGCCGCGTCCGCTCCCGCAGCTCCGTCGAGTTGATCGCCAGCAAATGCCCGTCGCACCGATGCAGTCGCAGCCCCGGGATCTCGGGGTGGGCGCGCACCGGAAAACCCGGGCGCTCCAGAAAAATGAACTCCACCAGCTTCACGAGCTCCAACACGTCCTTCCACAGATGCAGCTTGGGGAGTTGATCCCCCCCGATGACCCAATAGAGTTCATCGTGCGGATAAAGCGCGCGGAAATAACGCGCCGAATCGATCGTGTAGCTCACCCCCCCGCGCCGCAGTTCGAGGTCGGAAATTTCAAACCGACGGTCCCACTCCACGGCCGCCCGCAACATCGCAAGCCGGTCCTCCGCCGCGGACTGCACGTCGTTGGGTTTGAGCGGCGCCTGAGCCGCCGGCACCAGAATGAGCCGGTCCAGCTTGTGTTGTTCGTAGGCATCCTGTGCCGCCATCAGGTGACCAAAATGCACGGGATCGAAACTCCCGCCGAGGAATCCAATTTTCACAGGCGCGCACCGTGGTCACGCCCTACCCGGCGGGCAAGGCCCAATTCCAGGCGGCGCCCCCCCCCTTGCGCCCCCCTCGGCGTTACCCCCGGTTTTGGTTAGACTCGCCTTTTCCCGGCGCGCTTCGCATCGTCACACCTGTGCCGCCCGGGTGGTGAAATGGTAGACACTAGAGACTTAAAATCTCTTGTTCGTAAGAGCGTGCGGGTTCGAGTCCCGCCCCGGGCACCAAGCCACCGGCTGCATTCGAACCCCTCGGCAGAGCGGGCCGCGCGCTGGGCGCGCGGGCCCCCGCCCGCCCGCTTTTCATCGTGGCCCTGGTTTCCCCGCCCGACACCCCTCCCGGTCGACCGGACCCCGCCCGGCCCCATCCCTTCCCCCGCACTATCCACTTGTCGGTCTCCCGTTTTGTAATAACCGTCCGGTTACTGTATGTCCGCGCCCCCTTCGCTCCCGCCTGCCCGGTCGTCGCTGCCTTGCCCTCCCGGGACCGTGGACGACTTTATCGGAGAGCCCACGGCCCGCGTGATCGAAGTGCTCGCCCGAACCCCCGGTCCATTTCTGGTGCTCGGCGCCGGCGGAAAAATCGGACTCCATCTCGCGCTCATGCTCCGGCGCGCGCTTGACCGACTCGGCCGGTCGGACCGCGTGATCGCCGTCTCCCGCTTTCGCACGCTGCGCGATCGCACCGCGTTCGACTCACGCGGCGTCGAGTCCTTCGCCTGCGACCTCACCGATCCCGCCGGGCTCGCCGCCCTGCCCGATGCCCCCACGGTCTTCTTCCTCGCCGGCGTGAAATTCGGCACCGCCTCCGCCCCGGACCTCCTGCACGCCCTAAATGTCGACCTGCCCCGGCGCGTTGCCGCCCGCTTCCGCCGTTCCCGCATCGTCGCATATTCCTCCGGTTGCATCTACCCCTTCGTCCCGGTCGCCTCCGGCGGCGCCACCGAGCAGACGCCCCCCGCGCCCGTCGGCGCCTACGCCGCCTCCTGCCTCGCCCGCGAACACGCCTTCGCCGCCGCCGCCGCCGATCAGGGCAACCCGGTCGCCCTGATCCGACTCAACTATTCGGTCGAATTCCGCTACGGACTCCTCGTCGACCTCGCGCAACGCGTCCTCGCCCGTGAACCTGTCGATGTCACCATGGGCCACGTCAACGTCATCTGGCAGACCGACGCCGTCGCGCACAGCATCCAAGCCCTCGAATTCGCCGGCTCCCCTGCCGCCCCGATCAATCTCACCGGCGCCGACACGCTTTCGGTCCGCGACCTCGTCCACCGCTTTGGGGCCATCGCCGACGTTCCCGTGGAACTCACCGGCACCGAAGCCGGCACGGCGTGGCTCAACAACGCCGCCCTCGCGCACCGCCTCTTCGGCGCCCCGCTCACCTCGGTCGACACCATGATGCACTGGATCGTCGCGTGGCTCCGCTCCGGCGGCGACACCTGGGGCAAACCCACGGGCTTCGAACGCCGCGACGGCCGCTACTGAGCCGACCCGTCCTCCGCGTCCCGTTTCCTGCCCCCTCACCTCCCCCGTGCTCCCCGCCGCCCTCCGCCGCCACCTCCGCGCCGGCCAAGTCATCCCCGCTCTCCCGCTCGCCCTCCAACGCAATCGCCGGTGGGACGAACCCCGCCAGCGCGCCCTCGTCCGCTACTATCTTGACGCTGGCGCGGGCGGCCTCGCCGTCGGGGTCCACTCGACGCAGTTCGCTATCCGCGATCCGGCGATCGCGCTCTACTCGCCCGTCCTCCGTCTCGCCGCCGAGAGCGCCACCGCCTGGCTCGCCTCCAACCCGCCCGCTCGTTCACCCAGGCCCGCGCGCCCTTTCGCCCTCATCGCCGGCCTCTGCGGACGCACGCCACAGGCGCTCGCCGAAGCCCGCACCGCCCGCGACCTCGGCTATCACGCCGGCCTCCTCAGCCTGGGCGCGTGGCACTCGTCCGCCGATACCGAAAAGAAAATCCTCGCCCACTGCCGCACGGTCGCCCGCGCAATCCCGCTCATCGGTTTTTATCTTCAACCCGCCGTCGGTGGCCGCGTGTTCAGCTACGCTTTTTGGCGCGCCTTTGCCGACCTGCCCGAACTCGTCGCCATCAAGATCGCCCCGTTCAACCGCTACCGCACGCTCGACGTCGTCCGCGCCGTGCTGGAGTCCGGCCGCGACGACGTCGCCCTCTACACCGGCAACGACGACAATATCCTCGCCGACCTCCTCACGCCTTTCACGTTCGGCGGCCGCACGCGCCACATCGACGGCGGGCTCCTCGGCCAGTGGGGCGTCGGCACGCACGCCGCCGTCCACCTCTTCGCCGACGTCCAGCGCGCCCGCGCCCGCCCCCGCTTCGACGCCGCCTGGCTCGACCGCAACGCCGCGCTCACCGACCTGAATGCCGCCGTCTTCGACGCCGCGCACGCCTTTGCCGGCTGCCTCCCCGGCATCCACGAAGTCCTCCGCCGCCAGGGCCTGCTTGCGACCAACGCCTGCCTCGACCCCCACGAAAGCCTTTCCCCGGGCCAGGCCGCCGAACTCACCCGTGTCGCCCGCGCCTACCCCTGGCTCACCGACGACGAATTTGTGGCAGTCAACGTCCACCGTTGGCTTGCTTGAGCGGGCCTTTCCCTGCACGTCTCCTCCTGCTCCTCCATGCCCCCCAGCGGCCTCTTCGATTTTCAAGTCAACGGCTTCGCCGGAGTCGATTTCCAACGCGACGGACTCACCCGCGCGCAATTCGACCACGCCATCGCCGCCCTCCGCCGCCACCGCACCGCCGGCCTCTTTGTCACGCTCATCACCGACGACGTGGACGCTCTCGCCCGGCGTTTCGCCGCCTTCGAGCAGCTCTGCGCCGCCTCGCCCGCCGCCGCCACCGCGGTGCTCGGCTATCACTTGGAGGGCCCGTGGCTGTGCCCCGAACCCGGTTACCGCGGCGCCCATCCCGCCGCGCCCATGCACGCGCCCTCGCTCGACGAATTCGCGCGCCTGCAAGCCGCCGCCCACGGCCGCATCCGCCTCGTCACCCTCGCGCCCGAATGGCCTGGCAGCCCCGAGTTCATCGCCGCCCTCACGGCCGCCGGCGTCCATGTTTCGCTGGGACACACCCAGGCCACCGACGCGCAAATCGACGGCGCCATCCGGGCCGGCGCCCGCTTCGCCACCCACGTTGGCAACGGTTGCCCCCTCCAACTCCCCCGCCACGACAACATCGTGCAACGCCTCCTCGCCCGCGACGAACTCACCGCCTGCTTCATCCCCGACGGCGTCCACCTCCCGCCGGCCGTTCTGCAGAATTTTTTCCGCGCCAAACCCCCCGGCCGCGCCCTCTTCACCACCGACGCCATGGCCGGCGCCGGCGCGGGTCCCGGCCGCTACACCATCGGCCCGCACACGATCGAAGTCGGCCCGGACCGCATCGCCCGCCAACCCGGCGCCCAAAATTTCGCAGGCTCCACGCTCACCCCGGCCGAAGGCGTCCGAAACATCGCCGCCTACCTCGGGCTCTCAGCCGACACCGCCCACGCCCTTTGGTCGTCCGCCCCAGCCGCCGCCTTCGGCGTCAGCCTCCCCGCTCTCGACCTGAGCCCTTAGCTGCTCGTCTCCTGTCGTTTCTCCTCCCCTCCCATGCCCGTCTCCGCCCCGCACTACACGACCGCCGGCCGTCTCGCCGTCGAAGTCCACGCCGACCGCCCTGCCCTCGGGCGCGCCGCCGCCCGCGCCGTCGCGGCCCACCTGCACGGCGTCCTCGCCCGCCAGGGCGAGGCCCGCGTCATCTTCGCCTGCGCCCCATCGCAGGACGAATTTCTCGACGCCCTCATCCCCGAGGCCCGATCCCTTGCGCTCGACTGGTCGCGCATCACGGCGTTTCACATGGACGACTACGTCGGCCTCGACGCCGCGCACCCGCAGAGCTTTCGCCACTACCTCCAACACCACCTCCTCCGCCACGTTCCCCTCGGCCGCTTCCATCCCCTGCCCGCCGAACAGCCCGACGCCGGCGCCGTCGCCGCCCGCTATTCCGCCCTCCTCCGCGAAAAGCCCATCGATCTTATCTGCATGGGCATCGGGGAAAACGGCCACATCGCCTTCAACGACCCGCCCGTCGCCGACTTCGCCGACCCCCTCCTCGTCAAAGTCGTCGAACTCGACCTCACCTGCCGCCAACAGCAGGTGAACGACGGTTGCTTCCCAACGCTCGCCGACGTGCCCCTCCACGCGTTCACCCTCACCGTCTCCGTTTTCCGCCAGGCGAAACGCCTCAGCATTCACGTCCCGGGTCCCCGCAAAGCCGCGGCCGTCGGCGCCACCGTCCAAGGCCCGGTCACCACCGCGTGCCCCGCCTCGATCCTCCGCCTCCATCCCGACGCCACGCTCTATATCGACCCCGCCGCCGCCGCCCTCCTCTCCGCCTGATCCCTCCGCCTCACCGTTTCCCTCCTCCCCATGTTCCGCCTCTGCTCCCTCCTCGCCGTCCTCGCGCTTCTCCCGCTCCGCTCCGCCGAACCCGCCCCGCTCCGGCTCGGTCTCATCGGACTTGATACGTCTCACGTCATCGCGTTCACCAAAACCTACAACGACCCCACCGCCCCCAACCACGTCCCCGGCGGTAAGGTGGTCGCCGCCTTCAAAGGCGGCAGCCCCGACCTTGAGTCGAGCGCCTCCCGCGTCGAAGGCTACACGAAAGAGCTCGTCGAAAAATACGGAGTAAAACTCTACGACTCCATCGAGACGCTCGCCCAAAACGTCGATGCAATCTTGATCGAAAGCGTCGACGGCCGGCCGCACCTCGACCAGTTCCGCCGCACCCTCGCCGCGAAAAAACCTGTCTTCATCGACAAGCCCCTCGCCGGCTCGCTCACGGACGCCGTCGAAATCGTCCGCCTCGCCCGCGAACACCAGATCCCCCTCTTCAGCTCCTCCTCGCTTCGTTACCCGCCAGAATCGTTCGCCGCCAAGTTCGCCAAGATCGGCGACCTCACGTCCGTTTACTCCATCGGCCCCGCCGAGTATGAGCCGCACCACCCTGATTTCTTCTGGTACGGCATCCACTGCGTCGAGGCGCTCTACACCGTTCTCGGCCCCGGCTGCGTCTCGGTCCAACGTACCCACTCCGCCAACACCGACGTCATCACCGGCGTCTGGTCCGACGGGCGCGTCGGTCTCGCCCAGGGTAACCGCAAAACCTTCAAAGGCTACGGCGTGACCGCCGTCGGCACCAAGGGCGTCGCCACCGCCGGCGAAAAACAGAACTACCACGGCCTCACCGTCGAAATCATGAAGTTCCTCCAGACCGGTATCTCGCCCGTCGCCCCCGCAACCACCCTCGAGCTGATCGCCTTCATGGAGGCCGCCGACGAAAGCAAACGCCGCGGCGGCGCCCCCGTCACGATCGCCGAAGTCCTCAAAAAAGCCGGCGCGAAGTAACCTGCCCCGTCATTTTCTCGTTCGCATTCGGCGACCATCGCGCCGTCCCTCTCTGTCCATGAACTTTCCCGACCACATCACTATCATCTCCGACGAAGTCTCCCAAGACCTCCCCGTCATCCGAACCTTCCTGCGCGAGTTCAAGCTCCCCGGGATCGAACTCCGCAGCCTCAACGGCCGCGCCTTCAAAGACCTCACCCGCGCCGATGTCGCCGAGGTCGCAACTGCGGCGCGGGCCGAAGGCTGGCGCGTCGTCGGCTGCGCGACGCCCGTCTTCAAGTGCGACCTCGACGACCCCGCCGCCATCGCCGCCCACCGCGACATCTTCCAGCGCAGCCTCGACGTCGCCCGCGAACTCAACGCCGACCTCCTCCGCGTCTTCACCTTTCTCCGCACGCCGAACCCCGCCGAACCCGCGAAACAGGCCCGCGTCGTCGAACACCTCGCCGGCCTCCTCGACCTCGCGGCCGGCTCGGGCATCCGCCTCGGCGTCGAAAACGAACACTCCTGCCTCGCCGCCACCGCCGAGGAAACCGTCGCCCTCCTCGCCCCGCTCCCCGCCGACCGCGCCGGTGCGATCTGGGATCCGTGCAACGTCCTCTACGTGCCCGGCGCCGCCCCCGCCACGCCGGCCGACCTCGTCCGCCTCGCGCCGCGCCTCTTTCACCTCCACGTCAAGGATGCCGTCCGTCACGCCGCCGTCGCCGCCGGTGCCGCCCACATCGCGGCGGGCGTGCCGGTGGGCCTCGGCGAAGTCGATTGGCGCGCCCACCTCCGCGCACTCCGGACCACGGACTACCGCGGTCTCCTCTCGCTCGAGACGCATTGGCGCCTCGAAAAAATCGATGAGTCGCTGCTGCACCTCCCCGCCGGCCACGCCTTCTCCCACGGCGGCGAAGTCGCCAGCCGCACCTGTCTCCACAATCTCAAGTCGATCCTCGAAACACTCTGATCGGGCGAGCGGGCGGATCCGCTCCCCTGCGCTTTCCACCTCGCGCCACCCGGGCGCGCAGCTCTACCGCCGCGCAATCCCCGCGAACACCAGCGTGAGTACCTGCTGCAACCCCTGCTGCTTCACCTCCGTTTTGCCGAGATCCAGATTCAAGCTCTGCGACAGCGAAAAGCGGTTCGAGTGATAGATGAAACACAGGCCGATGAAGTGGATCAGCAGGTGCGCCACATTCAGTTCCGCGCGAAATTCACCCGAGGCCATCCCCTCCTGCACAATGGCCTGAAACCGCTCAAAAAACGGATTCTTCGTCAACCGGTGGTTCGCCTTCGTCAGGTGCCGCCCCTTTTCGAGATTCTCCCACTGCAGCAGCCGCGTGAACTCCGGCTCCTCGTCGAGGAACGCGAAGTAGCTCTCCAACAGCCGCGCCAGTTTCTCGGTCGGACTGCGCCCGAGCTCCACCGCATGAAACTCGATCGACTCGATGCGGCCATACACCTCGACGAGCGCCGCCTCGAACAGCGCATCCTTGCTGCCAAAATAGTGGTAAACCATCCGCTTGTTCACCTTCGCGAGGTCGACGATCTCGTCCACCGACACCGCGTGAAATCCCTGCTTCGCGAACAGCTTGATCGCCGCCTGCAGGAGGCGGCGGCGCGTGCGGTCGGGATTGCGCGGAACCGGCGGGGAGGTGGCCATGGTCGAAGCCGGACCGTGGCAGAACGAAAATCCCGACGGAAGCGCAATCCGTGCCCCCGTCCGGCCGGCCGCAGGCGCACGGCGGGCTCCGGTCCGCCCCCTGGCCGCTACGCTCCCCGCATGAACCGCCCGAACGCCGCCGCCCCCGCCCGCAGCTCCCGCTCGAGGATGAACTCATCCTTCGTATGCGCTTGCCGGATACTGCCTGGGCCAAACGCCACTGCCGGCGTCCCGTGCGCGGCAAAAACATTCGCGTCGCAAAACCAGTCCGCCGCCGCCCACCCGCGCCCCGCCGCGCGCAACCGCCGCGCCCATGGCTCGCTTTTTGCCGTCACGAAGGCCGGCCCCTCGCGATGCAAACTCACCTTGGCCCGCGGCGCGTGCCGCGCGACCAAGTCCGCTATTCGGCGCCGCACGTCTGCGGCCGAACACCCCGGATGCACCCGGATATCCAGTCCAATGCGACACTGCGCCGGCACCAAATTCAATTCCCCGCCGCCCTGCAACACCCCGAGATTCAAACTGCACCCACCCAACACCGGATGCCGTTGCGCCGCGAGCCACGGCGCCAGTTCGTCCTTGAGCGCCTGCACCAGCGGCAGCGCCCGATACACCGCGTTGTCTCCCCGCTCCGGCTTCGCCCCGTGCGCCGCGCGCCCGGGCACCGCGATCCACACGCGCAGCACGCCCTTCGCCGCATAGACCACTTTCAAATCCGTCGGCTCCAGCGCCACCCCAAAATCCGCGCGAAAGCCCGCCTTCACCAGCGCCTGCGCACCGAGACTCCCTTGCTCCTCGCCGGCCGTCGCTGCGATCACCCACCGGATATCGGATGTGCGCCGCTCCGCCGACTGTAACCATGCCCCCACCGCCGCCAGCATCGCTGCCGTCGGCCCCTTCGTATCGCACGCCCCCCGCCCGTACAGCCGCCCGTTACTTTCCGAAAGCTTGAACGCCGGCACCGTCATCCCGTGCACGCCCACGGTGTCGAGATGCGGCGCAAACACCACCGTCGCCCGCGCCTTCCGCGCCGGCTCAAACACCCCCACCACACTCGGCCGCCCCGGCGCGATCAGCGACGTCGTCACCGCCCCGCCCAAAGACCGCACATGATCCGCCATCCAGGCCGCCATCGCCGCCTCGCCCGGCATCGTCCCCCTCGCGTCCGCTTCCGGATGCACGCTGGGCAACGCGACCAGCTCGCGCAGAATTTTCTTCGGATCGGTGGTGGGAACGGCCATCGCGCCAGCACCGTGGCCCCGGCCGCCGCCCGGGTCACGCCCCATCTCCCGCATCTTCGTGCTCGCACCGCACCACGCCCGCGTGCCACGTTCTCCCGCCCTCGTTCCCCCCACCCTTTCCGTCTTCGCTCACTCCCCCACGCTTCTCCCCATGTCCTCCACCGAATCCTCCCCAAAAGGCCGCCTGTTCTTCATGATGGTGCTCGAATTTTTCATCTGGGGCGCCTGGCTCCCGCTGATCTTCGGCTACCTCCCCAGCCTCGGGTTCACCCCCGGCCAACAATCGCTGATTCTGAACGCCTTTCCGGTCGCCTCCATCGTCGGCATGTTCTTCAGCAACCAGTGGGCCGACCGCAAATTCAACCCCGAAAAATTCCTCGCCTTCTCCCACCTCGTCGGCGGCCTCGCGATCCTCGGCTGCGGTTTCACCAAGGAGTTCTGGCCCTTCTTCCTCCTGATGCTGGTCCACTGCCTCCTTTACGTGCCCACGATCTCGATCACCAATTCGATCGCGTTCGCCCACATGAAGAACCCCGAAAAGGAATTCGGCCTCGTCCGCATGGGCGGCACCATCGGCTGGATCCTCGCCGCGTGGCCCTTCACCTTCATCTTCGTCAACTGGGCCGCCGTCGACGCCGCCCACCCCGCCGGCCTCGTCGACTGGCTCGGCAAAGCCCTCGCGAATCCACTGACCGGTGACGCCGCGAAAGCCGCCACCAAGTGGACCTTCATCGTCGCCGGCCTCGCCTCGCTCGTCCTCGCCGCCTTCAGCCTCACGCTCCCGCGCACCGCGAAGAAGCCCGCCGTGGCCCAGGGCACCGTCGAAAAACTCGCCTGGCTCGAAGCCCTCAAACTCCTCAAACACCCGTTCATTCTCGTCCTCTGGCTCGTCACCCTCGCCGATTCCTTCGTCCACAACTGCTACTTCAGTTGGACCGGCGTCTTCCTCAACACCGCCAAGGAAGCCGGCGGCGTCGGCATCGCCTCCAACTGGATCGCTCCCATCATGAGCATTGGTCAAGTCGCCGAAATCCTCACGATGTTCGTTCTCGGCGCGACCCTGAAGAAGTTCGGTTGGCGCACCACGATGATCGTCGGCATCCTCGGCCACGCCGCCCGCTTCGGCGTCTACGCCTTCTTCCCCCAGAGCGCACTCGCCATTATTCTCATCCAAATCCTCCACGGCATCTGCTACGCCTTCTTCTTCGCGACCGTCTACATCTTTGTCGACGCCTACTTCCCGAAAGACATCCGCTCCAGCGCGCAAGGCCTGTTCAACCTCCAGATCCTCGGCCTCGGCGCCCTCCTCGCCTTCTCGATCTGCCCCTGGCTCATGCAGGACGTCTACACCAAGGGTAACCTCGTCGACTTCAAGGGCCTTTTTCTCGTCCCCTTCGCCGTCGCTTCGACGGCCGCGATTGCCCTCGCCTTGTTCTTCCGCCCGCCCACCTCCGGCCCCGGCCAAGCCCTCCCCGTCGGCGCGGCCCCGCACTGAGTCACTGGAACCCTCCCTTCCGTTTCCCCCATGTCGCAGAAACTTCGCGTCCTCGTCGTCGGCTGCGGCCACATGGGCGTCTCGCACGCCCGGGCCTACCACCGGATGTCCGACGACTTCACCATCGTCGGCCTCGTCTCGCGCGGCCCCGCCTCGCGCGAGAAACTCAACGGCGAATTCGGCGGCTGCTACGCCGAGTTTTCCGACTACGCCGACGCCCTCGCCCGCACCAAACCCGACGCGGTCTGCATCAGCACCTACGCCGAGACCCATGCCGGCTACGCGATCGCCGCGATGGAAGCCGGCGCCCACGTCTTCCTCGAAAAACCCGTCGCCGACAATCTCGCCGACTGCGAACGCGTGATCGCCGCCGCCCGGCGCCTCCACAAAAAACTCCTCGTCGGCTACATCCTCCACGTCCACCCCTCGTGGCAGAAATTCACCGAACTCGCCCGCACCCTCGGCAAGCCCCTCGTCATGCGGATGAATCTCAACCAGCAAAGCTCCGGCCCCAACTGGGAGACGCACAAAAATCTCCTCCGCTCGACTTCCCCCATCGTCGATTGCGGCGTGCACTACGTCGACGTCATGTGCCGCATGACCGGTTCCCGCCCCGTGAGCGTCACCAGCATCGGCGCCCGCCTCTCCGACGAGATCGCCGCGAGCCAGATCAACTACGGACACCTCCAGGTCACCTTCGCCGACGGTTCCGTCGGCTGGTATGAGGCCGGCTGGGGCCCGATGATGAGCGAGACGGCGTTCTTCGTGAAGGACGTGATCGGCCCACGCGGCTGCGTCAGCATCGTCGCCGCCACCGCCGCCGCCGCCGGCAAATCCGCCGACATCGATTCCCACTCGAAGACCGAATCGATCCGCCTCCACCACGCCCTCCGCGGGACCGACGGTCAGTTCTCGAAACGCGACGAAATCATCGACGTCAACGACGAGCCCAACCACGACGAACTCTGCCGCCGCGAGCAAGCGGTCTTCCTTCGCGCCATCCGCGAGGACACCGACCTCACCGAGCATTGGCAGAGCGCCCTTGACAGCCTCCGCATCGTCCTCGCCGCCGACCGCTCCTTCCGCGAGGGCTGCACGGTGAAGCTGTAACCGCGCTCCTCGATCCCGCCCAGTTGGCCTTCTCCACCGCCGCCAACCATGAAAAAAAGTCCGGGCGATTTCGCCCGGACTTTGTTCTGGATAGAAAATGTGTCCGCGGACCCGAGCGGAGCGTTTACCGTGTCACCGTGGGTCTTGTTGTCAGCGTCGAACCAGTCTGTGCCCGACGAGGCAGGTGCTTGAGCACTTGCCGGGGTGCGCGAAGCCAGGCTCGCCCCACCCACGGAAGGCCCGCGTGAGGTTCGGGTTTCCACCGCTGGGTATCCACGAGTCCATTCAAAGCTGGGCGGAGGCATGGGCCAGGCCGGGCACCGACCCGACGAGGGGAAGCCGACTGAAGCAGTGGCAGCGGACCCGTCCGGGGAATGTTAATTCCAATTCGCGATCGAGTTGAGACTGATCTGCCAGGAGGTAGGAGCCTGCTTACCGGCGATTCAGCTCGGAGCCATCGCCTGCAAGCAGGCTCCTACCAGTCGCGTGAATCCCCTCTCGAAAGCGAACTGGAATAAACTCATCTGCGTGGGGCGGTCGTGGGTCTGACCGAGAGCGGCCAGGGCCGCTTGGCGGGCCTGCGCCAAACGCGGTTGCACGGCGAGGCGGGCGGCGCGGCGGTTTTGCTCCGCGACGTTGGCCAGCTGGTTCTCAGCCGCGAGGTGGCGTTCAGAGCGTGGGATCAGGGTGCGGTCAGTCCGTCGAGCGGCGCCCCGCGCTTCGATTGCCGGAAGAGCGCAGGAACGACCAGAAGGGCGGTATCTTTTCCCCCCCGGAAAGGCCGGGGCTGAATCACCCAGGCTGTCGCCGGGATTTAACGCCGTCGTGCACCGAGTCCTACGGCCGCAATCCCCGAAAATCGAGCTCCGCCCCGGCCCGCCCCGGCGGCCGCAATCGACCTCCCCGCGGTTTATCCGCGCGCGAATTTTGGACACCCCGGACACCTCCGGTCGCTTCAACTAGAACGAAAAACGCCCCCGCCCCAAATCCTCCACCTCTGGCGCCCTCTTCGTTTCCGGCTGCTTCGGTCTGAACGCCTCCCTCCGCCGCCGCCGCCGCTCCGCCAGCCGGGTCCAGTGAAGTCGCCGCTCCCCACCAAAAATCGGACAGTCGCCGCGCGGTTCCCGCAGCCAGACCGCGACACCCCGCGCACCCGGCGGCGGCCGCCCCGCCACAATTGACTCGCGACCCGTCGCTGGGCCGGGCACAACCACGCTCAGAAAGTCAGACCCACCCTCAGTCAGTCAACGGTCAGCTTCGTCCCCCGGAAACCCTATGTTCTTCCGCACTTCCCTGAAGTCGGGCGCCCCTGCGGTGGCGGCCCTCGCCCTCCTGCTCGTTCCCTCCGTCGGCCGCGCCAACGAGGCCGACATCAAGATCCCCGACCTCAGCACCGTCTCCTTCCTCGGCGGCGCCCTCTCCGGAACCGCCGTGTTGATGATCGGCCTCGCCGTCTGCGTCGCCGGCGTTCTGTATGGCTGGATGCAATACGTCCAGACGAAAAATCTCCCCGTCCACCCCGCCATGAGCGCCGTCTCCCAGATCATCTGGGAAACCTGCAAGACCTACCTCTGGCAACAGGGCCGGTTCCTCGCGCTGCTCTGGGCCCTCATCGCCGTCTGCATGACCTACTATTTCGGCGTGCTCTCGACCAACTCCGTCGCCCACGTCACCCTCATTCTCGCCGCCTCCATCCTCGGCATCCTCGGCAGCTACGGCGTCGCCTGGTTCGGCATCCGCATCAACACCGTCGCCAACTCCCGCGCCGCCTTCTCCGCCCTCCGGGGTAACCCCCTCGCCACCCTCTGCATCCCGCTCAAGTCCGGCATGAGCGTCGGCCTCCTCCTCGTCGCCACCGAACTGTTTTTCATGATCTGCATTCTGCAGTTCCTCCCCACGGACCTCGCCGGCCCCTGCTTCATCGGCTTTGCCATCGGCGAATCCCTCGGCGCCTCCGCCCTCCGCATCTGCGGCGGCATCTTCACCAAGATCGCCGACATCGGCGCCGACCTCATGAAAATCGTCTTCAACCTCCCCGAGGACGACCCCCGCAACCCCGGCGTCATCGCCGACTGCACCGGCGACAACGCCGGCGATTCCGTCGGGCCCACCGCGGATGGCTTCGAGACCTACGGCGTCACCGGCGTGGCGCTCATCGCCTTCCTCGCCCTCGCCCTCGCCGCCGCCCCCGCCCTCTGTGCCACCCTCATCGTCTGGCTGTTTGCCATGCGTATCCTGATGGTCATGACGTCGCTCGCCAGCTACGTCGTCAACGACCTCATCAGCAAGCTGCTCTACGGCGGGTCCAAAGACTTTAACCTCGAGCAACCGCTCACCAACCTCGTCTGGCTCACCTCCTTCGTCTCCATCCTCGTCACCTACGCCGCCAGCTACGCGCTCCTCCACGACCTCGCCAGCCAGCCCGACCTCTGGTGGATCCTCTCGACCATCATTTCGCTCGGCACCATCGCCGGCGCCCTCATCCCCGAGTTCACCAAGGCCTTCACCTCGACCGAATCCCGTCACGTCAAGGAGGTCGTCACCTCCTCCCGCCAGGGCGGGGCCTCGCTCAACATCCTCAGCGGCCTCGTCGCCGGCAACTTCTCCGCCTTCTGGACCGGCCTCTGCATCCTCACCCTCATGTTCGGCGCGTACCATTTTTCTCAACACGCCGCCCTTCAGGCGATGATGCCCGCCGAATTCCGCTTCGCCGCCCCCATCTTCGCCTTCGGCCTCGTCGCCTTCGGTTTCCTCGGCATGGGCCCCGTCACCATCGCCGTCGACTCCTTCGGCCCCGTCACCGATAACGCCCAGTCCGTCTACGAGCTCTCCCAGCTCGAGCAAAAACCCAACATCGCCGAGGAAATCGAACGCGACTTCGGCTTCACCCCCGACTTCGAGAACGCGAAGCACCAGCTCGAGAAAGGCGACGGCGCCGGCAACACCTTCAAGGCCACCGCCAAACCCGTCCTCATCGGCACCGCCGTCGTCGGCGCCACCACCATGGTCTTCGGCATCATCATGATGTTGAAGGGCCTTTTCCCCGACACCATCGAGAAGCTCTCCCTCGTCCACCCCGAGCCGATCATGGGCCTCCTCATGGGCGGCGCCGTCGTCTACTGGTTCACCGGCGCCAGCACGCAGGCCGTCGTCACCGGCGCCTACCGCGCCGTCGTCTACATCAAGGACAACATGAAACTGGACGCCGCCACCGCCTCCATCGAGGCCTCCAAGGAGGTCGTCCGCATCTGCACCCAGTATGCGCAACGCGGCATGATCAACATCTTCATCGTCGTGTTCTGCTTCAGCCTCTCACTCGCGTTCTTCGACCCGTTCTTCTTCATCGGCTATCTCATCGGCCTGGCCTTCTTCGGCCTCTACCAGGCCATCTTCATGGCCAACGCCGGCGGCGCCTGGGACAACGCCAAGAAAATCGTCGAGGTCGAACTCAAGATGAAGAACACCCCGCTCCACGCCGCTACCGTCGTCGGCGACACCGTGGGCGATCCCTTCAAAGACACGTCGTCCGTCTCACTCAACCCCGTGATCAAGTTCACCACCCTCTTCGGCCTCCTCGCCGTCGAGATCGCCGTGAAAATGCCCACGGGCCTCAAACACACCCTCGGCGCCGCCATCTTCCTCGTCGGCCTCGTCTTCGTCTATCGCAGCTTCTACGCCATGCGCATCCCCGTCGACGAACGGGACGCCAACGTCGTGAAACACCAGATGAAGAAGGGCTGAGCGCACCGTCGCCTTCCTGCCCCCCGGGCGGAGCCACCCCGCCTCCGCTCTTTTTTCGCCGCTGCGATGCGGCACGTCTCCCCGGGCCTTTTCCACCGGGGCCCCGACCGGGCTCCGCCCGGACTCGGCGCCCTGCACGACGCCGCGTTCCGCGCACTCCTCGAAAAATTCGTGGGCCTTCCGCCCGTCAAACTCAAGGAGCCCCTGGACGACAAGACCGATTGGCCTGGGGCTTTGATCGGCGTCGATTTTTCGGCCGATTGCCGTGCGGTCGGCCGCGGACTTGGGACGGAGGAAGGGGTGCCCTGAAACCGGCGGAGCGGGGGCCTCGGGCGCATCCGGAAAGGATCGGCCCAGGTGCCGACCGAATGAAGGGCATGCTTGAAACGGACCTCGATCTTGAAGCGCAGGGCAGAGAGCCGGATACTCTCGGCCGGAGCGAGCGTGAGATCGGTGCATGGCAGGAGGATTTTGGTCCCAGAAAGTTTGGGTCAGCTGCGGCCCGCGCGCCGGGTACCGATCGGCGCGGTGTCAGCGCAGGCGTTTTTCTTGAGCCGGCAAATCAGGTGACCGCCCCGGCCGAGCCGACCGGCGACGATTTTGCCGCAGGCGATCTCGGCGTCGGCGACCCGGACCAGGGCCCGCGGGCCCGGACCAAGCGGGTGAGACGCCGGCGCGACGATTCTGGCCCCCGGGCCCCGCCTTGCGTTTCATCCCGGCTCCGCAAACTTCGCCGGATGTCTGCGACCACGCCCGATCTCGACGCCTACTTCGCCCGGATCGCCTACCCCGGCCCGCGCGACGCCACGCTCTCCACCCTGACGGCGATCCACCGGCAGCACGCGCGCGCCATCCCCTACGAAAACCTCGATGTTCTCCTCGGTCGCCCCATCAGCCTGGAGCCCGCCGCCATCGCACAGAAACTCGTCCACGCCGGCCGCGGCGGCTACTGCTTCGAGCAAAACGCCCTCCTCCGCGACGTGCTCCGCACCCTCGGTTTTCGCGTGACCCAGCTCATCGCCCGCGTGCGCTGGCAGGTCCCCGTCGAGGTCAGCACCGCGCTCCTCCACATGGTGCTCCGGGTTGACTTCGACGACCGCGCCCTGATCGCGGACGTGGGCTTTGGCAGCCGTTCGCTCATCACGCCGCTCGCCCTAGAATTCGACCGCGAACAAGGCGGCTCCATCGAGCCTCGCCGCCTCCTGCAACGCGGCGCCCTGGTCGTCCACCAAACGCTCCACGACGGAACGTGGGTGGATGTCTACCAATTCTCCCTCGATCCGGTGCCCACGATCGACTTCGAGCTGGGCAACTGGTTCACCAGCACGCACCCGCAATCGCGTTTCCGCCTGAACCTCACCGCCGCCCGCGCCGGCATCGACTGCCGCTACGCGCTGCTCAACCACGAATTCACTATCCGCTACGCCGACGGCCGCGCCGAGAAACGCCTCCTCACCACGCCCGACGAACTCCTCGCCGTCCTCGCGGAAAACTTCGGCTTGCACTTCCCGCCCCACACCCGTTTCGGCCCGCCCGGCTCACCCTGGCCGTCGTGACGAACGCGCAAATTCTGCAAACCCACCATTGCGTCTCTCCCGCCGACCGTTTTTCTCCCCCGATCCCCATGCGTCCCACCTCCCTCTTCTACCTCGCGGCGGCGTGCGCGCCGCTTTCCCTCGCCGTCGCCCAAAACGTGCGCACCACGGGCAAAATTGCCGAATTCTACGCCCAAAACTGCGTCAACTGCCACGGCGCAAAACTCGAGGGCGGCATGACGCCCGCCAACAACAAGGTGCCGTCGCTGCTCAACGAGCAGTATCTCCACGGCAATGACGACGAGAGCATCGCGAAGAGCATTAAGCTCGGCTACCCGGAAAAGGAAATGCCGCCGTGGGGCGCCGCGCTCAGTGACAAGGACATCCGCTCGATGGTGATCTACATTCGCGAGCAGCAGTTCCTGTTCAAACGCGGCCAGATCAAAATCGAGAAACTGGCCGAGACCTTCACAGGCAAAACCGAGCACCACAATTTTCAGGCCAACACCTGGGTCGGCGATCTGATCGAACCGTGGTCGCTCGCGTTTCTCGGGGCCGACAAAGCTCTCGTGACCGAGAAGCTCGGCTACGCTTACCTGATCGACAAGGGTAAGCGCGCCGCGCGCCCGCTCCTCGGCCTGCCGGCCGTCGATACCGGCGGCCAGGCCGGGCTCTACGATGTCGTGCCGCATCCCGACTACGCGAAGAACGGCTGGGTCTATTTCGCCTTTAGCGATCCGCAGACCCGCGAAGGCAAGCCGGTCAGCCTCACGCGGATCATCCGTGGAAAAATCAAGGGAAACACCCTCGTGGAGCAGCAGACGATTTTCCAGGCCCCCATGGAAATGTACCCCGGCGGCGGCAACCACTTCGGCGGCCGCATCGCGTTCGACGGCCAAGGCCACCTGTTCTTCTCCATCGGTGACCGCGGCACGGGCGCCAACGCCCAGAACCTCGGCGTCGTAATGGGCAAGGTTCACCGCCTGAAGGACGACGGCACCGTGCCCGCCGACAATCCGTTTGCGAAGGACCCCAAAGCCTACCCCTCGATTTGGAGCTACGGCCACCGCAACCCGCAGGGCCTCGCGCTGCATTCGGGCACCGGCGATCTCTACGACCTCGAGCACGGCCCGCGCGGCGGTGACGAGGCGAATCTCGTCCTGCCCGGTCGCAACTACGGCTGGCCTGTCATCACCTACGGGATGGATTACCCGGGCACCCCGATGCCGGGCAGCGAGGGCACTGCCAAGGGAGGTATGGAGCAACCGGTGACCTACTGGCTGCCGTCGATCGCGCCGTGCGGCGCGAGTTTCTACGCGGGCGATCTCTTCCCGAAATGGAAAAACAGCCTGTTCGTCGCGTCGCTCGCCGCGAAGGAGCTGCGCCGCCTCGAGCTCAAAGGCAACAAACTCGTGAGCCAGGAAGTCATCTTCAAGGGCGAGACGGACAGCAACCGCATCCGCCACGTGATCGGTGGGCCGGACGGCGCCCTGTATGTGCTCTTCCGCGAGCGCATCGCGCGCCTCGAGCCGGCGCCGTAAACGCCCCGCCAGCGCCCGATCGCCGGACCGCCCCTCCCCCGGAGTGGCGGTTTCCAACCGCCGTTTGGTTTGAAACAAGGCACGTCGCCCGGACGGCGCCCTGTATCTGCTCTTCCGCGAGCGCATCGCGCGCCTCGAGCCGGCGCCGTAAACGCCCCGCCAGCGCCCGATCGCCGGACCGCCCCTCCCCCGGAGCGGCGGTTTCCAACCGCCGTTTGGTTTGAAACAAGGCACGTCGCCCCCTCAAAAAAAAGAGCGCCCTCGCGCCGCGCGCCCGCCCGCCGGAGCGCGACTTGAATTCGGCCTCCCGCTCGCTGCGCTCCGCCGCCATGACGGCCGGCCGCTTTCTCCCGATGTCCGTCGCCGACTACCTCGCCTCCGCAGAGACCAGCGACGCGCGCCAAGAATCCATCGGCGGCGAGATCTACGCCCTGAGCGGCGCCAGCACCCCGCGCAATCCGATCGCCGGAAATATCCTGGCCGCACTCCGCGACAGGCTGCGCGGCGCGCCCGCACCGAATTTTAATTGAATCCGTCACGGTCCGCCTCGCAGCCTCCCGCGAGGATATTTTCTACTACCCCGTCGTCGTGGTCTCGTGCCACCCCAGAGGCGTCCAACCGCAGTTTGTGCTCCTCCCGACCCCGATCGTCGAAGTCCTCTCGCCCTCAACCGAGACCATCGACCGCCGCGAGAAAAAGATAAACGACCTCCACGTTCAGGCCCTGGAGGACTACGTCCTCGTCGCCTAGGACCGCCGCGAGGGGTCCTTTTTCCGCCGCGCCACCACCTGGCAGGGCGAAATCTTCACCGCCCCCGAGTCGCTCATCGAGTTCCGCTCCATCAAGCAGGCCATGACCGTCGCCGCGATTTACGAAGACGTGGCGCTCTGAGCGACCCGTCTCCCGGCATCAGCCCCCCGCCGCTTCGTCCACCGGCGTCCGTTCGTCCACCGCCAACGGCCCCGCCGGAACCTCGACCCGGAACACCCGGTTGCCCGCCGACGGCGCCGGCCGCTCCGCGGTCGGAAGATCGGGCGACCGCCGGATGCTTTCGTCCAAGACGTGTTGGAACGGGTCGCGGCTCGCGAGGTTGTTAAACGTGAAATTCGCCCTAGGCCCCTGCACCTCGTAGCCGAGGGTGCAGTCGACGGAAAGCAGCCGGGCGGTCCGCCGCGCGCGAAGCACCCGGCCGAGTTTAAACCGGATTCCGCCGACAAAAAAGCGCGGGGCCCTGAGGCCCCGCGCTTCGCGCCACCATCGCCCTGCGGCGATCGACCGGCTTCACCGGTTGGCTCAGAACTTGTAGCTGACCTTGGTATAATAGAACGCGCCGTTGAAACCATACGGCGTCGGATTCAGCAGGTAGGGCAGGCTGCCCGCGTTGTCCCCGCCGTTGAACACCGTGCCACCCGCGACCGTCGAACCGATCGTTTTGTGCGGCATTACGTTCGCCACGTTGTTCACCCCGACGGAGAACGTGAGCTGTTTCGAGTAGCGATACGTCGCGTCAAGATCGGTGATCCACTTCGGCGCGTAACGCTGTACGATCTGGCTGTTGGCGCCCACCGGATCGGTGGGCATCAGGTAGGTCGAGTAGCCGGGCGTGAGCGCGGCGATCTGCGCCGGCGTCGCGCTGGAGAACTGCACCGCCTGCACTTCGCCGTAGCGCACGGTGCGCGCGAGGAACGACCACTTCCGCAGATCATACGTCGCCGAAAGATTGACGATGTCCTTCGGCTGACCCTTCTCCATCCGGAGGCGCTCCGTCAGGTCATAAAGCGGGGTCGTGATCCCCACCGCCGCAAGCTGCGGCGGCGTGGGCTTCGTCCGCGTCACCTCCGTCTTGTTGAAATTCGCCCCGGCCGTGAGCGTGACCTTCGCGCCGTTGCTGAGCCGAAACGCGTAACGCGAATTCAGATCGACGCCCGACGTGCGGGTATCCACCGCATTGGTGAAGAACCGTCCGCCCGTCGTGCCGACGAGCCCCTGCGCCGCGAGGTAGTTCAAAAACGGACTGCCGGCGGCTCCCGTAAAGTTTGACGACAGACCGATGCGGTCGTCGATGTCGATGCGGTAGACGTCGGCGCTCGCCGTAAACGCATCGACCGGATGCCAAGTGAGGCCGATACTCTGGTTGAGCGACGTCTCCGGCGTGAGGGGCTTCGCGCCCAGGGCCTTCGCCACCGGATCGCTCACCGGGAAGGTCTTGTTCTCAAACGGCACGCCGCCGATGAAATTCGTCGCCGTCGAACTGAACCACTGCTGCGCCAAATGCGGCGCGCGGAACCCGGTGCTGACCGACGCCCGAATCGCGAACGGCTTCGTGATCGCAAAACGCGTAGCGATCTTACCCGTGCTCTTGTTGCCGAAATCACTATAGTCCTCGAAGCGGCCGGCGGCGGAAACGAGCCACTGCTCCGTGAGCTCCTGCTCCAGATCGGCATAAAATGCATAGGCGTCGCGCGTATGCGTGCCGGAGTCGCTCGGCCGGAAACCGGGGAACACTTGCGAGCCGGGCGCACCCTGGTTACCCGCGTTCGGGCCGTCGAGAATGCGCACCCCGCCGTCCCGGTAGGAGTCGGGCGTGCCGGGGCGGATGCTGTAATGCTCATGGCGGAACTCGCCGCCAAGCGCGACTTTCAGCGCCTTGGGCAATCCCGTCTTGAACTCGTTCGTCAGGTCGAGATTCGTCGTGCTTTGCTTGTTCGTGAGCGTGCCAGCGTAGAAACTCTTGGGACTTGCGCTGCCCAGCGTCACGTTGGCCGTCTCCGCGATCGTGTAGGCGATCGCGTTCGACCCGAGGGCCGTGCTCACGTCCATCCCCCAGCCCCCGTCGAGCTTGCCCTTTAGGCCGCCCCCTACCGACAAGTCGGTCACGTTGGACTGGATGACCGGCAGAAAGCCGTCCGGATAGATCGAGCGCACCGTGCGGTCGTCCGCGGCGCGGCGGAAGAAGCCCGCGCCTTCCCCGTGGCGCCGCGTAGCGCCGCCGAAGAAGTAGGCCGTGTAACCCGCCAACGGCGTCTCGCCGTTGACGAACACGCCCTCTTCCCGCGCCCGCGGGTCGCCGAAGCGGTGGTTGTAGCGGTTCACCGAAGACTCCCGCGAATCCAACGTGCCGTTCGCCGCGCTCAGGCCCGTGCCCGCCCCAAAATTGCCCGAGGCCGCGACTTTCGCGCCCGCCGCATTGGCGCCGAAATACTGCTGGCGCGTATCATCCGCCCCGCGACTCGTCGGGCTGTGCGTGCGCGAATACGCCGTCACAAACAACGCCCCCTTGCCGCCCAGTTTGGTGCCCGCAAAAGCCGACAGCTTCAAATCCCGCCCGTCGCCTTCCTTCGTCGCCCCATAGGTCGCGTCAAAGCCCCAACCCCCATCTTTGCGCAGGATGACATTGATCACGCCCGCGATCGCGTCGGAGCCGTATTGCGCCGAAGCGCCGTCGCGCAGCACTTCGATGCGCTCGACCGCCGAAGACGGGAACGCGTTGAAATCCACCGACACCGAGCCGCGGCCGATCGAGCCGTTGACGTTGACCAGCGCGCTGCTGTGGCGGCGCTTGCCGTTCACCAGCACCAGCACTTGGTCGGGCGCCAACCCGCGCAACGTCGCCGGCCGGATATGATCCGTGCCGTCGGTGAGGGAGGGACGCGGAAAATTGAACGAAGGCACCAACGACTGCAGCATCTGCGACACTTCGGTGTAGCCGCCCTGTTCCATCTCGGCGCGCGTGATGACATCGATCGGCACGGGCGATTCGATGACGGTGCGGTCGTTGAAGCGCGTGCCGGTCGAAACAAACGCCTCCATCTTGATCGGATCCTGGGTCACGGCGGGAGCAGTCTGGGCCGACAAAGGCGCCGAGACGCCTGCGATAATCAAGGCGAGCACCGCTGTGGTCGCCGCCGGGACTCGTCGAAACACGGCGCGATGTGCGTCCGTGGTAGTGGGTGTAGGGGAGTTCATACCGGGCCCACCATGTCCGGGTTCTCGTCACAAACAAGTGACAACCTGCGTAAATAACAACCATCACTCGACCATTCCCTGATCCCGTGGTCGCCCGTCTCCGGCCCGGATTTGCGTTCCGTCCGCAAACCGTGCCACCGTGCCGCCATGCTTCGTCCCCACCTCGCCCCCCTCTGGATCGCCCTCACGTCGCTCGCCTTGGTCGTCGCGCCCGCCACCCACGCCCAACGCTCCCCGGTCGAGGCCGAACACGGCCTTGTCACCTCCGCCCACGAACTCGCCTCGCTCGCCGGCTTGGACATGCTCCGGCGCGGCGGCAACGCCGTCGACGCCGCCGTCGCCACCGGCCTCGCCCTCACCGTCGTCTATCCCTTCGCCGGCAACATCGGCGGCGGCGGCTTCATGCTCATTCGCCTCGCCGACGGCCGCGCCGTCGCCCTCGACTACCGCGAGACCGCCCCCGCGTCCGCCTCCCGCGACATGTATCTCGGTCCCGACGGCCACGTCCTCAGTGGCCCCGCCTCCTCCACGGTCGGTTGGCGCGCGAGCGGCATCCCCGGCTCCGTCGCCGGCTTCGCCCTCGCCCTCCAGAAATACGGCTCCGGCAAACTCACCTGGTCCGACGTTTGCGAACCCGCCCGCCGCCTCGCCGCCGACGGCCACGTCGTCTCCCAGGCCACCGCCGCCGGGCTCCGCAGCTACGCCAAACTCCTCGGCCAGTTCGACGAATCGAAAAAAATCTACCTCAACGGCGGCGCCTACTGGAAAACCGGCGACCTCTGGCCACAGCCCGACCTCGCCGCCACCTTCGCCCGCCTCCAGCAACACGGTCCGCGCGAGTTCTACGAGGGCGAGACGGCCCGTCGCATCGCCGCCGCCATGGAGAAAAACGGCGGCCACATCACCCTCGCCGACCTGAAAGCCTACCGCGTCGCCGAACGCACGCCCCTCCGCGGCGCCTATCGCGGCTACGACATCATCACGATGCCCCCGCCCAGCTCCGGTGGCATCGCCTTGCTCCAGATGTTCGCCATGCTCGAACCCTTCGACCTCGCCGCGATGGGCCCGACCTCCGCCGCGAAATACCACCTCTTCACCGAGGTCATGCGCCGTGCCTTCCGCGACCGCGCCGAATACCTTGGCGATCCCGACTTCGTCACCGTGCCGACCGCCCAACTCCTCGACCGCGCCTACCTGAAAAAACGCATGGCCAACTTCTCCCCCTCCCGCGCGACCCCGTCCGAAAAAATCGAGCCCGGCCTCGGCCCCGTGAAGCTGACGAATCTCCCCACGCCCCGCGCCCACCTCTACGCCGAAACGACCGAAACGACCCACTTCTCCATCGTCGACGCCGCCGGTAACGCCGTGAGCAACACCTACACGCTCAACGGCGCCTACGGCAGCGGCGTCACCATTCCCGGCACCGGTATTCTGATGAACAACGAAATGGACGACTTCACCGCCAAGGTCGGCGTAAAAAACATGTTCGGCCTCCTCCAGGGCCCGGCCAACGCCATCGTCCCCGGCAAGCGCCCGCTCTCCTCCATGACACCCACCATTGTTCTGAAAGACGGCCAGCTGTTCCTCGTCACCGGGAGCCCCGGCGGCCCCACCATCATCAACACCGTCCTCCAAGTCGTGAGCAACGTGATCGATTTCGGTATGAGCGCCACTCAGGCCGTCGAATCCCCGCGGATCCACCATCAGTGGATGCCCGACTCCCTCAGCTACGAGCGCAACGGCCTCAGCGCCGACACCGCCGCCATCCTAAAAAAACTCGGCCACACCTTCAAAGAGCGCACCAGCTATGAAGGCGCCTACCAAGGCGACGGCGAGACGATCATGGTCGATCCCCAGACCCGTCTCCGCCTCGGCGCCGCCGACCCCCGCAAAGGCGACGCCAAGGCCGTGGGCTATTGACGGAGCGGCGGTTTCCCCACCGCCGACGATCCGCCCCAACGCCCCCGACCCACCCAGCCCGGGCGCGTTGACCTCACCGCGCTTTCCCTGCTCCCTCGCGGCTCTCGCATGACTTCGCCCCGCCTCCTTTTCCCGCGCCCCGCCCTGATCGCTCTCCTCGCCTTCGCCGCCCTCGTCGCGTCTGCGCTCCGCGCCTCCCCCGAGCATCTCATCTGGCACGCGAAACCCGCCGCCCACTTCACCGAATCGTCCCCGCTCGGCAACGGCCGCCTCGGCGCCATGGTCTTCGGCGGCATCGCCGAAGAACGCATCGTCCTCAACGAGGCCGGCCTCTGGTCCGGCTCGCCCCAGAACGCCGACCGCCCCGACGCCGCCCAATCGCTCCCGGAAATCCGCCGCCTCCTCCTCGAGGGCAAAAACGCCGAGGCCGAGGCCCTCGTGAACCAACACTTCACCTGCGCCGGTCCCGGCTCCGCCCGCGCCCGCGGCGCCAACACCCCCTACGGCTCCTACCAAACCCTCGGCCACCTCCACCTCAAATTCCTCAACGTCCCCGCCGACGCCCAGCCCGCCGACTACCGCCGCGAACTCGACCTCGAGACCGCCATCGCCCGCGTCTCCTACCGCCTCGGCGACGTCACCTATACCCGCGAAGTCTTCGTCAGCGGTCCCGACGATGTCCTCGTCGTCCGCCTCACCGCCGACCAGCCCGGCGCCCTCGCCTTCGACGTCGCCCTCGATCGTCCCGAGCGTTTCACCACCACCTCGGATGGCCCCGACCGCCTCCTCATGACGGGCCAACTCCCCGACGGAAAAAATTCCGCCGACGGCACCAACACCGGGGTCCGCTACGCCGCCCGCCTCCGCGCGCTCATGCCCAGCGGGGATCTCTCCTCCACCGCCACCACACTCCAAATCCGCGACGCCACCCAGGTCGTCCTCCTCCTCACCGCCATCACCGACATCCGCTCCTTCGCCAACCGCCGCGACGACGACCCCGCCGCCGCCGCCCACGACGATCTCACCCGCGCCGCCGGAAGAAATTTCACCGCCCTTCGCGCCGCCCACCTCGCCGACTACCAACGCTACTTCAACCGCGTCGCCCTCCGCCTCGGCTCCACCTCCCCCGCCACCGCCGCCCTCGCCACGCCCGCCCGCCTCGCCGCCCTCCACGCCGGCGCCGCCGATCCCGGCCTCGCCGCCCTCTTCTTCGATTTCGGCCGCTACCTCCTCATCTCGTCGTCGCGCCCCGGCGGCTTCCCCGCCAACCTCCAGGGCCTCTGGGCCGAGGAAATCCAGGCCCCGTGGAACGCCGACTGGCACCTCAACGTCAACCTTCAGATGAACTACTGGCCCGCCGAAGTCTGCGGCCTCGGCGATCTCGCGCAGCCCCTCTTCGCGTTCATCGAGTCGCTGCAAAAACCCGGCGCCGTCACCGCCCAAAACTACTACGGCGCCCGCGGCTGGGTCGCCCACGTCCTCGCCAACCCCTGGGGTTTCACCGCCCCCGGCGAAGCCGCCAGCTGGGGCTCCGCCAACAGCGGCTCCGCCTGGCTCTGCCAACACCTCTGGGATCACTGGCTCTTCACCAGGGACAAAAAATTTCTCGCCCGGGCCTACCCGATCCTCAAGGGCTCCGCGCAATTCTACGCCGATCTCCTCATCGAAGAGCCCAAGAATAAATGGCTCGTCACCGCTCCCTCCAACTCGCCCGAAAACGCGTTTTTCCTCCCTAACGGCAAACGCGCTAACGTGTGCCTGGGTCCCACCCTTGACCAGCAGCTCATCCGCTACCTCTTCGACGCCACCATCGAGTCCGCCAAAATTCTCGGCCTCGCCGCCGAAGAATCCTTCACCGCGGGACTCGCCGCGCAACGCGGCCGCCTCGCCCCCACCCGCATCGGCTCCGACGGCCGCATCCTGGAGTGGCTCGAAGAATATCGGGAAGCCGAACCCACCCATCGCCACGTCTCGCACCTCTGGGGCCTCTATCCCGGCCACGAAATTTCCCCGCGCCGCTCGCCCGACCTCGCCGCCGCCGCCCGCCAATCCCTCGAAACCCGCGGCGACGCCGGCACCGGCTGGAGCATCGCCTACAAACTCAACCTCTGGGCCCGCCTCCGCGACGGCGACCGCTGCGAAAAAATCCTCCGCACCCAGCTCGCCCCCGTCACCGCCACCGGCATCGACATGAAAAAAGGCGGCGGCACGTATCCCAATCTCTTCGACGCCCACCCGCCCTTCCAAATCGACGGTAACTTCGGCGCCACCGCCGGCATCGCCGAAATGCTCCTCCAAAGCCACGCCGGCGAAATCGACCTCCTCCCCGCGCTCCCGTCCGCGTGGCCCGAAGGCGAAGCCCGCGGCCTCCGCGCCCGCGGCGGCCTCACCGTCGACCTCGCGTGGAAAAACGGCCGTGTCACCGCCTACCGCCTCACCTCCCAGACCCCCGAAAAAGTCACCGTGCGCTTCAACGGCGAGACGAGCGAAGTGACCCCGGACAAAATCTGACCGCGATGCAGGGAGGCCTTCCGTCCGCCCTGCGCACCACGCCCCGCCGCCACCCGACCAACGCCCCCTGCGCGGCGATTCCTCGAGCGGGCGCGCTGGCTGCCTGGTGGCGGGCCAGGTGGCGGCAGGAATCAGCCGGCCCGACCGCGGAGCGAGTTCGCCGCAGCGCATGGGGCCAAGGTTGCATGACGGCTGCTGCGTCACACGAACGTCCGCGTTGGGCGTTTGCGGTCGCCTGGGGAGTTGGGCGAAGAGTATCGGGAGCTGGCAGTGTCTTCAAAGCGTCCCCGGTCAAACCATCAACCTCCGGAACGAAATGCCGTCCCTCTCCTGCACGAACAAACAGAGGCCGCCGCAGTCAGAATCGCCGCGACCAGAAAATCGGCAATGCGGTGCAGCGGGCCGGATGTCTGTGGTGGGCCGGCGATGCTGAAGTCGATGCCGGCCCAACCCCACGGGCCACGCGTCGGATGAACCTGATGCCGCCCAAGCGGAGGGAGGAACTGCCCCGCCTCGGGCGCGCCCTGCTCGATCATCCTGAGGATGGGCCGCCGCTCGTCGCCCGCCAGGTCACGGTGCTGTCGGACTTGGCTCACCGGATACGCGAGCCATCGTCTAACCGGAGTTTGACCAACGCGGGGCGGCGGATTTCACGTTGACCAAACGGGGCGGAGAAAAAAGCGGCGGCACCCGCCTTCACGCCGCGCACCCCTGCGTTGCGCTCCCTGCACCGCAAACGCTCCCGACTGAGCCAACGAAAATCCTACCGCTTCGGCGGATGTCATCCGGCCCGGCGACGCAATAGCGGCGCTACCGCGGACTCACCGCAGGACACTCCCGCTCCCGTCCGACGGCTTCCGCGCCGCCACCACCCACGCATCGAACATCGTCGCTCGCTTCGCCGACGTCCACTCCTCGCGCGAAAATACACTCAACGCCTCCCGCGCGATCCCCGGCACCTCGCCGCCGTTCGCGCGCGTGTCTCCCTCGCGCTCCTCGGTCGCGTAAAGCTTGTCCATCGGACAGCCCGTCCGCGCCGCCCCCTCCCGGATGGGCGCCTCCGCCATCGCCGCAATCGACGACGCTGTCCACGCCTGGGTAATCGGCCTACCAGGCATACTTGTCTCCGCCATGCCCGTTCCCGACGACGAACCCCGGCACCTTGCCGCCCGCCGGCCCCCATCCGCTCGCCCATTTTCACCCACCCGCTCCCCCCGTCGGCCGCGAGCTTACTCGCGCGCGCTCCCTCGTAGGCTGCGAGCTTACTCGCGCGCTCTCCCCGTAGGCTGCGAGCTTGCTCGCGCGCTCTCCCCTGTAGGCTGCGAGCTTGCTCGCGCTCCTGCAGCGCCTGCAAGCAGGCGGCCTACAAAAACCCGCCCCCCCCCACAATCGCCTCGACGAACTACGCCCCTGCGGGCGGCGAGTCCGCGAGGGTGATCGCCTCGCCGAGCACTGCGCCCACCTCCGCACCGACCGCCTCGAACTCCAGCGCGAGGGCCCCGTCGGCCTCATCGGCCTCTCCCCTGCCGAGCACGATCAGAACTCCCTCATCGACCTTAGGCGCGGCGGCCGGATCGACGCTGGGCCGGTGATCTACCATCGCTTCGACCAGAAACCCGCCGCCGAACGTCTCGACGTCGCGCACGAATGCGGCGCCGCCATCATCGCCCGCGTCGCCTGCGACCCAGGCTCCCTTACCGGCAAATTCACTGCCGCCACCCGTTCGCGCCCGCCGATTTCAGCGCCGCCTTCTCAACGTCAAATGCCTGACGCGCTGCGGCACCCGCACCCACCGACGGCCCGCGGCCCGCTCCCTCCGGGTTGCCAAACCGCGCCCGGCCCCTAGTCGTTTCCACCGTGACCACGCTGATCTTGCTCGCCCCTATCTTCCTCGTCTTTGAGGTCGTGCAGCTCGTGCTCAGCGAACGCTACCTCGGCATCAAACAGATCGCCCGCCACGCGGATCCGCGCTCGCTCGGCCTCGGTGAAGTCACCGCGTTCTTCTGGAGCACCGCGATCCTCGGCTACTGGCTCTGGATGATCGTGCTCCTCGTGACGCCGCTCGGTCGCGTCCACGCCATCGGCCTTCTCGTGGTTTCGGGCCTCGGTTTTTCCCTGCGGCGCGGCCGCCCGAGGAAATGGACCCTCGTGATCCTGACGCTCGAGGGCGCCGTGCGCGTCGGATTCCTCCTCTCGCTCTGCGGGATGGTCTGGCGCCGGTTGTAGGGGCCGGGGCGGCCACTACGCAGCGGGCCTGCGTAATCGACGGCGTAGCGTTACCGATGCAAACCGAACCCCGTTCGTATACCCTTCACTCATGCAGACGCGCCTTCCCCTGCTCCACTTCGCGCTCATCGGTTTTTTCGCCGCTTCCCAGCCCCTGCTGGCCGCGTCGAAAAAAACCGATGAGCGCACCGCCGCCCTGGTCGCCGCCCTGCAGGCCGTCAGCCCCGATCCGCTCGGCGGTCGTCTGGGCCTCGCGGCCTGCGGGGCGCGCCCGAACACCGCCCCGGCCACCGCCACCCCACCCGCGGCGGCCAGCCGCGGCCGCACCGCGCAGGCGGCCCCTTTGGACCGGGATCACCGCGCCTATGTGCTCTGGAAGAGCGCCCGGAAATCCTGAGCCTGACCGCGCCATGCGCTCCACCCTCCGCGCGGCGTCCCTGCTGGCGCTGCTTGTGCCCGCCGCCCACGCCTTTCCCACTGCCGTCCAGCTCAGGACCGCCTTTACCGCGCTCGATACCTCCGACAACCAGGCGATCAGCGTGGCCGAATGGGACGCCGCCTCGTTCGCCCTGTTCCGCATCGCGGACAAGAACGCCAACAACTTGATCGACGCGACGGAGCTCCAGGGCAGTGCCATCGCGCAGGACACCTTTCTCCGCGCCGACACCGATCGGGACGGCTGCCTCAGCGTCCGAGAATTCATGGACGTGCGTCGCTCCCTGTTTTATATCGCCGATATCGACCGCGACGACTTCCTCTCCTTCCTCGACTACGAGCTCTTCATCGTGATGGAGCAGGTGGGCTGGGTTGACCGGAATCAAAACGGTCGCATCGAATTTTCCGAACTCAGCGATTCGCTGGCCAAAGCCTTCGCCCTGCTCGACGCGGATCACGACGGCCGGCTCTCCGCCGCCGAAGCCGGCTACCTGTCGCCGGAAGCCTTCAGAAAATTTGATCCTCACGGCAACGGCACCCTGACGCCCGCGGAGTTCGACGCCGGTTACCGCGCCGCCTTGACCCATCCCTGAGGACGCGCGCATCGGCCGGCGACGACGCCCGCCTGCGTTCACGGCCGAACGTCAACCCGCCCCTACGCCTGAAACCGTCGCGTCTCCGCAGAAAACGTCTGGGCCTTGGTGACGGGGTCGCCAAACGATTTCCCGAAAAACTCCTGCGCCGCGGCGATGAATTTTGCGGAGCTGGCGTAATCTCCGGCCCACGAATTCGGTACGCACACCCGCTTGATAATACCTTTGCCGATTTTGTCCGGCGCCGTGGCGTCGGGCAGCAACTCCATCGAAAATTTCGGATCGTTGGTGTGGACCACGTAATGCCGGGAGCCTCCGCCGCCCTCCCGCTCGATCCGCAAAAAATGGGGAAATTCCATGAAGATGGCCTCGGCGATGACAGCCTCTCACCTCCAAGGGAAACCAAAACTCTCCCCCTGCACTCCGGAGTTGAAATCTCCTCCGGTGCGTCGCACAAACTTTCCGCTGCACCCGCGTCGCTGCCCACAGGAAAAGCGCCGCGCCGGCGGCTCTGCCGTATCCTATGACGCCCTCCGATCAACCCACCCCACTGCCGACGTGGATCTTTATCGTCGCCGATCTCGCCTTTATTGGCGCCGCCGGTGCCATCGCGTGGGGATCCCCTCGGCCGTTCCCCGACACCCGGATCTTTGCGATCGTCATCTGCCTGATCCTCGGGGTCATCTTCGGCCTCGTGCCCCTCATCGCCCGCTACGAGCGCGCAAAAAACGAAACACTCGACGATCGCCAGCGCGCCCTCGAAGCCCTCGCCCGCACAATCGGTTCCTCCGCCGAGCAAATCAGCATCGCCGCCAACGGCCTCCACGAAATCGCCGAACTCTCCCTCAAGAACCTCCGCCACGCCGAACACCTCCCGCAGAAACTTTCGGAAAAAATTGCGGAGTTTCAGGCGCAGCTCGCCGCCGCCAACGACACCGAAAAGGACGAGCTCGAAAAAGAACTCGCCGCCCTCCGCTCCACCGAGAGCGACCGCCTCGAATCCATCTCCGATAAGCTCGCCCAATCCGCCGCCGACTGGGCCAGGCTCGAAGCTTCCGCGCAGAAAAACCTCGCCGCCGTATCCGGCACCGCCGAACGCGCCGCCAGCGACGCTCTCGCCCAGCTCACCGCTGCGACCGCCACCGCCACCGCGACCACCGCCAGCGCGATCACCCAAGCCGCCGAAACCGCCGCCGCCTCGATCAGCCAGGCGGCCGCCCGCGCGGAACAGTCCTTGTCCGTCGCGACCGTCGAGGCCGAGCAAGCCCTCGCCCGCGCCCAAACCCGCGGCACCGCCGAGCTGGACGAAAAACTCGCCGCCGCCGGCCGCACCATCGCGGCGGACACCGCGACCGCACTCACGGCGTTCTCCACCGCCACCGCCGATTCCGTCGCGGCATTCTCTACGGCCAACGCCGCCGCGACGACCGCACTCGATGCCCAAGTTACCGCCGCCGCCGAGCGCATCGAACGCGCCCTCGCCGCCGCATCCGTCCTGACTGCCCCCCTCGCCGCCGCCCTCGCCGAACCCTCCGCGGCGTCGCCTGCGCCTCCTCCCGCCGACCTCCCGCCGGTGGTCCCGCCAGCCACGGAAGGCACCGCCCATCCGCCCAAACGCCCGCGCAAACCCCGCCGCGAGCAACCCGCGCCCGAAGACACTCCCGCACCCGTCGTTGAATCGGTCGCGCCGCCGTCCGCACCCGAGACTCCGTCGCCCGTCGAGGAACCCGGGCCAATCCTCCTCGAACCCATTCCCGAGGTGACCCCCGGCGCGCCGCAGACCTCCGACCCTTTCCCCGTCCCCGCCGCCGCCGAAACGCCGGAGCCCGCAGCCGCACCCGCCATCCCCGCCGCTCCCGAACCCGTCGCTCCCGCGCCGGAACCCGCACCCGTCGCCGAGCCAACCGTTCCCGAACCCGCCGCTCCCGCGCCCGTCGCACCCGCGCCTGAACCCGCACCCGACGCCAAGCCAACCGTTCCCGAACCCGCCGTTCCCGAGCCCGTCGCACCCGCGCCCTCCGCACCCGCGCCGGAACCCGAACCCGTCGCCGAGCCAACCGTTCCCGAACCCGCCGCACCCGAGCCCGCCGCACCCGCGCCGGAACCCGCACCCGTCGCCGAGCCAACCGTTCCCGAACCCGCCGCTCCCGAGCCCGACGCTCCCGAGCCCGCAGCAGAATCCGCCGCCGCGGATGACGAGGAACCCAAATCATTCCGAAAACGCGCCGCGAAAAAAGTCGAGCCCGACGCAGAACCCGAGCCCGGACTGGGACTCGAAATGGACGACACCCCCGCGCCGCAATCCGCCGAACTCGCCGAACGCGTCCTCACCTCCGACGGGGCCACGCGCCTCGTGGTCACGGCCTACATCGGCATCGGCAACCGGCTGTTCATCCGGGGCGAGGGTCCCGGCCTCAGCTGGGAAAAAGGGGTCCCGCTGCAGTTCGTCTCCATCGGCAAATGGCGCTGGGAAACCAGCGATGCCACCGGGCCCGTCGGCTTCAAGCTGTACAAAAACGATTCCGTCGAATGCACCGCGCTCGGCTCGCAGATCCTCGACCCCGGCCACCAACAGGAACTCACCGCGTCGTTCTGAGCGCGACCTCAGTAGTGCGGCGGGCGTTCCTCCGCCGCACTCTCCTCGCCACCCCCGCCCGCCCCCCCGCCCGCCTCGCGCTCGCGCAGCATCTTCACCTCGCGGCTCAACCGCTTGAGGGCGTCGGACATTTCGAGCATCGCCTTGTCCTGCGCGGTCACATGCCGCTCCAAATAGGCGATCTTCTCCTCCAGCCGGTGAATGCTCTCAGTGGGGTCGTTCACCGTGAGGCGGCGTTCGCGGCGCGGTCGCCGCTTTGATTTCCGCGAGCTGGGGCACAATCACGCTCGTGTAACAGTCGGGGCACACCGAGTGGCTGAATTCGCTCCCCGTGCGCTCGTTGATGTAGCCCTCCATCTGCTGCCAATAATTCTGGTCATCGCGGATTTTCTTGCAGTAGGAACAGATCGGCAGGAGCTCCTCGAGTTGCCGGACCTGCGTCGTGTAACCCAGGATACGCTCGGCCACCCGCAGCCGCGTCCACAGCTCCGGCAGGTCGAGCGGCTTGGTCAGGAAATCGTCCACCCCCGCGTCGGCGGCGGCACGCTGGTTCGCCTCGGTCGCGTCCCGGCTCGTGAGCAAAATGAAATACGTATAGTCCTTGGCCCGCCCCGCCCGGATGCGCCGGCACAACTCAAGCCCGTCGGACCGCGGCATCATCCAGTCGCTCACGACCACCCGCACCGGCTCCGCCTGCAATTTCTCCCACGCCTGCTCGCCATCCTCCGCCTCGATCATGTCATGGTTCAGCCGATGAAGGGCCTGGCGCAATACGGCGCGGGAAACGGCATCGTCGTCAACGGTGAGAATTTTCACGGGGGTGCCCAAAGAGGTGATTTCTCCCGCCGCGCATTCGCAACCCTTAAAGCGCCGCCCCCCCGGCCAGCAGCACCCGCAATGCCGCCGGATCCGTCACCGGCGCCTGGCAGGCCCCCGCTTCGCACACATACGCCGTCGCCTTCCCGTCCATCGGCCGCATCGCCGCCATCTCCGGCGCCCGCGCCGCCCACCACGCACGGTCGGCGTCGTCCGTCACCGCCACCACCGCCCGCCCCGGGCCGAGGCGTTCCTGCAGCACCGCCGCCAGCGCCCGAAAATCATCCGCCCCCGGGTCGCCCGCCAACACCACCTGCCGCGGGACTTCCAGCGCCAGCTCCAGCGCGCACAACATCTGGGGCAGGCCGTGCGGCGTCCGGCTCCAGGTCGCGCGAAACGCCTCGAGACAGCGCACCCCGCGCTCGCGCCGGGCCTCGTCGCGCCCCAGCGCCCCGAGCCGCAGCAAATTCATCGCCGCCACCGAACTCGGCGCCGGCTCCGCCCCGTCATAGTCCTCCTTCAGCCGGAGCACGATGCTCGCGTCGCCCGCCGCCGAGTTGAAATACCCCCCGCGCTCCCCGTCCCAAAACTGTTCGTCCATTTTCGTCTGCAGGGCCTCGGCCCACTGCAACCAGCGCAGCCCAAACGACGCCTCGTAGAGGTCGAGCAGCCCCTGGATAAAATACGCATAGTCCTCCGCAAACCCCTCCGCCGCCCCGCGCCCCGCCCGCCAGCTGCGATACAATACCCCGCGTGCCGGATCGAACAGCTCGCGCCCGACGAACTCCGCCGCCCGCACCGCCGCCGCCTTATGGCGTGCGCTTTCTTCGGCCGCGGCCGCGCGCGCTTTCTCCCCGCTCTCGCCCCCGCCCCCCAACACCTGCGCCGCCTTCGCCAACGCCGAAATCATCAGCCCGTTGTTCGCCGTCACGATCTTGTCGTCGAGCAGGGGCCGCGGCCGGACCGCCCGCGCCGCACGCAACGTCGCCAATGCCGCCGTCAGCCGGTCGTTCGCCTCCTCCGGTTCGAGCGCAAACTGCTGGGCCGTGTCCCGCAGCGACCGCCGCTGGGCGAGAATATTTTTTCCGCGAAATTCGCCGTGTGGATCGAGCGGCCCGGTCACGTTCCCGTTTTCCGTCACCCCGAAATGCGCCGCCACCAGCGCGAAGCTGTCCCCGAGCACCGCGCGCAGCTCCGCCGCTTCCCAGACATAAAACGCGCCCTCCGTGTGCTCCGCCGCCCCCGCCCCGCCGACCACCGCGCTGTCCGCATCCTCCGCCGTGAAAAACCCGCCCGCCGGACTCGTCAGATCGCGCGCCACATAGTCGAAAATATCCCGCGCCATCCACGCGAAGCGCTCGTCACCCGTCGCCTGCCGCGCCGTCAGACAGTTGATCGCGATCTGCGCCTGGTCATAGAGCATTTTCTCGAAGTGCGGCACGCACCAGCCCACGTCCACCGCGTAACGATGATACCCGCCGCCCACCGGGTCGTGGATGCCCCCGCGCGCCATCCCGCGCAGCGTCGCCGTCGCCAGCCGCACCGCCTCGGCGCCGGTCTCACTGCCCACGCCCTGGATCGCCGCGACGCGAAACAGGAAATTCAAATTCGACGCGCGCGGAAATTTCGGGGCGCCGCCAAACCCGCCGTTCGCCGCATCGCCCGCCTCGCAGAAATACTGGAAGCCCTGCTCAAACGCCTCTCCGCCCGCCTCCGCTAACGACGGCTCCTCCTGTCCCCGGTCCTCCCCCCTCCGTCCTCCGTCCTCGGTCCCCTGACCTTCGTGATACGCCCGCAGCGTCCCGAGCACGCGCTCGCTTTCCTCGAGCAGCTTCACGCGTTCGTTTTTCCAACCCGCCGCGATCGCCCGCAAAATCGCCGGAAACCCGGGCCGCCCCGGCCGGTCCTCCGGCGGAAAATACGTGCCGCCGTAAAATGGTTTCAGCTCCGGCGTCAGCCACGCACTCAACGGCCACCCGCCGTGCCCCGTTAACGCCTGCACGTAGGCCATGTAAACCTTGTCGACATCGGGCCGCTCCTCGCGGTCCACCTTGATCGCCACAAACTCCGCGTTGAGGATCTCCGCCACCGCCGCGCTCGCGAACGATTCGTGCGCCATCACGTGACACCAATGGCACGTCGAATACCCGATGCTCAAAAAAATCGGCTTCGCCTCCGCCCGCGCCCGCGCAAACGCCGCCTCGCCCCACGGCAGCCAGTGCACCGGATTCTCGGCATGCTGGAGCAGGTAGGGCGATTTCTCGGTCGCGAGCGCGTTGGGCATGGGTCGATCAGCGCACGCCGCCGCCCGGGCGCAAGCCCGCAATCACCGCTCCGCCGCGTCGCCCCATTCCGCCGGACCCCGCGCCCCACCGACCGCCACCGCCGGCCACCCCCGGTGCCTCTACGTAATAAACATTCTGATACGCAAAAGAGGACCGACCGGGCCGCGCCAGGCGGACCGCGGGTTGGGGCGGCGGCAGCGGCGGGGCCCATGCCCCGCCAAACAAAATGCTCGGCCGGGCCCGGCCGCGCCGGCACCGCGCTCCTCAGTTCCCCAACACCCAGTTGAAAATCAGCGGCGCCACGATCGTCGCATCGCTCTCCACGATGAACTTCGGCGTCGAACCCGCCAGCTTGCCCCACGTGATCTTCTCGTTCGGCACCGCGCCGGAATAACTCCCGTAGCTCGTCGTCGAGTCGCTGATCTGCGCAAAATACCCCCAGAGCGGCACACCGGTGCGCTGGAGATCCTGGTGCAGCATCGGCACCACGCAGATCGGAAAATCGCCCGCAATGCCGCCGCCGATCTGGAAAAAGCCGATCGAGCCTTCGCCGTTCTTCAGCTTCTTCGCCGTCGCCGTATACCATTCGGCCAGCCACGTCATGTATTCGATCCCCGTGCGCACCGTGTGGACGTTCTTGATTTCCCCCGTCACGCAGCGGCCCGCATACATGTTGCCCAGCGTCGCATCTTCCCAGCCCGGGACGATGATCGGCAGGTTCTTCTCGCACGCGGCGAGCATCCACGAGTTCTTCGGATCGATCTGGTAGCTCTTCTTCAGTTTTCCGCTCCGGATAATCTTGTACATGAACTCGTGCGGGAAATACCGCTCGCCCGCCTGGTCAGCCTTCGTCCACTCGTCGGCGACCACCGCCTCGATCCGGCGCATCGCTTCCATCTCGGGAATGCACGTGTCGGTCACGCGGTTCATGTGGCGCTTCACCAACTCGACTTCGTCCTCCGCCGTCAGGTGGCGATAGTGCGGCACGCGCTCATAGTAATCGTGCGCGACGAGATTGAAAATATCCTCCTCGAGGTTGGCCCCCGTGCAGACAATCGCGTGGACCTTGTCCTGGCGGATCATCTCGGCGAGCGAGATGCCGAGCTCGGCCGTCGACATCGCGCCGGCCAGCGTGACCAGCATTTTGCCGCCCGCCTGGAGATGCGTCTCGTAGCCTTTCGCGGCATCGACGAGCGCGGCGGCATTGAAATGCCGGTAGTGATGCGCGATAAATTTCGAGATCGGGCCCTTCTTCGCCGCGAGCGCGGCGTTCACGGCTTCAGGTTTTACTCTGGCTTTCTTGGCTTTCATGGATGCCGGGCAAATTGCGCGGCGCGGTGACGGTGCGCCACAAAAAACCGTCGCCTCGTCCGTCCCCGTGCGTTCTCGTCGCCGTTTCCGCCGATGCTCGCCTCGTTTCTCGCCGCCTTCTTCTTCGCGCTCAACGCCACCTGCGCGAGCCACAGCGTGCGGGCCTCCGGCTCCCTCCGCGCCAATCTCGGCCGCCTCCTCGTCGCCTGCGCCGCCCTCGGCCTCTTCGCCCACACCCTCGGCCACGGCTTCACCAGCGCGAGCGTGCCGTGGTTCCTCCTGAGCGGCGTCATCGGCATGGGTCTCGGCGACCTCGGCGTCTACGGCGCGCTCCCGCTGCTCGGCTCGCGCCTCACCGTCCTGATGACCCAATGTCTCGCCGCACCCATCGCCGCCGCCGGCGAATGGCTCTGGCTCGGCACCCGGCTCACCCCCGCGCAAATCCTCTGGGGCCTCGTCATCCTCGCCGGCGTCGCCGTCGCCCTGCTCCCCAGCAAGGCCAGCCCGCCGCGCGTGAAGGTCAAACCCGTCGGCTTTCTCTTCGGCCTGCTCGCCGCCGCCGGCCAGGGCTTCGGCGCCCTCGTCAGCCGCAAGGGCGTCGATGTCGCCGTGGCCGCCGGCGAGTCCACCCACCACGCCACCTTCGGCCTCACCGCCGCCTACCACCGCATCTTCGCCGGCCTCGTGTTCACCGCCGCCTGGTTTCTCTTCCTCCGCGCCCTCCGCCGCCTGCCCGCGGCGCCCGCCACGATCCCCGATCCCGCCGCCCGCCGCCGCGCCCGGCTCTGGATTCTCGCCAACGGCTGCGCCGGCCCCGTCCTCGGCGTCGGCTGCTACCAATGGGCCCTCGCCACCACCCCCAGCGGCCTCGTCCTCCCCATCGCCGCCACCACTCCGCTCCTCGCCCTTCCCATCGCCTTCTGGCTCGAGGGCGACCGCCCGACCCGCCGCGCCCTTGGCGGCGGCGTCATTGCCGTCGCCGGCTGCATCGCCCTCACGCTGGCCAAATAAAGCGCCTCCCCGGCCCCGCCCCCCCTTTTCCACCCCGCCCAAAGGCCGCCATTGACGCCGCGCCCCCGCCTCGTGTTTGCTGTTTGGTTCCGATGCTTACCATCGCCGACGTCTCCAAGTCCTACGGCACCCGCGAACTCTTCGCGGATGTCTCCCTGTTCATTGCCCGCACGGACCGCCTCGGCCTGATCGGCCCCAACGGCGCCGGCAAATCCACGCTGTTCGGCCTCATCCTCGGCGAGGAAAAGCCCGACACCGGCACGATCGAGTGGGAGCGCGGCGCCGACTTCGGTTACCTCCCGCAGGAGAGCGCCCCCGCCGGGGACGAAACCATTCTCCACATCGCGACCAGCGGCAAGAAACTCGAGCCCGACGAGGACGACTACGACATTGACTACACCCTCGAGCCCCGCGCGAAAAAAATCCTCTCCGGCCTCGGCTTCAAGGAAGGCGACGCTCTCAAGCTCGCGAAGACGTTTTCCGGTGGCTGGGTCATGCGCGCCCACCTCGCCCGCCTCCTCGTCGCCGAGCCAGCCCTCCTTCTGCTCGACGAGCCGACCAACCATCTCGATCTCGAGGCTCTCCTCTGGTTCCAGGACTACCTGATCCGCTACCCCGGCGGCCTCGTCGTCATCTCGCACGATCGCGCCTTCCTCAACGCCCTCTGCACCGGCATGCTCGAGCTCCGCGCCGGTGCACTCAGCTATTACCACGGCAACTACGACAATTACCTGAAGGAAAAAGAGGCCCGAAAATCCCAGCAGGCTGCCGCCTTCAAGACCCAGCAGCGCGAGATCGCCCACCTCCAAGTCTTCGTCGACCGCTTCGGCGCCAAGGCCTCCATGGCCTCCCGCGCCAAGTCGAAAGAAAAGCAGATCGAACGCCTCAAAGAGGTCGCCGTCGAGGAGCCCACCGAAGAACTGCGCAAGATGAACTTCAAGTTCCCGCAGCCCCCGCGCTCCGGCCTCAAGGTCATCACCCTGTCCCACATCCAGCAGGCCTACGGTCAGCACGTCGTCTACAAAGATCTCAACTTCACCTGCGAACGCGGCCAGCGCATCGTCCTCGTCGGCCCCAACGGCGCCGGCAAATCCACCCTCCTCAAAATCCTCGCTGACGTCATCCCGACCCAAGGCGGCACGCGCGAACTGGGCAGCAACGTCGTCGCCGGTTACTTCGCCCAAAACCGCCTCGACAACCTCGACGCCGGCATGTCCGTCTTCGAAAACGTGATGTCGCTGCGCACGCTCGAAAACCAACTCACCGAGCAGCAGGCCCGCGCCATCCTCGGCGCCTTCCTCTTCCGCAAAGACGACGTTTACAAACCCATCAGCGTCCTCTCCGGCGGCGAAAAATCCCGCCTCGCCCTCGCTCGCATCCTCGTCAAACCGCCGAATCTCCTCCTGATGGACGAGCCGACGACCCACTTGGACATCCAGTCGATCGACGCCTTGGTCGGCGCGCTGAAGAATTACGAAGGCACGCTCATCTTCATCAGTCACGACGTGCACTTTATCCGTGCCCTGGCGCAAACGGTGCTCCACGTCCACAGCGGTCGCCTGACGCCCTACGCCGGCGACTACGATTACTACTTGGAGAAATCCAAATCCACCGACGCCCGCTTCGCGCTCACCGCCGGCTTCACCGACGCCCGTCCCAAGCAGGCCGCCGCCGCCGCGCCCGCCGCGAAAGCCGCCGCCGCGCCCGCCGCGAAAAAAGCCACCCCCAACGAAATCCGCAAATACCGCGAGGAAGTCGGCCAGTTGGAGAAAAAAGTGTCCGAGCTCGAGTCGAAGCAGGCCGACATCACCGCCGCGCTGGAGGATCCCGCGTCCTACGCCGACAAGGGAAAATTCCACCACCTCAACCGCGAGCTGAGCACCGTCGTCGACCAGATCGCGGGCGCCACCGTCGCGTGGGAAGCCGCCGTGACGAAGCTGGCCGAGATGGAAGCGTAGGTCATGCCGCCGACCGTGCCGCCTCGCCTGCCCCGTAGGCTGTAGGCCACCAGCCGCCCGCTTGCTGGCGCTCCCTCCGATGTAGGCCGTAGGCCGCGAGCTTGCTCGCGCTCCCGC
>CANHJG010000032.1 GCA_947461205.1 Opitutia bacterium
AGCTACGCCATTCGTGAAAATCTGATCGGCCGTTTGGCCGCCTACGAGTCCATCGGCCGGCCGGACTACAACCAATATGCCGGCGGCCTGAGCCTGCCGGATACCAGCGCCGGCGACAGCGCGACGAATCGGATCGTCGTTAATAATGTCGAGATCAATCCGTGGTCCGCCCAGTCGCTCGTCCTGCGTTTGGAGCATTATTTCCAGGGCGTCGGTGTGGTGTCGGTGGCGGCGTTTCGGCGCGACGTGCGCAATTTTTTTGGCAGCACCGTGCAGGCGGCTACGCCGGAGTTGCTCGCGTCCTACGGTCTCGATCCGAACGCCTACGGCCGCTACGGAGTTTCGACCCAATACAATATTCCGGGCACGGTGCGCTTCGAGGGCGTGAGCTTCAACTACCGCCAGAGTCTCACGTTTCTCCCGCATTGGGCCCGGGGTTTCGAGGTCTTCGCCAACGGCACTTCCCAGCGCGCGGTGGGCGATACGGGCGGAAATTTTGCGGGCTACATTCCGCGCAGCGGCAGTGCCGGTCTCAGCTTCACCCGCGACAGCTACAGCCTGCGGGTGAATGCGAATCATCGCGGCCGCACGCGGCTGAATGCGGTCACGGCCGGTGCCAGCATCGAGCCCGGCACGTTTAACTGGCAGCCGCCGTCCACGTTCGTCGACGTGATCGGCGAATACACCGTGCGCAAGAACCTCTCGGTCTATGCCAATCTGCGCAACGTCACGGACCAGGGCGCGACGACCGAAATCTACGGCCCCAGCACCCCGCGCCACGCCCGGTTTTTCCAGACCACCAAGTATGGCTCGCTGTGGACGTTTGGCGTCAACTGGTCGCACTGAGGCCGCGGAGCCGATGAAAAAAGCCGCGCGGTCGGTTCGCCGGCTCGTCATCTCCCTGACGCTGGGACTAGTCGGTCCTGCCGGTGCGGCGGAGGTGCACCAAGCCACCGGTTTCAAAGTCGTCAATGTGACGTCGACCACCGCCGATATCTGGACCCGCGTCACGCGGCGCGCCGCGGCCAACCCGGCCGATGGGCCGTTGCCGCGGGTCGAAGCCTTCGAGGTAAAGACCGGAAAGCCCGTGGCGCTGCGCGAGAATCGGGCGTTCCCGGATACCCGCATCAGCGTGCACCTGCCCGAGAGGATGGACCTCGGCGCCGCCGCCGGTGGGGCGCCCGCCGCTACCGGACAGACACGCGTGCGCTTTCGCGTGGCGGGAGCGGCGGCGTGGTCCGAGACCCCTTGGCAGCAGGCGGGACTCGAGCGCGATGGGATCGTCGTGCATGCCCTGTCGGCGCTCGTCCCGGCCGCCCGCTACGAAATCGTGGTACAGGCGCGACGGGACGCGAATGACGGCGCACCGGATGAGCAGTCGGGCGAATTCAAAAGCGCCCCGCTGCCGGACCAACGCCTGCCGGTGACGTTTTGCGTCATGACCTGCCAGAAATATGAGCGCTTGGACCGTCCCGACGGCCTGGCGATTTACCCGGCGATGGGCGCGTTGCGGCCGGACTTTTTCGTGAACACGGGCGATGCCGTCTACTACGATCAAGGACCGGTCATCGCGCTCACCCCGGCCTTGGCCCGCTATCATTGGGCGCGGATGTTTGCCCTCCCGACGCTCCGGGATTTCCACCGGAACTGCACCAGCTTCTTCATGAAGGATGATCACGATATTCTCTCGAACGACTGCGGGCCCGCGACGCGGAGCGGCGAGTTGACCTACGCCGAGGGTGTGCGGTTGTTCCGCGAGCAGACGGCGTTGCCGGAGAAGGCCAATCGGACGTTCCGCTGGGGCCGTGATTTGCAGGTGTGGTTGATGGAGGGCCGGGACTATCGCACGCCGGATTGGGCAGAAAACCGGACGCCCGCCCCGACCCTCTGGGGTCGCGAGCAAATCAAGTGGCTCGGCGAAACGCTGGCCGCCTCCACCGCCACCTTCCGCGTGATCTTCACCACCGTGCCCGTCGTGGGCCCGGACCGGAGCAACAAGGATGACAACTACGCCAACGCCGGCTTCGCGGTGGAGGGGAAAGAAATCCGCGAGTTGTTGGCGCGCTACCCCACCCTCACGGTGATCACCGGAGATCGGCACTGGCAGTATGTCTCGGTGGACCCCGCGACCTCCGTTCATGAATGGAGCGTCGGTCCGTCGACCGCCGCCCATGCCGGCGGTTGGGAGGAGAAAATCCCGCGGCCCGAGCACCGCTTTCTGCGCACCGGTCAGGGCGGATTCCTCTCCGGTGTCGTCACGCCGACCGCCACCGGTGCGAGTCTGGAACTTCGCCTGCACGACGTGGACGGGCGAGTGGTCTACCGGGAGCAGAAGTAAGCGAAAAAAAGGGGCTAGCGCGTGGGCGCAGGGGAGAACCTGCCCCGAGGGAGGTTTCGGGCCACCGGACCGAGCTGATCGGCGAGATGCGCTCGTCGTCGCCGGCGCGCCCTTAGCACGGGTGCCAAATCAAGGCATGATTCGTTCGGGCTCGGATTACTCCGCTCAGTTTCGCCCCCAAAAACCCCACTTTTTCCAGAGGTAGTGTCACGTAATACGTGACACTTTATTTCTAGGGATTTCTCAGAGGGACGTGACCGAGTAATCCTAGCCTCCTAGCTCACTTCGGTGCGGCCCAAGCGGGGAGGAGGGCCGGATCGAAGCGCAAAATCAGCGGCAGGACGTAATGGGAATAGACCGAGATGACGACGACGCCGATGAGATTGAGCACCAGTCCGACGCGGGCCATCTCGGCGATGCGCACGCGCCGGCTGGTGAAGACGATGGCGTTGGGCGGAGTGGCGACCGGGAGCATGAAGGCCATCGAAGCAGAGATCGTGGCGGGGATCATCAGCATGAGCGGATTGATGCGCTCGGCCACGGCCCAGGCGGCGAGCACCGGAAGAAACATGGTGGCGGTGGCGACATTGGACGTCAGCTCCGTCAAAAACGTGATGAGCAGGCAAACGAGGACGAGGATCGCGAAAGCCGGCAGATGGCCGAAGTTGCGCAGGACATGGGCAAGGTGTTCGGAAAGGCCGCTGGAAACAAAGCCGGAGGCTAGGGCGAAACCGCCGCCGAGCAGCAACAGGACATCCCACGGAACCCTGGCGAAAGTCCCGCCGTCGAGCAGCGCGCGGCCGGGTTCGGAGCGGGAGGGAATGAAGAATAGAGAGAGGGCGACGAGCAGGGCGGCGGTCCCGTCGTCCAAGGCGCCCAGCGCCGGATGCAGCCGGCTCCAGCCGGGGAGGGTGACGACGCCAACGTTGAGGTCACTTCGGAAAACCCACAGGAGCGCGACGACCAGGAAGAGCGTGCCGATGACTTTTTCCTCGAAGCGCATCGGGCCCAGGCCGTCGAGTTCGGCCCGGACGACGGAGCGATCGAGCCGGAGCGTGGCATCGCAACGACAGAAGACGCGCGCGAGGAGGAACCAGGTGGCGGCCAGCAAGAGGGCGGCCAGCGGAGTGGCGTAGAGCATCCACTCGCCGAAGGCGACCGGAGGGGCGGAGGGAAAGGTGTCGCGGTAGATTTTCACGAACGCAAGGTTCGTCGGCGTGCCGACGAGCGTGGCGATGCCGCCGAGCGAACAACCGTAGGCAATGGCGAGCATGAGGCCGAGGGCGAGCGGACGGACGCGCTCGGCGCCAAAGGCCGCCTCGAGCTTCAAGATGACGGCCAGACCGATGGGGAGCATCATCAGCGCGGTGGCGGTGTTCGAGATCCACATCGACAGCAGGGAGGTCGCGAGGAGGAAACCGCCCAGGACGGAGCCCGGGCTGGAGCCCATGCGGTTGAGCAGGCTGAGGGCGATGCGCTGGTGGAGCCGCCATTGCTCCATCGCGAGCGCGATGAAGAAACCGCCGAGATAGAGCACGATGATCTCGTTGAAATAGTGCGGCGGCGTGCGGCGCACATCGCCGAGCCCGAGGAGCGGAAACAGCACGAGCGGCAGCAAGGAGGTGACGGCCAGCGGCACGGCCTCAGTCATCCACCAGATGGACATGAGCGCGGCGACGGCGGCCATCGCGCCGACCAGCGGACGGTCGGGTGGTCCGCCCCAGCCCCAGAGCAGGACGGCGAAAACGAGCAGCCCGGTGGACAGGCCGACCAGACGGACGCGGGAAAAAGCGGAGGGGGTAGTCATTAAGAGGACGGTGGGGCGGGCTTAGAGGAACCAAGGACAGCTGAGACGTGAGGCGAGTAGATTATTGTCGGAAAACATTGAACCTCGGCGCCCGTCGGCGCGGTTGAGCATCGGCCTACGATAGGGTTCAGCCCACCGGACCGGGCTGGTCGGCGAGAGGCCCCCGCAGTCGCCGGCCCGCCTTCATCACTTGGCCCGGGGTAGGGTGGCCGAGGAGTTGCTCCAAATGTTGGGCCGTCTCGATCAACGCGTCCAGATCGACGCCGCACGGGTATCAGGAAATCTCCGGTGCGTGGATCAGATCCTCGGTGCAGAGGTTGCCGGTGGCTCCGGGCGCCTAGGGGCAGCCGCCGATCCCGGCCAAGGCGGCGTCATAGTGGATCACGCCGGCATCGAGCCCCGCAAACGCGTTGGCCACGCCGAGTCCCCGCGTGTTGTGAAAATGGAGCGCCAGGTTGACCGACGGGATCAGCCGAACGGAGTCTGGCTTTGGGGTTTGGGGTCAGGGTTCGGTGACGAAGCATTGAGACGCAGCCGACGGGTTTCTGGGTATCGGCGGCGAGCAATAATCGTGTGCCGGAAGGTGGCGCAGAAACGCCTTTGGATCGATCGGGATGCCGGCCGGCAAGTCGGCCGGCCTCAGCCGCGCGCCCGCGCACTCCACGTCAAATCACGCCCGACCGCCGCGCATCGTGACCGCGACGCTTGGACGCTCAGGCAAGGGGGACGCGGCGTGAAGCCGCTCCGCCCGACGGGCCGGGCCAGGCCGCGTCGGGTCGTGCCGATCGCTGCCGTGGGCGGAAACGCCCCGCGGCAGCGATCGGCCTGGCCGACTCACTTTCTCGCCAGATCACTCGCGCGCACTTCGGCGAGCTTGGCGGTGAGCTTCGCCCGGTAGGCGGCAACCGTGTCAGCGTATTCGGGCCTGAGCGCGAGGTTGGTGAATTGTTTCGGGTCCCGCACCGCGTCGAACAGCTCGATCCCGCCCCCGGCATCCTCCTGATATTGCAGGTAAGCGAAGCGGTCATCGCGGAGCAGAAATCCCTTGCTGGAAGGCGCCACGCTGAAGGCCGTGTCACGCACCTGGTGGCCCGGATCGTCAAAGACTCGCGCGAGATTCCGGCCCTGCAGCCGCGCCGGCACCTCTAGGCCGCAGAGGCTCGCCAGCGTTGGGTAGAGATCGAGCAACTCGACCAACGAGTGGCACACGGCAGGCTTCTTGCCGGGCACCCGCACGATCAGCGGCACCATCGACGACTCGTCCCGCAAGCTGACCTTCGCCCAGAAATCGTGCTCGCCGAGGTGATACCCGTGATCGCTGGTGAAGATCACGATCGTGTTCTCGTCGAGCCCGGCCTGGGTCAGCGCCGCGAGCACCTTGCCGACCTGCGCGTCCATGAACGACACGCAGGCATAGTAGCCGCCCAGCGCCTTCTTCTGCCGGCGCTCATCCATCTGCATGTTCACACTCGTCTTGTAATTGATGCCCGCCTTGGGGATGTCGTCCCAGTCGCCCGCCACCTGGTCCGGCAGCCGGAGCTTTTCATAGGGCAGATACGGCGCGAAGTACTTTCGCGGCGCCACGAACGGCACGTGCGGTCGGACAAAACCCACCGCGAGGAAAAAAGGCCGGCCGTCCCGCCCCCGCTGCTGGATCAGCTCGACCGCCTTGGCCGCCGCCTTGCCGTCCGCGTGCACCTCGTCGTCGCCGTCGGCCTCGACCACGACGAAGGTGTTGCCCCCCACGACGGGTTTCTTGCCCTCCGGGTTGCCCTCGAGCGTCTCGCCGCTGCCCGCCGCCCGCCATTCCGGCCCCGGCGTGTTGAAACGCTCCGTCCACGAAGCCGGGTCGTCCGCCCCGTGGTAATCGCGCCCCGGTCCGAGATCCTCGACCCCACCGGGCACGCCCATGTGGTAAATTTTGCTGACGCGCGCCGTGGAGTACCCCGCGCGCTGGAAGTGCTGCGGCCACGTGGCGCGGTCCCCGATCGCCGCCCGCGGGCTGGTGTACCCGAGCACCCCGATCGCATGCGGATAGTAGCCCGACATGAACGACGCCCGCGAGGGACCGCAATACGTGCCCTGGCAGTACGCCCGGGTGAAGCGCGTGCCGGTCGCCGCCAGCCGGTCGATGTTCGGCGTGCGGCACACGGTGTTGCCATACGACGAGAGCGCCGTCGCCGTGAGGTCGTCGGAGATGATGAACAGGACGTTGGGCCGGGTCGGCGCCGCCCAGGTGTGGGCCGCCGCGAGAGCCAGCAGCAGACTCAGGGCAAGCGGCAAGCGGGAGAGGGTATTCATGTGGGGCGGCGAAACCTGGCGCGCCGCGGCGCGCCGTACAAGCGCGTCCGCATTGGCCTGACCGGTCTTTACGCCGCCGTGGGGTGGATCAGCCGGACGGGGTCTGGCTTTGGGGTTTGGGTTAGATGATGAACGCGTCCGGTGTTTTCTTTCAGCCGCTCGCTCGCGCACTTCATGGGAAATCAAATCCCGTTGCCGCGAATCGTGACGGCGAATCTTTGACTCGGTTCATTTTCACCGCCGACCGAGGAACGCCTCCACGGTCAGGCCATGGTCCTTTGCGGTCTGTCACAGCCGTGCCGGGGCGATTGCAGGCGCACCCGTCACCGTCGCGGCCGTCAGAACACTTCGATGAGGGTCTCGCCTGCCTGGAGCCGTTCCAAGAGTTCTGGCAAAAGCGGCGCGAGCTTGGCCCGTAGTTCCGCCTTCTTGAGATTGCCCATCCGGAGCCAGAGCACCGCCGGTGCGGGTTCACGCAACCGCGACCATTCGGCAAAATTCTCATCTTTCGTCACGAGCACGAAACCGGAATCGAGGGCAAGCCGCTCAATCACGTTATCCCGCGCATCGCGAGGCAAGAGGTCGAAAACGTGGGCGGCTTCCTGACCGTAATCTCGCAACGTAACCGCGAGCGACGGTGGTCGCTGCGCGTGGATCAGGAAGCGCCTGGCCGTCGTCTCACGTGGAGCGTAGCACCGTGTGGTCGGTCAGCCGGTCCGCGTAGAGCTGCGACGCGCAAAGATCAGCGACCGCCAAATAGGGGAACTCGGTGAGGATGTCCGCATCCGTCATGCCGGAGCCCAGCATTTCCAAAATGTCCTTACCGCGAATGCACGGTTTCCCGCCGCACTGCTCGGGATTGACGGTGATTCGCTCGCTGAGGTTCATGATCGGACGTTGTTCGCAAGCGCTCCGTTTGCCAAGTTTTCGCTGGACTGGATCGGTCGCGCGGGGCCTCGCGCTCCTCGGCCGCACGAGCGTGCGGGGAGTCGACTCCGCGCCACTCCGCGGCAAGCTGCCAAAACTCGACGCCGCTTCCGGCCGAATCCCTAGCTCCACCCGCAGTCCCCATGTTTCGTTTCTCTTTTCCCGGTCTCATCCTCATCCTGGTAGCTGCCATCGTAGGCAGGCCGTTCGCCGCTCAACCGACGGACGATGCCGCGCTCCTGCGGCGCGTGGCGGATGAGGTCCTGCGGCAGACGTCGCGACGGCTGATCGACCGCTCCACCGGGCAGACGTTTACCAACAGCGCCGGGCTTCCGTTGAAACCGGAGATCAGTATCGAAAGCAAATTCAACGCTTGGTTCTACCAGACGTGGCTCCTCACCGATGGCATGCGGCGCACCGCGAGTGCGCTGGGCGAGCCGGAATATCGGAATTACGGCGAGCAGAATCTCGCCTTCAGCTACGCGCACCTCGACTACTTTCAGCGCCAGCAAGCCGCCGGGATGAAGGCCGCTCCGGTGGGCGACGGTGCGCTGTCGCCGATCGGGTTTTATTTTCGGCTCACGGATCTGTGGCACACCGGACTCGCGCCGCTGGTCGTCGAACGTTACGCGAAAACAAAAGACCCGCGTTACGAACCCTACCTCGCGCGGATCGCCGAGTATCTCGCCCAATCGGCGCGCTTGCCCGACGGTACGTTGCACCGCGCGCGCGGCCGACTGATGGCGGACGATCCCTACATGACCGTGCCCTACTTGGTGCGGATGCACCGTCTGACCGGCGAGGCCCGCCGCCTCGATGATGCCGTGCAACAACTCCTCGGCACCAACCGCCTCCTCTTCCACCCCGAGCGCGGCTGGTATCGGCACGCCTGGGACGTGAAGGCGCAGGCTCCGCTCGGCGAATTCTGGGGCCGCGCCAATGGATGGATGATGCTCACGCAAGTGGAGTTGCTCGCCGCGCTGCCAGTCTCCCATCCCGCGCGGGCCAAGGTGCTGGCGGTTTTCGTCGCGCATGCCGAGGGCCTCCGTCGCGCCCAGGATCCGGCCGGCGGTTGGCACCAATTGCTCGATCATCCTGCGTCGTGGATCGAGACCTCGTCCACCGGCATGTTTGTCTACGGCCTCGCCCGCGGCGTGAACGAAGGCTGGCTCGACCGCACGTGGGCGGAGCCGGCGCGGAAAGGTTGGCACGCGTTGAAGCAGAAAGTCACCGCCGAAGGAGACATCATGGATGTGTGCGGCTCCACGGACGTGGGTGATGTGGGCTACTATCTCAAACGCCCGCGTTTACAGGGCGACCTGCACGGCTTCGGCCCCTTCCTGCTCTCGGCCGGGGAGATTCTGCGCATGGGGCGTTGATGGGCCGGGGGCTGCGCGCGGCAATCCTGCCGGACGAGATTTGCTGGCCTGAGTTGCCTAGCGGTTGTCCGCCAGCCTGACGACCGCTCCCACTCGGCTCTTTCAAAGAGTCGGTATTGTGGAGACCGTTCGTGCAGGGAAGATCCCCTTGATCCATCGTTTGTTCTTCCGTCCCCATGAAACGTCGCACCTTCCTCACCACCCTTGGCGCCGCCTCCGCCTCCAGCGTCATCGTCGCCGCCGAGCCACCGCCGACTTTGCGCACGGTTTCGACCGACGTGCTCGTGATCGGTGGCGGCACGGCCGGCACCATCGCAGCGATCCAGGCTGGGCGGCTCGGCGCGCGCACGATCCTGGTCGAATCTGGCAGCCAACTCGGTGGCACCACGACCACGGGCGGGGTCGATTTCCCCGGGCTGTTTCACGCCTGGGGCAAACAAGTCATCGCCGGCATCGGCTGGGAACTGGTCGTCGAGGCCGTGAAGTTAAACAGTGGCGACCTCCCCGATTTCACGAAGCCCACGGGGCGCCAACACTGGCGGCATCAGGTCCGCATCTGCGGCAATCTCTACGCCGCCCTCGCCGAGGAAGCGTGCGGGAAGGCCGACGTGCAACTCCGCTACTACGAGTCGCCGGTCTCCGTCACGGCGACCCCTGACGGCTGGCGCGTGCGCCTCGGTGGCAAGGGCACGAGTGTCGAGGTCGTGACGAAGCAGCTCATCGATTGCACCGGCAACGCCTCGGTCGTCGGTCTCGCCGGTTTCGACCGCCTGCGCGAAAAAAATCGCCAGCCTGGCACACTCATTTACCGCCTCGGCGGCTACGATCTGGCGACGATCGACCTGAATGCGCTGCAGGCGAAACTCGTCGCCGCTCGTAAATCCGGCGTGCTCAAGCCCACCGATATCAACGGCAGTATCGCGGGCTTTCTCGGCAAGGGGGGCGAAAGCGGTAATCACATCCCCGGCGCTGATTCCTCGACCTCCGAAACGCACAGCGCGACGAACATCCTGGGCCGGCAGTCGCTCCTGCGCGTCGTGCGTTTTCTCAAAGAGGAGCCGGCCTTTGCCCTGATGACCATCGAGCGCCTGCAGACTGAGACCGGTATTCGCGAGACGTTTCGCATTATTGGCGAGGCGCAGATCACGCACGAGGACTACACCTCCGGCCGCGTGTTCGCGGATGCGGTGGCGCATTCGTTTTATCCGATCGATCTCCATTACGAAGGCGGCGTGACGCCCAAACACCTCACCGAGGGCATCGTGCCCACGATCCCGCTCCGTGCGCTGATTCCGAAAGCCAGCAAGAACCTCCTCGTCGCCGGCCGCTGTCTCAGCAGCGACCAACTGGCCAACTCCGCGCTGCGCGTCCAAGCCTCGTGCATGGCGATGGGCCAGGCCGCCGGCGCGACTGCCGCGCTCGCCGCCCAGACCGGCACGACGCCGCTGCAAGTGCCGGTGGCACACATCCGCCGCGAGTTGGCCCGGCACAGGGCCATCGTGCCCGCCGCCGTCTGAAGCGCGACATCCCGCGCCGCCCGCACTTCCCCACCGCCCACCGCTTCGTGCCCGTACGGACGAAGCGGTTGCCCGGCGAGATCGCGACGCTGGCGCGGTGGCGCGTGCGGTCGCCGTCGTCGTTGAAATTCGCCGTGGGGCGCCGCGTGAACTCGCTGCCGCCGGGCTGGATCACGGACCCGTTGGCGTCGAAATTCATCACGGAGAGATTGCCGTCACCGGCGGTGGGGGAGCCTTGGTCGTCGGACTTGCTGCCGGGTCCGCCGGGCGGTCGAACGGGGCCTTGGGGGGCACGCGATTTCGGCGTCCCCGGTTTTCGGTCGACCATCCGCACCTGCTCCCTCGCAGCCTGCGCGTTTCCGTGCGGCGAGGTTCGCGGCTCTGCGGCGGTGCAGCGATCGTCGAGGCGATCAGCCAGGACCGGATCACCGCCTGGGCGCGGCCTATCCTCGTCGACCAGGGTGACCTGCTGTGGGCACGTGACCGACCCCACCTCAGGGGCCATTTTCCTGAATTCAGCCGTCAACCGAACCACGACCGGTGCAATCGAAACACTCCGCCACCCAAGCTGAACGGTTCGAATGGATCGGCCCCGAGCCCAGCACCAGGATCTCCGCTCACACGGTGATCTCGATCCGCTTCCCGCCCTCCGCCGCCGAGCGGTAAATCGCTTCGACGATGATCATGTCGCGGCGGCCCATTTCGCCTGGCACGTCCGACTCACGGCCTTCGCGCACGCATTGCGCGATATGGTCGAGTTGGCGCGCCTGCTGGTTCACGGCCGGCTCGAAGCTGATCTTCCCTTTGCTCGAGTCCCCCTGAAGCCCGTTGTAGGAAAATGCGGGTTCGATCTGCACCCAGCCCTGGTCCGACTCGCCGCGGAAGCGATTGATTCCGCCGTTGTAGCTCGTGATGAAATCCGCCCGGGTCCCGTCGGCATACTCCATCGCCCACTCGATCGTTTCCTCGACGTCCTGGAAGAACTCCGGGCGCTTCTTCGGTTGCTCCTTGGCCACAATCGCCACCGGTACGGCCTCGCCCGTCGCGATGCCCGCCGCCTGGATCGAGTAAATCCCGAGATCCATCAGCGGCCCGCCGCCCGCGAGTTTCTTTTCCGCCCGCCACTGGGGCTGCGTGAGCGTAAAACCGAACCCGCCGCTCATCTTCTTGTACGGCCCGACCGCCGGGTCCTTCGCGAGCCGCGCCACCTCCGCGAAATACGGATCGAAATGCAGCCGGTAACCCACCGAAAGTTTCACCTTGGCCGCCCGGCACGCCGCGATCATCGCGTCGCACTCCGCCACGGAAATCCCCATCGGTTTTTCCGTGATGACGTGCTTCCCCGCCTTCGCCGCCGCGATCACGTGGTCGCGGTGCAGGGCGTTCGGCGTGACGACATAGACGAGATCGATGGTCGGGTTGTCCGCGATGCGGGCCATCGTGTCGTAGGAATAAATTGCCTTCTCGGGAAACCCGAAGACCTGCGACCAGTTGCGGCCCTTTTCCGGCGTGCCGGTGATCACACCCGTGATCTGCACGTTCTGCGTGAGCTTGAGTGCCGGCGCGAGCTGGCCCGACGCGTAGCCGCCGAGACCGAGGATCGCGATGCCGAGCTTCGGCGGCGGCAATTCGGCCGTGCGTCCGGGCGGCGCCAGGGCGACCGCCGCGGTGCCTAGGGCCGCTTGACCGATGAAGCGGCGTCGCGTCAGCAGGGGGCTGGGTTGGGCGCGGTTCATTTGACCACCGGCCGGAGGACGATGTTGCGATAGGACACCGTGCCGTGGTCACCCTGCAGGTAGAGCGGGCCCGGCCTAAGCTGATCGGACCACATCGCACCGCCGGTGCAGCCGGCCGCCGGCTGATTGTCGATGATCGTCTTGCCGTTCAGGACGACCGTCACGTGGCGGTCGACGAGGGTCAGAGCGAGCGTCTGCCACTCACCCGCGGGTTTTTCGGCGGCGACGCTCGGCGTGATGCGGCTGTAGAGCGCGCCCATGTTGTGCGAATCGAGCGGCTTGCCGAAAGAATCGAACACCTGGATTTCATAGATGCCGCGCAGGTAGACGCCGCTGTTGCTCCCGGCGGGCACGCTGACTTCGAGCGTGAGAGTGAAGTCCTCGAATTCTTTTTCCGTGCGGAGATTGGCCGTGCGCTTCGCGGGCGTGCCCGGCGCGTGCTTTGGCACGAGGTTCGACAACACGCCGCCTTCGACCTTCCACGCGCTCTCGACCTTGTCCTCTTTTGCTTTCCAGCCGGTCAGGTCCTTGCCGTTGAAGAGCGTGATGGGTTCGCCGAATTTCACCTTCTGCAGATCGGGCCGGGGCGGCAGCGCGGGGATGCGTTTGCCCGTGAATGGGGCGCTGTCGTAGGCCGTGCCATTTACTTTCGGGGCCAGCAGGGTGAGCTGCAGCGTGTCGCCCTCGCCCAGTTTGGCGGTGATGGCTTCCGTGAATTGCTGGGTGCGCACGACCTTGCCGGCGGCATCTTTGCGCGGCACGTCACGGGTGCGGGTCACAATCAGACTGTCCTCGGTGATCACCACGCTCGAGACGGGCACCACGCTGCCACCACCCCACAGGATCGTGCCGTCGTAGTAGCCTTTTTCTTTTTTCACTTCGAGCCAGCCGGCGGCCCCGTTCGGCAGCGTCAGCGCCCAGCGTCCGAGGAACGCCTCGTTGGGGGCTGCGGCCAGCCGGCCCGCCCCGAGCGCCACGCCGAGCGCCGTCAATTGCAACACCACCTGGACCACACGGGAGGTTTTCATCGGGAAGAAAAAAGCAGGTCCCACAGTGCGCGCTGCCGCCGCCGCGTCGAGAAACAATCCGCTCGCCGTGCATCCTCCCCGTTGCGTTATTCGTCCTACCCCTCGCCCATGATTCGTCCTCTTGTCGCCTTGCTTTCCGGCCTCGCCCTGCCTTTCGCGACTCTCGCCGACGCCCCGCGCGCCGTCTCCTTTGAGAAACTCACCCTCACCTCCGAATACTGGTGCGACGGCGTGAACGCCGCCGACCTCAACGGTGACGGCAAGAGGGATGTCGTCGCCGGACCGTTTTGGTACGCCGGCCCCGACTTCAAGACCCGGCACACCTTCTATGAGCCGGTGCAGCAGGAGCTCGAGAAGACGCCGACGAACTCGATGTTCACCTTCATCGCCGATTTCAACGGCGACGGCCGCCCCGACATTCTCGTGCTCGGCCGCGTGCTGTTCCATCAGGCATTCTGGTATGAGAACCCCGGTGCTGCCGCGGCCACCCGGCCCGATGCCCGCTGGAAAAAACACTTCGTGGCCAACCGGGTCTTCGGCGAGTCCCCGCTCTTTGTCGACGTCGATGGCGACGGCAAACCCGAGCTCGTCTCCATCTCCGGCAACGTCGCCGCCGACAAAATCAAGCAGTGGGGCTGGTACGCGCCGAACTGGGCTGCGCCCGACGAGCCGTGGAAATTCGTTCCCGTCACCGAGCCGGCCGAGTTCAACCATTACTACCACGGCGAGGGGGTGGGCGATCTCAACGGCGACGGCCGCGCCGACCTCGTGACGAACGAAGGCTGGTGGGAACAGCCCGCCCAAGGTGCGTCGGCCGGCACGCTCTGGAAAAAGCACGCGTTCACTTTCAGTTCTGACCGCGGCGGGGCGCAGATCCTCGTCACCGACGTCAACGGCGATGGGCGGGCCGACGTGGTCACCGCCCTCAACGCCCACGGCTGGGGCCTTGCGTGGTTCGAGCAGAAGCGCGACGCCGCCGGCGCGATCACCTTCGTCGAACACAAGCTGATGGGCACGCGCGCCGAGGAGAAAACCTACGGCGTCGCCTTTTCGCAGCCCCATGCTCTCACGCTCGCCGACCTCGACGGCGACGGTCTGCCCGACGTCGTCACCGGCAAGCGCCGCTGGGCCCACGGCCCGACCGGTGACGTCGAACCGATGGGTACCCCGGTCAACTACGCCTTTCTGCTCCGCCGCGATGCGGCTGCACCCGGCGGCGCGCGCTTCGTCCCCCGGCTCATCGACGATGCGTCCGCGCTTGGCACTCAAGTCGAAGCCGTCGATGTCAATGGCGACGGCATCCCCGACATCCTCACCGCCTCGAAGCTCGGCGTCTTTGTTTTTCGCACGAAACGGCCATGACCCTCCCCTCGCTCCTGCGCCCCGCGCTCTTGGCCGCCCTCCTTGGGCCGCCCGTGCTCCCCGCCCAACCCGCGCTCGCCCCGGGCGAGGTCCTGATCGAGCGCGTTATGCTCCCCGAGGCCCGCGCCGGCAGCTTCGCCTTCGGCCTGCCGGGCGGCGTCAACGTCTGCTACGACCCGACTCGCGGCGGCGTGAACTACGCGTGGACCGGCGGCTTCATCGATCTCACCAACGTCCGCCCCGTCAACAAGCTCATCAAGGCCGCCACGCTGCTCGGTCCCGTCGTCTACCGCGAGACGGGCGCGTCGCCCCTGCGCCGCGGCGATGCCGCCCGCGAACCGGTGGTCGAGTTCAAGGGCTACACGCTGCGCGACTCGGCCGTCGAACTCCGCTACACCGTCGATGGCGCACCGGTCGCCGAGACCCTTTCCGCCTTGCCCAACGCCGCCGGTTTCAAGCGCACCTTCCGCTTCGACCGGGCCGGCGCCGACGCGAAGTGGCTTTATGTTGTCGCCGGGCAGCCCGCGACGGCCCTCACGCGCGATGCCGCGGGCACGTTTACCCTCGAGACCCGCTTCGGAAAGGCCGCGCCATGATATCGACCGTCCGCCTGCTTCTCCTCTCCGCGCTCATCGCCCCGCTCGCCCGCGCCGGCTACCGCATCGAAAATATTCCGCGCCCCGCCGAGCTGCGCGGCGGCATCGTCGGCGTCGCCTGCTCTCCGGCCGGCACGCTGGTGGTCACGACGCGTTACGGGGAGGTCTGGATGCGCTCCACGGCCGGCGCCTGGCGCTGCTTTGCCCGCGGCCTCAGTGAACCCCTCGGACTCGTCGTCGAGTCGGACACCGTCGTCTACCTCGCGCACCGCCCCGAGCTCTTGAAAGCCGCCGACACCGATGGGGACGGCCGCGCGGACACCTTCGACGCGCTCGGCGGCCAATGGGGGATCTCGCACAACTACCACGAGTTTTTCTACGGCCTCCGGCGGGATTCCGCCGGTAATTTTCTCGGCGTTATTTCAAACAGCTCGAGCGGGGATAAACTCCCGATCACCCCGGGCGAAGTGCGCGGCCGGCTCGATCTGTCGACCATCCTTGAAACGACCGGTCAATATTCGACCCTGCCGTGGCGCGGTTGGGCGGTGAAAATCGGCCCGGACGGAAAATTCACGCCTCTCGCCAGTGGCTTCCGTCAGCCCAACGGCGTCGGGCTTAGCCCGGAAGGCGAATTCTTCGTCAACGAAAACCAGGGCGACTACAAACCCTCCTGCGGTCTCCTGCATGTCGCTCCGGGAGATTTTCACGGCCATGTCGCGAGCCTCAAATGGGCGCCGGGCTTCGACGCCAAGACCTTCACGACCGAGCAGGCGTGGCAGCGCTACAAATCTCCCGCCGTCGTCTTCCCGCATGGGCCGATGGGGGTCTCCGGCGGCGAGATCGTCTGGGATACCACCGGCGGAAAATTCGGCCCGTTTGCCGGGCAGGTCTTCGCCGGCGACTACACGCGGTTCGTCGTACGCGCCACGCTGGAAAAGGTCGCGGGCGAGTGGCAGGGCGTGTGTTTCCCGTTCCTGGGCCGCAACGAAACGCCCGCTTACACCTCGGGCGAGAAACTCCTCGCCGGCATTACGCGCAGTGCCTTCGCCCCGGATGGCTGCCTCTGCCTCGGCGCGGCCGGCGGCTGGGGCGCGGGGGCCGACGGTTTGCAACGCGTCGTCTGGGACGGCCAGGTCTCGCCCGAAATCCACGACGTGAAACTCACCGACCGCGGTTTCCGCCTCACATTTACGCAGCCGATGAGCGCCGCCACCCTCGCCGCCGCCGCCAACTTCGAGGTCAATCGCTTCCGCTACTACTACCAACACAAATACGGCTCGCCCTGGGTGGATGAGGCCCGCGTCGCCGTCCGCGAGGTCCGGCCCACCGCCGACGGCCGTGCGGCCGAGCTTGTCCTCGCGGAACTGCAGCCCGGCTTCGTCTACGAGCTCTCGGTTGCCGCGCTGCGCACGGCCGACCACCAGCCGTTGGCCAATCCGCTCGCCTACTACACGGCTAACCGGCTGCTCAACGGCGAGCGCACCGTCGGCGGCACGACGCGCCTGCCGCGCCTCGGGGAGGCCGCCGCCGACGCCAAGGCCGCCGCGGCCGTCGCCACGACCTCACCGGCCGAACTCGTCGCCGCCGGCGAAAAAATCTACCGCCTTTATTGCGTGGCCTGCCACCAGCCCGACGGTCGCGGTGTTCCGGGTGGGGCGGCCAATTTCCGCGACGACCCGACGCGGTTGGCGAAGCCGGACGCCGAACTCCTGAAGATTATTTCCGACGGCAACGAGCAGAAAGGGATGCCGGCCTTCGGTGCCATCGCGACGGCGGGCCAACGCAAAGCGGTGCTCGCCTATATCCGGGCGGCGTTTGGCGAGAAATAGCCCGCCGCCGGTCCGCCGATATCCAACAAAAAACCCGGCGCGGTGAGGCGCCGGGTCGTGATTGCCTGGGTTCAGTCTTTCTTGCTGCGCGAACGTCCGCCGCCGCCGCTGCGGCGGGCCGGCTTTTTCTCGTCGCTCGCGCCGTCGTCCGCCGCGAACTTTGAGGCCTTCGCGTTCACCCAGAGCTCGTCCTTGGCGTTCTTGTTGAGCCAGAAAATTTCGCCCGCGTGTTCGACGAACACCGGCTTTTCTTTGGCCTTGTCGGGCGCCTGGAGACCGGCGCCGAGGAGGGCGGCGGTCAGATCGGCGGACGATTGGCCGAGTTCGTCGGCCACGCGGTCGAGCTTGCCGGCGAATCCGCCTGTGCGGGTTTCTTTCAGGAGCAGGCGCACGGCGGACAATACGTTGGCGGCCGCGGGGGCCGCGGACGTTTCCGCCGCCGGGGCCGGCGCCGGAGCGGCAGGAGCAGGAGCGGCTTCCGGCGAGGGATTTGCGCCGACCGGGGCTGCGGCGGGTGCGGGCTCGGTTGCAACCCCTGGCGGCTCGGTCGAAGCCGAAACAGGGGCGGGCACGTCCGTCGCGGGGGTGGTTTCTGGGGTGGCGGGGCCGGCCGGAGCGAGGACCTCACCGGGCAGCTTGTCGCGCCCGTTGATCCAGACACCGCCGCGGGAATCCAGGTTCACCCACCAGACTTCTTCGCCGAAGACGACGTAGACGGGCTTGTCGTTAGGGTTGGCCGGGACCGTGAGTCCGGTGGCCGCGAACGCGGCGATGAGGTCCACTTCGGAGCGGCGGAGCGCCCGGGCCAAAAAGGCCGTGCTGCCGGAGCCGCCCGGGCCGCGCCGATTGCGGCGCATGTGCGGACGGATCTTGTTGAGGAATTCGGCTCCGGTGGGCAGGGGCGTGACCGCACCCTCCGCAACGGGCGCGGGGGGCGCGGTGCCGGTGCCTTCGGCCGCGGCGGATTCCGGGGCCGCGACCGGCGCTCCTTCGGGCGAAGCGGCGGCGGGCGCCCCGGGTGCGGCGGCGGCTTCGCGGCGCGCGCGGGTTTCGAAATGGGGACGGGCGACCGGTTGGTCGGCGACCGGCTCGGGCGACCGCTCGGGCTTCGGCTCTTCGGCGGGCTGCTCGATGCGCGTCGCCTTCACATGGCGGAAGACCGGACGCGGTTTCTCCTTCGTATTGATCCAAAGTTCGCCGCGGCGGTTGATGTTCAGCCAATAGAGGTCGCCATCATATTCGACATACTCGGCCCGCGAATCTTCGTCGGCGGGCATCACGAAACCGCACTCGACGAGCGCGCCCTTGATGTCGTCCTCGGTCTGGTCCCATTTCTTGGCCAGGTAGTCGGTGCCCACGCTCATGCCCGGTCCGCGCTGGTTGCGGCGGAGGTGGGGTTTGATGGCGTCGAAAAACACCGGCAACTCCTCCTCCTCGGAGGTGCTAAGCTTGTCCCAATCGTCTTTGGGCTCGTCGTGGGACTCGGGATCGTCGTCGCGCGAGGTGTCTACCGGCTTGCGGAAACCGTCGTCCGGCGCGGATTTCTCCTCGATAAAACTGGGCGGCGGCGCCTCGGCGGCGGCGGGCGCAGGCCGCGTGGCGGCCTCGAATTTTGCGGCAAACTCCGCGCGGAGCTTCTCCGCCTCGGCCTTGGCGGCGGCGGCCGCGGCATCCGCGAGGGTCCAGTCGCGCTGCGTCGAACGCCGCGCGAGGCCGGTAAACGCGAGCAGATTGTCGGGCGTGGAGTGATATTGGATGATTTCCCACTCGTCGCGGCCGAGATCGTTCAGAAATTTCTCCAGCATCGCGGGCGTGGCAAAGCCACCTTTCCCGCTGGTGATGACCTTGTATTCCCAGAGTGACATAGAAAATGAAATGGTAGGGTGCTGAAGCTGACCCATCCCAAATGCCCGTCCAATTGCCGAGCCAAATCGCGCGGCGGGCCGCGCAAGGGAGGCTTGGGCGTATCGCCGGAGGCGGCCATTTGATTTACGCAGCAGCGCTCCCTTGCTTCCGCGCGCACGTCTCGCTCCGCTCTGCCTCTCATGAACCTCACTCTGCGTCCCGTGTTTGCCTGGGTTGTGCTCGGCTGCGTCGTGGGCGCCCTGCGCCTTTCCGCGGCGTTGCCGGCGGCCGCCCCGGACGACGGCGGCATCGCGCTCCCGCCCGGCTTTCTTGCCTTGGTCGCCGCCGACCCCCTTGTGATGGGCAAAAAAGCCGAAAACACCCCGGAAAAACTCCGTTTCCTCGCCCTCGCCCCGAACGGCGATCTCTATGCCAAGCTCGTGCGGGGCAACATCCTCGCTCTGCGCGACACCGATGGGGACGGGCGTTTCGACCGTAGCCAGGAGTTCGGCCCCGGCGACGGCGATTCCGATGACGCAGTCGCCGGCGTGATGAACGTTCTCCGCAAACCCGTTGCGAAAGCCACCCCCGACGTGACTCCCGCCCAAATCGCCGTGCGGCGAAAGGAGGCCAAGTCTCCGACTCGCCCGACGCACGCTCCGTACGCAAGCCTTCTCCGCCCGCTGTGAATCTTACCGCTCTCCGCCATCGGGGCGGGTCAAAGCCCCGCCCTCCTTCACTCTGCTGTCTCTTCGCCCTCTCCCTGGCCGCGGGCATGGGCGCGCGGCCCGCGCAGGCGCAAACCGTCACCCTTCCGGCCGAAGTCGTGACGGCGTCACGCACGCCGCAGCTCGCGGAGCAGGTCGCCGTGTCGGTGCGAACCTTCGACGCCGAAACCCTCCGCGCCACGCCCGCCGCCACGCTCGACGGTGCCCTGCGCTCCGTGCCCGGCTTCAGCCTGTTCCGCCGCAGCGACAGTTTTTCCGCCAACCCCACCGCGCAGGGTGTGTCGCTGCGTGGTCTCGGCCCCAGCGGCGCGAGCCGTTCGCTCGTCCTCCTCGACGGCGTGCCGCTGAACGACCCTTTCGGGGGCTGGGTCGCCTGGACCAAGGTCGCCCGCGAAAACCTCGCGCGGATCGAAGTGGTGCCCGGTGGCGGTGCGAGCGCGTGGGGCAACGCCGCGCTCGGCGGCGTCGTGCAGCTTCTCACGCAACAACCTTCCGCCCAGACGACCGCGGCCAACGCCACGTTTGGCGATTTCGGCACGCGCAGTGCCGAGGTGGCGCACACGCAACCCGGCGCGCTCGGCACGTTTGATCTTGGGGCGCAGGTCTTCGCGACCGACGGTTTCACGCTGGTCGCGCCCGAACGTCATGGCCCGATCGATGTGGCGGCGTGGAGCCGGCACACGCTGATGCATCTCCGCTGGCGCCAACCGCTGGGCGAGAAACTCTCGTGGAGCGCCTCCTTCCGCAGCTACGAGGAACAGCGCGGCAACGGCACGCCCTACCAACGCAACGGCTCGCGCGAACGTTCCCTCGCCGTGAATTTCGCCGGTCAACCGGTCGACGCCTTCGCGTGGAAGGCCACCGCCTACGCGCAGGATCAGGTTTTTTCCAGCACCTTCAGCTCGGTCAACGCCACGCGCACCGCCGAGACGCCCGCGAGTGACCAATTCTCCGTGCCCTCCACGGCGATGGGGGCTGCATGGACCGGCACGTGGAAACAGGGCCACGATTCGCGCACCAGCGCAGGCGCCGATGCACGCACGACGCGCGGCGAGACGCGCGAATATTTCACCTTTGCCGCAGGAAACTTCACGCGTCTGCGCGTCGCCGGTGGCAAACAGGCCGATCTCGGGCTCTTCGCGCTGCACGAGCAGGCGCTCGTCCCGGCCCTGCGCGGCACGGTTGGCGTGCGGCTGAATTCATGGGAGGAAGCCGCCGGCCACCGTTGCGAATCCGATCGCGCCACGGGTGTCGCCTCGCGCGATGACCACTATGCCGATCGCGACGGCACGGCGTTCAGTCCGAGTCTCGGATTGGTGTGGAAACCGGACGCCGCGTGGCGCCTCCGGGCCAACACCCAGCAAGCCTTCCGCCGACCGACGTTGAACGAACTCTATCGACCGTTTCGCCAAGGCGCGAATGTCACCGAGGCGAATCCCGCGCTGCGCACGGAAAAAGTGACGACCGGCGAAGTCGGCGCGGAGTGGATCTTGCTCGAGAAAATACTGGAAGCGTCGCCGCCGAAAAACGACCCGGACGTCGTTTTGCTCTCGCGCTTTCCCCGGCCGACGCCGACGCCCCGTCGCATCCTCACCCTCGCCGCCACCGCCTTCTGGAACGACCTCCATGACGCCGTGGGCAACGTCACCATCGCGCGCGGGCCCGGCACGTTCCCGATTGTCGGCACGCTCGCCGCCGGCGGGCTCGGCCGTCAGCGCCTCAACCTCGACCGCACGCGCACGCAGGGCGTCGAACTCTCCGCCACGTGGAATGCGACGACCGCGTTTTCGTTCAACGCCGCCGTGCTTTTCAACGACGCCACTGTCCGCCGCGCGACGGTCGCGCCCGCGCTCGTCGGCAAGCAAGTCGCCCAAGTCCCGCGGCGCAGCGCCACCCTCGGCGCCACGTGGCGCGCACCCGGACAGCTCACGTTCACGCCGCGCGTCCGCTGGATCGGCCGCCAGTTCGAGGACGATGAGAACGCGCTCGTCCTCGGCGAAGTGGTTGTCGCCGACCTCGGCGTCACGCGCCCGCTCACGAAACGCCTCACGCTCTTCCTCACCCTCGAAAATCTCACCGCTGCCCGCGTCGAAACCGGCCGCAGTGCCGACGGCGTGGTCAACGTGGGCACGCCGCGGCTGTTGCTCGGCGGGGTGCGGGGTGCGTGGTAGGGCGGGCTGAAGCTCCGCACAACCGCAGGCTCAGCGCCGACTCGCGCTCGCAATTTTCCCGGAGTCGCCCACGTTCTCGCTCGTCCCCGGAATCATTCCTCCCCGCGCCACTCTCACCCCCCACCCCCGCCATGCTCATCCGCACGCCCCAAGCCTGGGAACTTCCCGAATCCGCCGCGACCCCCGAATCGCTGTATCATCTTTCCAAGCGCCGCGATTTCCTGAAGGCGCTCGGCATCACCGGTGCCGCGCTCGCCGCCCGGGAAGCGCTCGCTGCGACCGCCGGGTTCCCGTCGAAGGTCAACGCCGCCTACCGCGACCCCGCCCTCAAGCCCACGGCCTACGAGCACATCACGAGCTACAACAATTTCTACGAGTTCGGCACCGACAAAGCCGAGCCGAAGGTCTACGCCAACCGGGGCTGGAAAACCGAACCGTGGACGGTCGAGGTCACGGGTCTGGTGAACCACCCGCTCAAGCTCGACGTCAACGACCTCGTGGAAAAAATGGGCGGGGCCGAACAGCGCGTGTATCGGCTGCGGTGTGTCGAAGCTTGGTCGATGGTGGTGCCGTGGGATGGGTTCCAGCTGTCGAAACTGATCGCGCTCGCCGACCCGAAGGCGGAGGCGAAATTCGTGAAATTCACGACCTTCCTCGACAAGGCGAGCTCCCCGGGCCAGCGCCAGGGCAACCTCGATTACCCTTACGTCGAAGGCCTGCGCCTCGATGAGGCGATGAACGAACTCTCCTTCATCGCGACCGGGATTTACGGGAAGGCGATCCCGAATCAAAATGGCGCGCCGCTGCGGCTCGTCGTGCCGTGGAAGTATGGGTTCAAGAGCATCAAATCGATCGTGAAGCTCGAACTCACGGACAAGCAGCCGAAGAACACGTGGCAGGTGCTGCAAGCGAGCGAATATGGTTTTTACGCCAACGTGAATCCGACCGTCGACCACCCGCGGTGGACGCAAGCGAGCGAGCGCGTGATCGGCGGCGGCCTCGGCCGCCAAAAAACGCTCCTGTTTAACGGCTACGAAGCGCAGGTCGCGTCGCTCTACCAGGGCATGGATTTGCGGAAGTTTTACTGAGGGTGGAGCGCGTTGACCCAACGCGCTTAGTACGAATCGCCTCCCAGCTCTCGAACCAGCGCGTTGCGGTCAACGCGCTCCACCGTCCAACGATGACTGAAAAAATCCTCCGCTCGAAAGTCGTCGTCTGGACGCTGCTGGTGCTGCCCGGACTCTGGCCGCTGTGGCCGATCTTTATCCGGCCCGATCCGAGCGTGACGGCCGATCCGTTCAAATACGTGCTGCACCACTGGGGGTTTGTTGCGTGCCTCGTGCTGGCGGTCGTCCTGGCGTTTTCGCCGTTGCGCGTGCTCTGGCCGAAGTGGGGCGTCGCGCAGGCGCTCAACCGTCACCGCCGCCTCGTGGGTGTGGCGGCCTTCGTCTACGCGGCGCTGCACCTCAGCACGCACCTGATTTACGAAGGGGGCCTCGACCTGGCGGCGATTCCGGCGACGTTGAAGACGGCGCTGGGAAAGCCGTTTCAGCTCACGGGCCTCATCGCGTTCACGATTCTCTCGGTGCTGGCGGGGACGAGCGTGAAGGCCGCGATCAAATGGCTCGGCGGAAAACTGTGGAAAAATATCCACCGGCTCGCCTACGTCGCCGCCGCGCTGGCGGCGTATCACCAGGCGGCGGCGCGAAAGTTGTTTCCGATGCAGGTCGTGTGGATTTTTGGGCCCCTGCTGATTCTGGAAATCGCGCGGGTGTGGAAACAGCGTCAGCCGGCGAGCGGGGTGAAGTAGGGCCGGGTCTCTGACCCGCCCTTGGGGGCCGCCGCGCCGTCACGGAGGGCGGGCCGGAGACCGCGCCCTACTCCATCCGGTGCGGCACGAAGCGGCTGAGGTTGCCGGTGATGCGGCGCGTGTCCTCGCGCAGGCCCAGGCCGCAGGCTTCGTGGTTCACCATCCATACGCCGCAGACCGGGCGGTTTCCGGAAAAATGGGGGATGGGCGCGAGCGCCTGATAGATGAAGCCCTCGGCGCCGTAATCGCCGCCGTTTTTCTCCATCGTCGCTCCGCGTTCGACCACGGTGACGTTGGCGCCTTCGCGGCTCAGCACGGGTTTGCGGACGTAGTTGCCGCCCAGGGACGCGTCGAGCGAGTGAAAGGCGGGCAGCAGGTTCGGATGGCCGGGATGGAGTTCCCAGAGGATGGGGAGCAGCCCTTTGTTGCTCAGCAGGAGTTTCCAGGGCGGCTCGATGAAGAGGTTTTTCGCCGTCGGCAAAAACTCGGCGAACGCCTCCTGCCACAGCCATTCCCACGGGTAGAGTTTGAAGAGCGCGTTCACCGCGGCGTCTTCGTGGTCCACGAAGCGGGCGTTCGACCGGTCCCAGCCCAGCTGGTCGATGGCGGTCCAACGCGTCTGGAAACCGGCCTGCTGGCAGGTGTCCATGAGGTAGGTGACCGTCTGCGCGTCCTCGGGCAGATCGCTCACGGCGGAAAAGTGCACGCGTTCGGCACCGATATTCCGCCACGCCTCGATCAGTTTTTCATGGATCGAATTGAACTGGTCAGCCCGGGGAAACTGGTCCTGCAGCCAATACCATTGCACGACGGCGGCCTCGATGAGGGCGGTGGGCGTGTCGGCGTTGTATTCAAGAAGCTTGGGCGGCGACGCGCCGTCGTAGGCGAGGTCGAAACGCCCGTAGAGGCTGGGGTCGTCGCGGTTCCACGAGGCGAGGAGCGTCGGCACCGCCTTTTCCGGAATGCCGAGGCGGGCCCACCAGCCGCGGTCGATCACGACCTGCGCGGCGTCGAGGCAGAGCTGGTGGAGGGTGTTGGCCGCGGCTTCGAGGGTGTCGATTTCGCGGGTGGAAAAAACGTAGCACGCGCTCTCGTCCCAATACGGGCCGTGCTCATGGGTGTGGTAAGTGAAGCCGAGGGCTTCGGCTTTGGCGCGCCAGTCCGGTCGCGGGATGAGCGTGACGCGTTGCATCAGGGGCAGGCTGGGCGGCGGTCCGTCAGGAACCGGAACTGCCGCCGCTGCTTTTACCCGCCGAGCCGAAGCCGCCGCGTTGGATCGAGGGTTTTGAGGTCGCGGGCGCCGGGGCGGCCGAAGGGCGGGCCGACGGGGCCGGAGCTGTCGAGGGCCGGGCGGCGGGGGCAGGCGCGCGTGCCGGCTGCGACGAGAACGCCGAGCCGCCGAAGGCGGACGAGGCCTGGCGGGCGCCGGCCAATCCGGATGAGCCCGCGCCAGTCGCCGGCTGTGGGCTGCGGGGGGGGGAGGCGGCGAAGGCGGAGTTGACGGCGGTGACGGCGTCCGGCCTGGGCCGGGAGCTGAGCAGGCCGGCGGCAAACGGCACGGCCTGCCAGAGGCCGCCGGCAAAGTAGCCGCGGGAGGGGTCGTGGTGGTTGTAGGGAAAGGGGAACCACGCCTGAGAGGCCGCGTGGTAGTAGCCGACGCCGGGGGTGAAGTCGTTGTTCTGGTAGGTGCGGTCGGCCGCGACGGGCGGCGTCGGCGCGTCGGGTGGCGCGGTGGTGGCGGACGGATCGGGTTGGGCGCGGCGCCACGCGTCCCAGACGACCACGCCGCCGATCACGCCCATGGTGCCGAGCAGCACGAGCGCAACCTGCTTGCTGCGCCGCCCGGTGTCTTCCGGCGGAGGCGGCTGGAGGGATGCGCTCATCCCATGATGGCGGCCGCGACCACGATGCAGACGCCGAGAATAATCGCGGCGCCGAGGACGGCGGCGGCGAGGTTGCGGTTCTTGATGATCTCCTCGTGAAGATTCCCGGGCGTGCAAAGGTCGAAGAGCTTGTAGCCGAGGATCGCGAGTGTGGTGCCAGCCAGGGAAAAGACTGCGGTGTAGAGGAGCGCTTGGCCGAGCGAGGTGGCGTGCCAGTCGGCGGAGGCTTGGGCGAACAGGGGGGCGAGCAGGTGCATAGGAAGGGAAGAGAGAACGCGAGGTAGTGTGCTCGACCGCTCGAGATCGTAAATCAAAACACACGGCCGTGGAAAAATCGCCGCGCGGTCCACGCGGGCCGCGGGCGGGCGTCTATTTCGTCACGGCGGCTAAGAACCATTCGATCGAAAACGTGGCGAGTTGGCCGCCGGGCCCGGCGAGATTGAACTCGAACGCGTGCGTCGCCCACGGGAGCGACACGAAGGCGTGCGGCACGCGATGCTCCCCGAGGCGGGCGGCGAGGCGTTCGCTCTGGCGGTGCCACACGAGGGTGTCGAGCTGGCCGTGGACGAGCAGGGTCGGCGGGGTGGACGGGGCGACGTGCAGGTAGCCGCTGGAACTGTCGTAGGCGGCGCGGGCGTCGGCGGGCGGGCCGCCGAGGAATTGGCGGAGCAGTTGGGGCGACTTGAGCACGTCGTCTTCGCGCGAATACTGCCAGGCGAAGTGCAGGTCGGCGGGTGCGTAGAGGGCGATCACGCCGCGGATCGCGGGATCCCCGGCCGTGTAGGCGACGGCTTCGGCGATGTTGCCGCCGGCGGAGCGCCCGAGGAGGACGAAACGCGTCGGGTCGAGGCCGAGGCGGGCGGAGTGGGTTTTGAGATACGCGAGGGCGGCGACGGTGTCGTCGCGCTGGGCGGGCCAGACGGCGTGCGGGGCGAGGCGGTAGTCGAGGGCGGCGACGGCGTAACCTTGGTGGGCGAGCCAGTGGGTGAAGTGGACGATCTCGGTGCGCGAACCGCCGTCCCAGCCGCCACCGTGGATCAGGAGCACGCACGGGGCGTGGGTCTGGCCGACGGCGCGATAGAAATCCAGCGCGAGATCGCCGGAAAACACGGCGGTTTCGGCCGGCACGGGGGCGGGCGCGGCGCCGAACAGAGCGGAAAAGGAAAACGGCGGCCGCGCGAGAGCAACGGGGCCGAACTGGCGCGCCAATTGCCCGGGCAGGGCACCGCCCAGTTTCCACGCTTCGAGGCAGGGGCGGAGGAACAACCCGACCGCGAGAGCGCAGAGCAGGGCGGTCGCCACGGCGACGCCCGCGGAGGTGCCGCGCGTCCACCAGGCGAGTATGCCGAGGAGCACGGGGAGCACGGCGAGCCAGTGGCCGTATTCGCCGGCGAGGAGGGCGAGTTTCCACTCCGACCAGTCGGGAGATTTCACGACGGTGAGCAGGGCGAGGGGGAGGAGCGCGAGGGCGAGAAGGAGGAGGGACCAGCGGAGCATCGGGAGGATTACGTCCAGCATGGCCCGAAAGTGGCGCTAATGTCGCAAAAAATAGGCCGGGCCGCCGTGCTCACGCAGTGCGGGCTTTCCTTTTGGGGCATTCTTCCGCCTCTTTGCGGCGAATCCTCCCCATGCGCCGACTCGACCAACTCCTCGCCAACCTCGGATATTGCAGCCGCCGCGAAGCGCGCGACTGGGTGCGGTCCGGCGCGGTGACGGTGGGCGGAACGGAGGCGGATGATTTTGGGGCGCGGGTGAACGAGGCCGACGTCCGCGTCGATGGCGAGCCGCTCGACCATCCGGACGGGCTGTTGCTGCTGGTGAACAAGCCGCTCGGGCTCGTGTGCTCGCACGAGGCGCGCGAGGGCCCGAATGTTTACTCGCTGCTGCCGGAGCGGTGGCGCCGGCGCAATCCGCAGGTGACGAGTGTGGGGCGGCTCGACAAGGACACGAGCGGACTGATCTTGCTGACAGATCTGCTCCCGCTCGTGCACCGGTTGACGTCGCCGAAGCATAAGGTGCCGAAAGTCTACCGCGCCACGGTGGACCGCGATCTCTCGCCGGAGCTCGTGCCGCGGTTTGCGAGCGGTGAACTGAAGCTCGAGGACGAGGACGAGGCGTGCTTGCCGGCGGAGTTGACGATCCTTTCGGCGCGGGAGGCGGAGTTGACGTTGACGGAGGGGCGCTACCACCAGGTGCGGCGGATGTTCGCGGCGTGTGGGTCGACCGTGCTGACGTTGCACCGCGCGCGGTTTGGCGAACTGGAAATCGGCGAGGTGGCGCCGGGTACGTGGCGCGAGCTGCCGTTGGATTTGTTTGGAGCCGTGGCGCGGTGAGGGACGAGCGCGAGGGCGCAGCGTGCCGGGGTGGCGCGCCGACGGATAGCGTGAAGGACGGCGGCGAGGGCGTTCACGCGGGCGGGGCGTGCGGGCGCACGGGCATGGTGCGCCCGGTCGGCCAGCGGCGCGGCGGGCGGGACGTTGAGGCTTCGCTGCCCTTGGGCCGACGGGCCGGCCCGGGGAAGGTCGCGGCGCCGGCTCAGGTGTCCGCGAACAGCCCGCGCATTTCGTGCAGATAGCGGGGCACGGCGACGGCGGCGTCCTCCTTGGCCTCGTATTCCAACGCGACCCAGCCTTGGTAGCCGCCGTCGCGGAGGAGTTGCGTGAAGCGCTTGAGGTCGGCGGGACGCGCGGTGGGCGCCGTGCCCTTGATTTCGGTTTTGAACTGCACGTTGACGGCGTAGGGCACGCACTCGGCGAAATCTTTATACGGGTCGTCGGTGCGGAAATTTCCGGAGTCGAGGTTGATGCCGACCCACGGGCTGCGGACGGCCTTCACCATGGGGAGGAGCGTGGCGGCGCTGCCGATGGAGTCGTGGTTTTCGAGCCCGAGGAACACGCCGCGCTGGCCGGCATAGTTACCGCACTCTTCGAGAGCGGTGATGACCAGTTTGTCGGCCTCGGCGCGGTCGAAGCCCTTGGGCGCGACGCCGGCAAACACGCGGATGTGGGGTGCGCCGAGCAGCGCGGCGCGGTCGATCCATTTTTTAGTAGTGGCAATCTCCTCGTCGCGTTTCGGGCCTTTGGGGTGAGAGAAATTGTTGCCGATGGCGGTGCCGCTGATGGCGATGCCGCGCAGAAAGCAGTGCCGCCGGAGTTTGAGCAAATAGTCGTCGCTCTCTTCGGCGAAAAAATAGCTGGTGAGTTCGGCCCCGTCGCAACCCTGCGCGGCACAGTAGTCGGCAAAGCGAAACAGATCGGTGGCCTTGCCGGGCGGGACCTTGGGGTTGGGTTTGCCCCGCATGAGCGGAAAATTCTCGCGAAACGAATAGGCCGCGAGGCTGAGCCGCAGGCGCGGGCGGCCGGCGCGGGCGAACGGATGGACGGCGGGGGCGGTGGCCGCGAGCGCCGAGAGGGGAGCAGTCGCGGCGGCGAGGCCGGCGGCGGCGCTGAGTTGGAGGAAACTACGACGGGTGACGATGTTCATGGGGAGAGGGTGGAAGGGGCGGAGGAGGAGCGGGGAAAAAGAGGTCGTTTCACCCGGGTTCGTGCAGCGGACGCGAGGGGCGAAAGGGCGAAATGATGCGGCCGCCGTGGACTCGGGTGGTGCACCGGAGCCCGCCGACGAACCCGCTCTTTGGGGCAGAAAACATGGCGGCAGGCTGGGTCAGGTAGCGGCGAGTGTCACGGCGGAACGGGAGGCCGGAGGTGGGCGTCAGTCGCGCGAAAGCGGTGAGGCTTGGACAAGCGATGCGCAGCGGGGCGGGGTGATCGGGCCTATGGTTGGGCCCAACCCAATCCCCCCATGAAAACAAATGTTGGTTCCTATGATGCCGGTGTGCGATTCGTGATCGGTTGCGGCGTGCTGTTGATGAGTGTCAACGGCTGGGGCTGGTGGGCGCTGCTGGGGCTAGTCCCGATCGCGACAGCGGCGTGCGGCTTCTGTCCGCTGTATCGGCTGATCCGGGTCGACACGGAGGCCTGGGAAGAGGCGTCTGAGGCCAAGCATCCTGATCAGGGGCCGGGTAAGCATTAGGCCGTCGGTGGCCGGGAACGTGGGCGGGCCGGTGCACGGGCAGGGCGGGAAGGCGCCAAGCGTCGGGCGTGGCGCTGATGCGCGAACTCGGTCGACCGCTTTGGGGCGGTGAAGCGCTCAGCGGGTTTTCTTTGGCCCGCTGAGCGAAGGGTGAAACCCCATTTCTTTGGCGGGGGATTCGGGCGCAGGGGGCGGCGGCTCGAGGAGGGCCCTGATGCGCGGCAACCCAGCGACGAGGGCGGTCTCGTGGGTGGCGAGGCGGGCGGTGGCGTCTTCGTCGTGTTCGGCGGTGAGGTTACGCAAGGGCGAGGCGCTCCTCGACGACGTCGGAGACGGTCTTGCCTTGTTTGCGCGCGGTGGCGCGGAGTTGTCGGACGATCCGCGGGGTGAGCCGCAGGAGCATGGGCTCGCGCCCGGAGGGCTTGCGACCGGCACCCGCGCGCGTGCCACCCCAGGCGGGAGGCCGCACCTTCACGCTGGCGAGGTTGGGCAACGGCGTGCCGTTGAGGGCGGCGAGGTTGGTTTGGTCGCCTTCGGCGTCGAAGGCGGGGGATGCAGGTTTCCGTTTTTTCCAGTGGTTTTCATCGTAGTCGCGTCCTTCTCTCCAGTCGCCGGCGCCGATGAGGCGGATGACGCCGTCGGGCCGATGGGTGTAGCGCACGAGGAGGATTCGGGCGCCGATCCGGCCGAGCAGCCACCCGCGTAGGCCGCGACCGTCGCGATGCGCGGCAGCAAAGAGCACCAGGACTGGGGGATCGGCCAAGGCTTCCTGCGCAGTCGTGAAATCCACGTCGTGGCGCGCGACGTTGGCGCGCGCTTTGGCGGGGTCCCCCGAGAAACGCAGGGGAAAAAAAGCGCGCCGGGCCGCTGGATCAGCCAGAGCGGAAATCAAGCCCCCGAATCGCCTCCAAGCAGGCGCCTACCCCACGAAGTCACCGGCGAAGGAGGAGGCGGAAAGGGATTCGAGTTTCGCGCGGTCGGTGAAGAGCGACGTGAGCTGGGCGGACCTGGCTTCGCCGCAGTGGGCGGTGAACGCCGCCTCGGCTTTTTGGCGGAGGAGAGGGATGGCTTCGGCGCGCCGGCGGCGGTGGCCGAGCGGATATTCGACGGCGATTTTTTCGGTGGCGGTGCCATCCCTGAAAAAAATTTGGACGGCGTTGGCGATGGCGCGTTTTGCGGGGTCGAGATAGTCGCGGCTGTAGGATTTGTCCTCGTTGACGACCATCTTCGCACGGAGGGCGTCGATGCGGGGATCGGCCGCGGTGGCGTCTTCGTAGTGTTCGGCGGTGAGATTTCCGAAAAGCAGCCCGATGGCGGTCATGTAGTGGAGGCAGTGGTCGCGGTCGGCGGGATTATGCAGCGGGCCGGTTTTGTCGATGATGCGGAGCGCAGATTCGTGCGTGGTGAGTTCGATGCGAGCGATGGTGGCGAGGCGGTTTTTTTCTCCCATGACGTGCGGGTGGAGTTGCACGGCGCACTCGACGGCGGTCTGCGCGTGGAATTCGGCGGGGTAGGAGATTTTGAAGAGGACGTTTTCCATCACGTAGCTGCCGAGGGGGCGGGCGAGGGTGACGGGTTTCCCTTGGAAGGAGACGTCCTGAAAACCCCAGGTCTTCGCGGTGAGGGCGCTGGGGTAGCCCATCTCGCCGGTCAGGGCGATGAGGGCGAGGCGCACGGCCCGGCTGGTAGCGTCGCCGGCGGCCCAGCTTTTGCGCGAGCCGGTGTTCGGCGCGTGGCGGTAGGTGCGGAGGGCGGAGCCGTCGAGCCAGGCGTGGGAGAGAGCGGTGATGATTTGGTCGCGCGTGCCGCCGAGCATCGCGGTCGTCACGGCGGTAGAGGCGATGCGGACGAGGAGGACGTGGTCGAGGCCGACGCGGTTGAAGGCGTTGTCGAGGGCGAGGACGCCTTGGATCTCGTGGGCTTTGATCAGGGCGACGAGGACGTCGCGGACGGTGAGCGGGGGCCGAGAGCCGAGCGCGGAGAGCGGAGAGCGGAACGCGGAGAGCGGGGTGCTGGCGGCGTGGTTGCGGCTGATCCAGTCGGCGGTGGCGAGGATGGCGCCGAGGTTGTCGGAGGGGTGGCCCCACTCGGCGGCGAGCCAGGTGTCGTTGAAATCGAGCCAGCGGACCATCGTGCCGAGGTTGAAGGCGGCCTGGATGGGATCGAGTTCGAAGGAGGTGCCGGGGACGCGCGCGCCGTTCGTGATCGTGGTGCCGGGGACGACGGGGCCGAGGAGTTTGGTGCAGGCGGGGAACTGGAGGGCCATGATGGCGCAGGCGAGACTGTCGAGCAGGCACCAGCGGGCGGTGTCGAGGGCTTCTTCGGAGGGCGGGGTCGGGTCGAGGACGTAGTCGGCTAGCGTGGTGAGGAGGGCGTCGGGGGGCGGGCGGGTGTTGGAGAGGGGGGCGGACATGGTGAGGGAATCCTTCTCTTTCTTCTTACTCTTGCTCTTTCGTCCGGAGCTGGTGGCGGCGGGAAGGGAGGGGGAAAGGAAATGAAACGGGGACGGGAGAAAGAGTAAGAAAAAGAGGAAAGAGAACGATTACGTGCGTTGGTCGAGGGGCACGTAGGGGCGGTGGGCGGGGCCGGTGTAATTCGCGCTGGGGCGGATGATTTTGCCGTCCTGGCGTTGCTCGATGAGGTGGGCGCACCAGCCGGCGGTGCGGGCGATGACGAAGAGCGGGGTGAACAGCGCGGTGGGGACGCCGAGGAGGTCGTAGGCGGGGGCGCTGAACCAATCGAGGTTGGGAAACATTTTTTTCTCGGACCCCATGACCGACTCGATGCGTTCGGCGATGGCGAAGAGGGTGGCGTCGGCCGGCGTGGCGCAGAGCGAGCGGGCGATTTCCTTGATGAGGGCGCTGCGCGGGTCGCTGAGCGTGTAGACGGGGTGGCCGAAGCCGATGACGATTTCCTGGCGGGCGACGCGGGCGCGGATGTCGGCCTCGGCGTCGTCGGGGGTGGCGTAGCGGCGCTGGATGGTGTGGGCGACTTCGTTGGCGCCGCCGTGTTTGGGGCCGTGGAGGGCGCCGATGGCGCCGGTGACGCAGGAGTAGGTGCCGGAGCCGGTGCCGGCGATGACGCGGGCGGTGAAGGTGGAGGCGTTGAACTCGTGTTCGGCGTAGAGAATGAGGGAGCGGTCGAGGGCGCGGGCGTGGGCAGGGACCGGGGCGCGTTGGTGGAGGAGATGGAGGAAGTGCGCGGCGACGGTGTCGGTGGGGGTGGTGACGTCGATGCGGCGGCCGTGGTGGGCAAAATGATACCAGTAGAGTAGCAGCGAGGGGAGGCAGGCGACGAGGCGGTCGGCGATGGCGCGGGCGGTGGTGGGATCGGTGGGGCCGGGGCCGCCGGGCGGGGCGGGTTCGGGGTGGAGGGCGCCGAGCGCCGAGACGCCGGTGCGCAGGACGTTCATCGGGTGCGTGGCGGCGGGGAGTTGTTCGAGGATGCGGCAGATCGGGTCGGGCAAGTAGCGGAGGGTGACGAGGCGGGCGCGGTAGCCGGCGAGTTCGGCGGCGGTGGGGAGGCGCTCATGGATGAGGAGATGGGCGACTTCCTCGTAGGTAGCGTGCGCGGTGAGATCGGCGATGTCGTAGCCGCGGTAGTGGAGATCGTTGCCCGTGTGGCCCACGGTACAGATGGCGGTGTGGCCGGCGACGACGCCGGAGAGGGCGACGGATTTTTTCGTTTTGAACTCCGGCGAGGGGGATGAGGTGGGCGGGGTCATGGGCGTTTTTTTTGCCCCGGATCACACGGCTGAACCGGGCGGGACGGCGGACGTGGAGCGGATCGATCCGGGGCGATCCGGGGGCTCGGCGGTTATCTTTTCACGGTGTAGCCGAGGGTCGCGTAGAGGTCGGCGCGCGTTTGCATTTGGCCGACGACGGATTGTTGGGTGCCGGTGGTGCGGATGGCGGTGTAGACGTCGAGGGACGCCGCGGCGGCGGCGCGGCTCGCACTGAGCGGATAGAGGGCCAGCGCGACGCCGGCGGTGCGGAGTTCTGCGAGGGTGAAGTACGGAGTTTGGCCGAACTCGGTGAGGTTTGCGAGCACGGGGACGCTGAGTGCGGAGGTGAAGGCGCGGTAGTCGGCGAGCGTGGGGAGGGCTTCGGCGAAGATCATGTCGGCGCCGGCGGCGACATAGGCTTGGGCGCGGGCGACGGCGGCGGCGAGGCCTTCGACGCCCGCGGCGTCGGTGCGGGCCATGACGACGAAGGCGGGATCGGGTTTGCCGGCGACGGCGGCGCGCACACGGGCGGACATCGCGGCGGGGGAGACGAGTTGTTTGCCGGGGAGGTGGCCGCAGAGTTTCGCGGGGATCTGGTCTTCGAGGTGAACCGCGGCGGCGCCGGCGGCCGCGATTTCCCGGACGGTGGCTGCGGGATTGTCCCCACCGGTGTCGATGTCGACGAGGAGCGGGAGCGGGACGCGGCGGGTGATGCGGCGGACGTCGATGAGGACGTCGGCGAGGGCGGTGTCGCCGGTGTCGGGGAGACCGCAGGAGTGGTTGGCGACGCCGGCGCCGGAAAGATAGAGGGCGCGGAAGCCGGCGCGTTGGGCGAGGAGGGCGGCGTAGGCGTTGAGGGCGCCGGCGATTTGGAGCGGACGCTCGGCGGCGAGGGCGGTGCGAAAAAGCGAACCGGGGGACGGCGCGGGGATGCTCACGGGCGAACGGTGGACCGCGCGGGCACCGATGGCCACCAAAAGTGCGGCGGGCGGCGGCGAGTTGAGGCCGAGGTGCGGGGCCGGAAAGGGGCGGGTCAGAGGCCGCGCCCTACTTTTGGGCGAAGCGGCGGAGGACGGGGCGCAGCGGGAAATAAAGGGCGGCGACGATGAACGGGACGCTGAGGAGCCAGGCGGTGGCGGCATGGACCCCGGTCAGGCCGAAGCGTTGGAGGAAGGCCCACGGGTCGTCGCGAAACGCGGCGGCGAGCGTCGGAATCGAGAGGGGCATGGGCGCGGCGCGCCAGAGGAATTCGCCGGCGCGGACGTAGCCGAGGATGAGCACGAGCTGCAGCGGGCCGAGCAGCTGGTTGAGGGTCTGCAGAATCGGCTGGTTGAGCCGCAGGGCGACGCCCACCCCGAGATTCATCAGCCAGGTGAAACCGAAAAACGGGAGCAGCGAGCAGGCGGTGCCGACGGCCAGGGTGAGGGCGAGCCGGTCCGGGGTGACGCCCTGCGTGAGTTGGGCGCGCACCGGGGCCACGAAGCGGCGTTGCCAGAAGGAGGGGCGCGAGGTGGGAGCGGGGTCAGGCACGGGCGGTGATACGGGCGGGGCGGAGGGCGGGGCGCAAACCCGCGCAGCTCCCGCGCAAAAGAGCGACGGTTTTTCGTGTCGCCTTGGGCGGGCCATGGCCAACAGTTTGGGCCGATGCTCGCCGTCACCGATCTCACGAAGTCGTTTGTGTCGCCCGAAGGGGTGCGCGGGGAGATCGTGCGGGTGCGGGAATTTGCGCTGGCGGCCGGGGAGCAGGTGGCGTTGCGCGGCGAGAGCGGGTCGGGGAAGACGACGTTTCTGCACCTGATCGCGGGCATTTTGGCGGCGGACGGCGGGCGGGTGACGATCGACGGCGCGGAGATGACGGCGCTCGGCGAGGCGGGGCGCGACCAGCTGCGGGCGGGGAAACTCGGCTACGTTTTTCAGACCTTCAATCTGCTGCAGGGTTTTACGGTGTTGGAAAATGTGGTGCTCGGGATGAGTTTCGGGCCGCGAGGGGCGGACCGGGCGCAGGCGAAGGAAGTGTTGGAGCGGGTGGGGCTGGGGCACCGGCTGGGGCATTTTCCCGGGCAGCTGTCGACGGGGCAGCAGCAGCGCGTGGCGGTGGCGCGGGCGTTGGCGAACCGGCCGAAGCTCGTGCTGGCGGACGAGCCGACGGGCAATCTCGACCGGAAGCACGGGCGCGAGGCGCTGGCCCTGATCCGCGAAGTGTGCCGCGAACACGGGGCGGCGTTGCTGTTGGTGAGCCACGACGAAGCGGTGCTCGGGCAGTTTGAGACGCGGCGGGATTTTGCGGCGATCAACGAGGCGGGGCAGTCAGCTGGATCGCCCCGCCCGGCGGCATCGGTCTCGCGCTGACAAAATAAAATGACGCTGCCTCTCATCATTTACCGGTCGCTGCGGCAGCACGCGCTTTCGACGATCATCACGGCGGGGAGCATCGCGCTGGCCTGCGGGCTGTTGATGTGTGTGTGGATGGTGAAGACGCAGTCGCAGACCGCGTTTACGCAGACGACGACGGGGTTCGACGCGGTGCTGGGGGCGCGCGGGTCGAAGCTGCAGCTGGTGTTGAACGCGATTTTTCACCTCGAGGCGTCGCCGGGTAATCTGGCGTGGGCGGACTACGAAGGCATCAAGCGCCACCCGGCGGTGAAGACGGCGATCCCGATCGCGGTGGGCGACAATCTGCGAGGCTACCGGATCGTGGGCACGGTGCCGGAGCTGTTCGAGAAAGTGGAGTATGCGCCGGGAAAAAAATTTGCAGTCGCGGCCGGGGGGCGGTTGTTCGGCGGGGCAGCCGACGCGCGCGAAGCGGTGGCGGGGGCGTTCGTGGCGCGGAAGCTGGGGCTAAAGGTGGGCGACACCTTCAAGCCCTTCCATGGGCTCGCGTTCGACGAGAAGAACCAGCACGAGGAAGTGTTTACGGTGGTCGGGGTGATGGCGGCGACGAACACGCCGGTGGACCGGGTGCTGTGGATCCCGATCAAAGGCGTGCAGACGATGAGCGGGCACGATGCGAAGGCGGCGACGGACGTCAGCGCGGTGCTGATCCAGCTGCGGACGGCGAGTGCGGGATTCATGCTGGACATGATGTATAACAAGCAGGGCAACCGCCTGACGCTCGCGTATCCGGTGGGGGCGATCATTGCGGAGCTGTTCGGGAAGATCGCGTGGTTCGACCAGGTGCTGACGCTCGTGGCCTATCTGGTGGCATTGGTGGCGGCGGGCTCGGTGCTCGCAAGTATCTACAATTCGATGAATGCGCGGCGGCGGGATCTGGCGATTTTGCGCGCGCTCGGGGCGCGGCGTCGGTTGATTTTCGGGGCGGTCGTCGCGGAAGCGGCGTGCATCGGTGCATTGGGCGCAGTCGTCGGGTTCGCGGTGTATCTCGGACTGTTGGCCGGCGTCGCCGAGGTGATCCGGGCGCAGACCGGCGTGGTGCTCGACGTGGGCGCGAAGCACGCGGTGCTGTGGGTGTGCCCGCTCGCGATGGTCGGGTTGTGTGCGCTGGGCGGCGTGATACCGGCGGTTAAAGCCTATCGGACGCCGGTGGCGGAGACCCTCGCGCCGGTGTCGTGAGTTGCGGACGTCAGGGGCTGGCGGGCGCGCGGGGGGTGGGTGGGCGCAAGGGGGAACCGCCGCCGTGGAGCGCGGCGTAAAACGGATCGCCGGGAGGCTGCTGCCGTGCGCGACCGGCCGGCCGGTGAAGGCGCTTTTGTAGAAGGCGGTGAGCAGGTCGAGCGTGCGGCGGGCGTCGGTGCCTCTGGTGAGCGGGCGCGTGCCGGTGTCGAGGTTGGGGATGAACTCGGCGAGTCGGGCGGTGTGGGTCGCGCCGGTGTCGGGCGGGAAACTCTGCGAGGCCTGCGCGAAGCGGTTGCCCTCCTCGTGGGCGATGGGGGCGAGGGTGAAGCGCCCGTTGTCGCGCGTGGAGCCGGAGAGATGGGCGCGCTCGAGGGTGGCGACCTGCGCGCGGACTTCGGCCCAATCGCCGAGGAGGTGGAGCAGATGGTCCATGGCGTGGATGCCGAGGCCCGCGGTGGGTCCGCCGAATTCGGTGGACCATTGGCCGCGCCACGGGCCGGCATCAAAGGAAGCGTCGCGGAACCAGAGGGTGTGACCACGGCGACGAGCGGGCGGCCGAGCAGGCCCTCGGCGGCGAGGCGGCGGAGGTGAGCAGTGGACGAGGCGAAGCGTTGGGGGAAAATGCCGGCGGCGATTCGGCGACACTGCCGGTGCCGACCAAAAGAGCGCGATAGGTCTCGCTCCGGGGGATGAAAGGCTGGGAGCTCCGGCGTGGTTCGGGAGGGTCAACGGACATCGCCCCGGCCGACGCGTGAACGTTGCCAGACAGTCCGACCGGGCGCACCGCCGGAGCGAGCAGGGCGGCGAAAAGAAATTTTTGACGAACGCAATCCCGCGGGTAGGCTCTGGACCATCATGTCGAAATCACGCTTCTTTTCCCTCGTAATGGTGGCGGTGGCCGCGGGTGCGGCGGGGACGGTGCGGGCCGAGGACGCGAAGCCGGCGGCCGGGGTCGACGCGGCGGCGCCCGGGAAAGTGGCGGAGCCCGGGCTTGAAAATGGTTACCTGAAACTGGGCTTCGAGCAGCTGGCTTCGTATGCCTTCACGCCCCCGGCGTTCGACCCGACGGCGGATGCGACGGCCAAGCCGCCGACGGGCGAGGAACAGATTCCGGTCGGGGTGAAGGCGTGGAACGGCAAGAAGGCCGTGATCACGGGGTTCATGGTGCCGGTGAAGATGGACAAGGGCCTCGTCACGGAGCTGCTGCTGATGCGTAATACGATGGCCTGCTGCTACGGCTCGGTGCCGAACATGAACGAGTGGGTCGTGGTGAAGATGAAGAACGGGGTGCAGCCGCTCATGGACGTCCCGATTTCGATTTTTGGCTCCATCAAAGTGGGCGCGATGTTCGAAAACGGTTACATGACCGGGCTCTACGAGCTCGAGGGTGAGAAGCTGGGCGAAGTGAAGAGCTGACGGCGGGGCGGCGGAGCCGTCGCCGCGTGCGGTCTTACCGGGCAATGTCGCTTTGGCCCAGGGCGCGGAAGCCGCGGTGGTTGAGCGCTTGCGCGGCGACGTCGGAGTCTTCGGCGTTGATGGCGAGGGCGGATTTTCCCTCGGGGCGTTTCATGAAACTGTAGACGTAGTGGACATTGATCTCGGCCTCGAAGAAGGCGGCGAGCACGCCCTTCAACTCGGATTCGTCGGCGATCTCGACGGCGAGCACGTCGGTTTCGGTGTAGGGAAAATCATTGTTCACCATCAGCTCGCGGGCTTTGTCGGGATCGTCGACGATCACACGGACGATCGCGCTATCGGTGGTGTCGAGCACGGTCATGGCCATGACGTGGACATCGTGGTCCTTGAAGAGAGCGGTGAGGTCGTAGAGGCGGCCGACGCGGTTTTCGCAGAAGACGGAGAACTGTTTGACGGGGTCGGAGGACGAAGTGCTGATTTGGGCGGCCATGCGCGGGAAAGATGTCCGAGTGGGGTGCGAGGGGTCAATTGCGGGCTCGCGGTGGCGCGGGGATGTTCCCTTGCTAGCGGGCGTGCCCGCCGAGTTGTCCCACCACCATGCCGCCCTGCAGCGCCGCGCCCAGGCCAGCGCGAAGCTGGTGCTGCGCGGGATCGCGCTGAACGGGGTGCTGGCGGCGGTGAAGTTTGCGGGCGGGATTTTCGGCCACACGTACGCGCTGATCGCGGACGGCGCGGAGTCGCTGCTGGATATTCTTTCGTCGTCGTTGGTGTGGGCGGGATTTCGGGTGGCGGCGAAGCCGCCCGACGCGGACCACCCCTACGGCCACGGCAAGGCCGAGCCGTTGGCGGCGCTCGCGGTGGCGGTCTTTGTTTTTTTCATGGCCGGCTGGATAGCGGTGCACGCGGTGCACGAGATTATGACGCCGCATCGGGCGCCGGCGTGGTGGACGCTGGTCGTGCTCGCGGGCGTGGTTTTGACGAAGATGTGGTTTTCGCGCCGGATGGGAGCGGCGGGCGAGGAAGTGGGGAGTACGGCGCTGGGGATCGAGGCGTTGCACCATTACTCGGATGCGCTGACCTCGGCGGCGGCGTTTGTGGGCATCAGCATCGCGCTGTGGGGCGGGCAGGGCTGGGAGACGGCCGACGATTGGGCGGCGTTGTTTGCGTGCGTGATCATCGCGTTTAACGGCGTCGGCATGGTCGGCAAAGCGCTCGGCGACGTGATGGACACGGCGGCGCCGACGGATTTCGAGAACGAGGTGCGGACGATCGCCCTGGCGGTGCACGGCGTGCAGGCGCTCGACAAAGTGCGCGTGCGCAAGAGCGGGCTCTCGTATCTCGTGGACATCCAGGTGCGGGTGGACGGCGAGCTGACCGTGCGGCAGGGCCACGACATCGCCCATGCCGTGAAAGATGCCCTGATCGCGTCGGTGCCGCACAAAATCAGCGACGTGACTGTGCACATCGAGCCGGCGAAGTGAAGGGGCGGCCGGTTACTCCTCGAGTTTCCGCGCGAGTTTCCAGCCGGCGTAGACGCCCACGAGGCTACCGACGCCGCTGAGCGCGAAGCCGCCCAGCGAGAACGTTTCCAGATCGAGCGCGCCGGCGAGCAGGCCGCCAGCGAGGCCACCGACCGTAGTACCAGCGAAAATACAGAGTTTCATCATGGGGCGAGCATGGTTGAAACCCGGGAGGGGAACACCCTTATCTCCGGCGCAAAACCAACTTCTTCCGCCGAGTGGCGGTGGGCTTTCCCGTTTACTCGCCGGGGGAGGGAACTACGCTCCACGGTTGAAATGAAAAAACGAAATTCTGCCACTCCTCTCAGCAGCAACAAGAACTTGCTGCGGTGGGTCGAGAAAATGGTCGAGCTGTGTCAGCCAGACGCGCTCCATTGGGTTGACGGTTCGCAGGAGGAATACGACGAGCTTTGCGCGCAGATGGTGGCGGGCGGCACGTTCATCAAACTGAACGAGGAAAAATGGCCCGGCTGCTATCTGGCCCGGTCCGACGCCAGCGACGTGGCGCGCGTGGAGGACCGCACCTACATTTGTGCGCTCTCCAAGGAGGCCGCGGGCCCGACCAACAATTGGATCAACCCGTTTGAGATGCGGAAGACCCTCAAGGGGCTGTTCACCGGCTGCATGAAGGGGCGCACGATGTTTGTGCTGCCGTTCAGCATGGGCCCGATCGGTTCGCCGATGTCGCAGATCGGCGTCCAGCTGACGGACTCGCCCTACGTGGTCGTGAACATGCGCATCATGGCCCGCATCGGGAAAAAGGTGTTCGAGCTGATCGACAAGGATTTCAAGCGCGTCGTGCCCTGCGTGCACTCGGTGGGCGCGCCGTTGGCGAAGGGGCAGCAGGATGTCGCCTGGCCGGCCCACAAGGAAAAATACATCGTGCACTTCCCGGAGTCGCGCGAGATCTGGAGCTTCGGCTCGGGCTACGGCGGCAACGCGCTGCTCGGCAAGAAATGTTTCGCGCTCCGCATCGCCTCCGCGATGGCCCGGGATGAAGGCTGGATGGCGGAGCATATGCTGATTCTCGGCGTCGAGAATCCGCAGGGGCAGAAAACCTATGTCGCGGCGGCGTTCCCGAGCGCCTGCGGCAAGACGAATTTTGCGATGCTCATCCCGCCGCCGCATTTCCAGCAGCAGGGCTGGAAGGTGTGGACCGTCGGCGACGATATCGCGTGGATCAAGCCGGACGCCGAGGGCCGCCTCCGCGCGATCAATCCCGAGGCCGGTTTTTTCGGCGTCGCGCCGGGCACATCGAACACGACGAATCCGAACGCGATGGCGTCCCTCGCGAAGAACACGATCTTTACCAACGTCGCGCTCACGCCCGACGGCGGGGTGTGGTGGGAGGGCATGACGGAGGTGCCGCCGGCGTCGGCGATCGACTGGCAGGGCAAGCCTTGGACGCCGGAGATTGCGCGGGCGACCGGCGCCAAGGCGGCGCACGCGAATTCGCGGTTCACCGCGCCGGCGCGGCAGTGCCCGACGATCGACCCCGAGTGGGAGAATCCCGCGGGCGTGCCGATCAGCGCGTTCATTTTTGGCGGACGCCGGGCGACGACGATGCCACTGGTGTTCCAAGCCTTTAACTGGTCGGGCGGCGTCTATGCCGGCGCGACGATGGGGTCCGAGATGACGGCGGCGGCGGCGGGGACGATCGGCAAGGTGCGCCGGGACCCGATGGCGATGCTGCCGTTCTGCGGCTACAACATGGGCGACTACTTCCGCCACTGGATCTCGATGCAGCGCAAGATCACCGAGACGCCGCGGATTTTCCACGTGAACTGGTTCCGCAAGGACAAGGAGGGGGCGTTCATCTGGCCCGGTTTCTCGGAAAACATGCGCGTGCTGAAGTGGATCGTCGACCGCGCGCGTTTCGGCGGGCGGGCGCAGGAGACGCCCATCGGCTGGGTGCCGCGCTACGAGGACATCGACTGGACCGGCCTGGATTTCCCGAAGGCGAAATTCGACGAACTCCAGGCCTTTGACCGCGAGGCGTGGCGCACCGAGGTGCTCGGCCACGAGGAACTGTTTCTCGATCTGCGGGCCCACCTGCCGAAGGAGATGATCTACGAGCGCGAACTCCTGATCTGCCGCATGTAGGTGCGGTCGGAGCCGATCGGCTTTTCAAGGGCGCGGAAATCCTGCGCCCTTTTTGGTGCCCGGGATTGCAGGGGCAGCGGTCTGGGCCGATCGGTCGGAGTGAGGACCGTCGCCGGGCCTATCAGACCCGTCAGCTGGGAGGAGATTCTGCCCGCCGCCCGCCTTTAGCCTGCCGCGCCCCAGGTGCTCGCGGGGCGGTGCGTACGGCCCACCCGGGGAAAACTGAGCGCTGCAAGAAAGTGAGATGCGCCCGCCTCGGGGGGCGACTGAGACGGCTTGCGGAACCGGGGTTGTCCCGCATCGTCTGCGGCGACTATGCGACGTTTGTTGATCATCTCCCTGTTGGCCGCCACGCTCTCCGCACGCGCGGCGGTGCCGCAAATCTTGCAGGACGCGATCAAGAAAGTTTCCCTGGATACCGATCGCTGGGCTTACACTCAGACGGCGATTCAGAAAGACGACAAAGGGAAGACGAAGAGCGAAGTTGTCGTGCGTTTTGACCCTTCGAAACCTTACGCGGAGCAATACACGCCGCTGAAGATCGACGGAAAAGAGCCCTCGGATAGCCAACTGCGCAAATATCGCCGGCAAGGCGAAAAACGCGGCGAGGCTTTGGTGAAGGCCGAGACCACCGGTGAGGTTGACGCGTCGACGCGCCGCAAATCGCTCGGCGAGCTGATGGATATCGAGAAAGCCACGGTCTCCGAGGAGGACGCGCAGACGATCACGTTTGAGGTGCCGCTCAGCAAAGACGGCAACGACCGCCTGCCGCCGGAAAAATTCAGGGTGTTCGCGCGCCTCAGCAAGGAGCAGCGGGCGTTCGACAGCATTTCGGCGACGCTGCGTTCGCCGCTGCGCGAGAAACTGATCGTGAAAGTGAGTTCAGGCGAGGGTCACATTGAGTTCAAGACGGTCGACCCGAAGCATCCGCCGCAACTCACGGAAATCCGCGGGAGCGGCTCGGGCTCCATTCTTTTTGTGCCGATCGGGCGCGCCTACGAGCTGCGGCGCGAAGACTACCAGCGGGTCAAACCCTACGGCGATCGCTTCGAGGTCCAGATCGGCACGCTCAAGGCGATCGACTTCTGAGGCCGAACGATTCAGCCAGCCGTCGGCCGCGCGTTTTTGCGCGCGCTCCGATCACGCGCCCGCCAGCGGGCGGCCGACGAGGTCACCGTTCGGTTTTTGCAGGCTCGAGGACCATGGCATCGGGCTGAAGGGACGCGGCGGAGGCGACGTCGGGGTCGCAGAAATCCCGCGGGAAACCGGTGCCCCGTTTTTTCGCGGACCTCGGCGTCGATCATGGGACCGACGACGGTCCCGGCCAGCGCGGGATCGCCGACCGGCGTGGCCGCGGCGGCAGCGATCAGGCGGGCGACGAAGTCGTTGTGGATGTCCGCGAGCACGATGAAGCGGGACAGCGCGGAGCATTTTTGGCCGGCGAAACCGAACGCGCTCGCGAGGGTGGCGGGAATGGCTTCATCGAGGTCCGCATCGCGGTCGATGATGAGCGCGTTTTTGCCGCCTATTTCGCAGATGACTTTTTTCAGGTTGGCCTGGCCGGGGAGTGTGCGGCCGGCGGTTTCCCTGATCTTCAAACCGACGGCGCGCGAGCCGGTGAACGCGATGAAGTCGGTGTGCGGAGGCGCGACGAGCGGGGCGCCGACTTCCTCGCCGAGGCCGGTGAGGAGGTTGACGACGCCCGGGGGCAGGCCGGCGGCGATGGAGAGGTCCATCGGCCGGTGCGCGATGACCGGCGTCTGCACGGCTGGCTTCATGACGACGGTATTGCCGGTGACGACGGGCGCGACGACCATCCCGCAGAGGATCGCGAGCGGGGAATTCCACGGGGCGATGACCACGCCGGTGCCGCGCGGCGTGTGGTGGAGGACGCAGCGTTCGCCGGGCACGGCCTGCGTGACGACCGGCCGGTCGAGCCGGCGCGCCTCCGCGGCGTAAGAGCGGCAGAAGTCGATTGCTTCGCTCACTTCGCTGTCGGCTTCGAGCCACGGTTTGCCGGCTTCGAGAATGAGGAGGGCGTTGAGTTCGGCGCGGCGCGACTCCATGAGGTCGGCGGCGCGTTCGATGATCCGGGCGCGTTCGTCGGCGGGTTGCGCGGCCCAGGCGGGCTGGGCGCGGCGGGCGGCGGCGTTGAGCACCTCGAGATTGCGTTGGAGAAACCCGTCGGCCTCGCTCACGACGGTTTCGCCGAGGAGGTCGATGGTCGTGGCGAACCCGAGCTGGGCGTTCGTGTGCAGCCGCTGCACCAGATCGGCGGCCGTCGCGCCGGCGACGAATTGCGCGGCCAGCGCGACGACGTTTGCCTTCACCGGACCGGCGACGAGGCCGGGGGCAAAGGCCGAGGCGGCGAGGCCGGCCTTCAGAGCTGGAGTCAGCTCCACGGCTTTGTCGCCGAGGTATTCCTGGAGGTGGCGGACGATCTCGGCGGAGGAGGGGAGGGCGGGCAGCACGTCGACGAAGCGGAAGAGCTGGGTCTTGAACGCGGGGTCCTTCATCGACCATTCCATCACGCGGGCGTAAGCGCCTTTTTTGGAAAAAATGCCCGGCACGGGCGCTGCCTCCATCCGCGCGAAGAGCGTCTCGCCGAGTTCGCGCACGCGGCGTTCGACGGCGGGGTCGGGGGGCAGGAAGGGGGGCTGGGAGATCATGGCATGTAACCGGTATTCTCGGCGGAGCCGGGGTGATGGAAAGGGAGCGGACCGTGGGGCGGACCGGGCCGAGGCGCGCCGCTCCTTTGGCATACCCCGTGCTAAACGGAACATGGCTACCGCCTCGCCCCGGCGGGTCGGTGGCTGCGCCGGTTCACTTCCATCACTCCACGTCAGCCCAAAACGGATGCCCTCCGATACCCTATGATCACCCGATTCACCGCTTCATTCTGGTTCCGCGCCGCGACCCGTCGGCTTGCTCTGGTCGCGTTCGGCGGCGCGCTGGCCGCTTCGGCGCTGGGGGCGGCCGAGGCCACGCCCCCGCCGCCGCCCCCGCCGACCTTGGAGCAGCGCATCGCCGGGCTGGAAGCCTACCTCGGCAACGGCGATCCATCCGCGGCGCTCAAAGTCGGCCCGAAGGACAAGGACGGCAACCCGACCATCCCGGCCGGTCTGACGACCCCGTCGGTGGGCGTCGCCGGTCCCGGCCACAACGCGTGGATGATGACGAGCGCCGCGCTCGTCCTCTTCATGACGCTGCCCGGGCTCGCGCTGTTCTACGGCGGCCTCGTGCGCACCAAGAATGTGCTCTCCGTGATGGCGCAGTGTCTGAGCCTCGCGGG
>CANHJG010000033.1 GCA_947461205.1 Opitutia bacterium
CGGCGCTCGCCGCACTCGAGGGCTTCAACACCCCGCTCCCCGAAAACCCCGCCGCCCCCGCCGAAACCCTTCGCCTCCTCGACGAACTGGGCTCGCCCGCCACCATGGGCATGGCCGGCCCGCGCTTTTTCGGCTTCGTGATCGGCGGCGCCCTCCCCGCCACCCTTGCCACCAACTGGCTCACGACCGCGTGGGACCAAAACGCCGTCCTCTACCGCGCCTCGCCCGGCGTCGCCTTCATCGAACAAGTCGCCCTCCGCTGGCTCCTCGACATCCTCCACCTCCCGCCCACCTGCGGCGGCGCGTTCGTGACCGGCGCCACCGTGGCCAATCTCACCGCCCTCGCCGCCGCCCGCCATGCCGTCCTTGCCCGCGCCGGCTAGAACGTCGAAGCCGACGGCCTCTTCGGCGCCCCGCCCATCACGGTCATCGTGGGCGGTGAAATCCATCCGTCCGTGGCAAAAGCCCTCGGCCTCCTCGGCCTCGGCCGCACCCGCGTCGTCCCCCTCCCCGTCGACGCCCAGGGGCGCATGCTCGCGGAGAAAATCCCGCCGATCTCCGGTCCCACCATCGTCTGCGTGCAGGCCGGCAACGTAAACACCGGCGCCATCGACCCCATCGCCGAGATTTGCCGCCTCGCCCACGCGGCCGGCGCGTGGGTCCACGTCGACGGCGCGTTCGGCCTTTGGGCCGCCGCCGCGCCGTCGCGCGCGCATCTCGTCGCCGGTCTCGCCGACGCCGATTCGTGGGCCACCGACGCCCACAAATGGCTCAACGTGCCCTACGATAGCGGCCTCGCCTTCGTCCGCGATCCGCACGCGCTGCAGGCCGCGATGGCCATCACCGCTGAGTATCTCCCGACGCAAAGCGAATTCCGCAACCCGTCCGACTTCACCCCCGAACTCTCGCGCCGCGCCCGCGGCGTCGACGTCTGGGCCGCGCTCCATTCCCTCGGCCGCTCCGGCATCGCGCAGCTGATCGAGGCCAACTGTGCCCAAGCCCGCCGCTTCGCCGAAAAACTCGCCGCCGCCGGCTGCACCATCCTCAACGACGTCGTCCTCAACCAGGTCCTCGTTTCGTTCGGCGACGCCGCGCGCACCACACGCGTAATCGCCGCCATCCAGACCGACGGCACCTGCTGGGCCGGCGTCACCGTCTGGCAGGGCCGGACGGCCCTGCGGCTCAGCGTATCCAGTTGGCGGACGACGGAGGCGGACGTCGACCTGAGCGTCGCCGCGATCATCCGGGCGGCGCAGTCGGTCGCCTGAGCGCCCGCCCGCCACCGTCATCCCCGCGGCCGCTTGCCCCTGCGCGCCGGCCCCAACACCGCACATCGTGCACCCGTCCCGACAAGAACCGCACCGCCCTGCCCCCGCTCATTGTTGATCGTGGCGTCATGAAAACGATCCTCGCCCCGGTCGATTTCTCCCCCGCCACCGCCGTCGTCGCCCAAGCCACCGCCCTCGCCCGCCTGCTCCCGGCCCGCCTCGTCCTCCTCAGCGTCGTCCAGGCTCCGGTGATCGTCACCGAGTTCACGCCGATGATGGGCAACCCGACCGAGTTCGTCGACGCCGCCCAGCAATCGTCCGCCGAGCGGCTGCAAAAGCTCCCACGCGAACTGCCGACGGACCTCCTCGCCGTCGTGACCGAAACGGTGACCGGCGTGGCGGCCGAGGCGATCGCCGACGCGGCGCGGCGTTTCGGCGCCGACTGCATCGTGATGGGCTCAAACGGTCGCACCCCCTTTTACGACCTCGTGATCGGCAGCACCACCCACGGCGTCATCCAACGCGCGAAGTGCCCCGTCGTGATCGTCCCGGCGCCGTGACCCCGCCCGCCCCGACCCGTGCGACGTCGGGACGGCGAAGACCAAGCCAAGCCCTGCGTGAGCGCCCTCGGGGCGCCAACGCCTGATACCTGCAACGGATTCCTATCGCCCGCCCGGCGCCAAACCGCGCTCGCTCGACTGAGCGAACGCCAGCACGCGCGCGAACTCCGCGCTCGCGGCCTGCGGGTGCGCGGCGAGTTTCTCGAGCGCTTGCGAGCGGTTCAGCCCGTCGCGGTAGAGCAGGCGGTAAATCTGCTTCACGCGGTCGAGCTGTTCGGCGGTGAAGCCATTGCGCTCGAGACCCACGCGGTTGATTGCACGCACCTCGGCGGGCGTGCCGTCGGCAATGAAAAAGGGCGGCAGGTCGTGCACCAGTTTCGCCGTCGCCGACAGCATGGCGTAAGCCCCGAGCCGGCAGAATTGGTGGATGCCGCCGTAGCCGCCGATCACCACGTGATGCTCGACGGTCACATGCCCCGCAAGCACGGCGCCGTTGCTCATGATGATATGGTCGCCGAGGATACAGTCGTGGGCGACGTGACACGTGGCCAGCAGGACGTTGTTCGAACCGATGCGCGTGAACTCGCCGTCGTTCGTCGCACCATGGATCGACACGTATTCGCGGAAGACATTGCGGTCGCCGATGCGCAGCCCCGGATTGCCGCCGGCGAACTTCAGATCCTGCGTCTTCCCGCCGATGCAGGCATAGGGAAACACCTCGCAGGATTTGCCGAGCACCGTGTTGCCCTCGACGGACGCATGATGGTGCAGCCGCGTGCCCTCGCCCAGCGTGACACCGGGGCCGACAAAGGCATAGGCGCCGACCTCAACCTCGGCTCCCAGTTGGGCGCCGCTTTCGATGATCGCCGTGGCGTGAATCTTCGCTGCCATGCGGTCAGTCCATCTCCGAACTATTGATGATGGCGAACATCAGGTCGGCCGACGAAACGACATGGCCGTCAACCGTGCAGGTCACCTCGGCCGCCGCCAGCTTGTCCCCGCGTGTCTTGGTCAGTTTGGCATTGAGGATGAGCTGGTCGCCCGGGCGGACCGGTTTGCGGAACTTCACCTTGTCCGCACTCATGAAGAGCGTGGCTTTGCCCTCGGCCGAGCCGCGGCGCAGCATGAGGATGCCCGCCGCCTGCGCCATGGCTTCGAGCTGGAGCACGCCGGGCATCACGGGATTGCCGGGGAAGTGACCCTGAAAATACGGCTCGTTGATGCTGACGTTTTTGATCGCGACGAGCGCGTCGTTGCCGATGAACTCCACCACGCGGTCGATCATCACGAACGGGTAGCGGTGGGGCAGCGTGTCGAGGATGCGGCGGATATCGAGGGCGGTCTCGTCCGGCATGACCATCGTGGGACGCGGTTTCTTCTTCGGCCCTTTCTTGCGCTCCTCCAGCTTGGCCGCCAGGGCCTTGGTTAGTTCGGCGTTGATGGCGTGGCCGGGCCGCACCGCGATGATGTGCGCCTTCAGGGGGAGACCGAGCAGCGTGATGTCCCCAATAATATCGAGAATTTTATGCCGGACGAATTCGTCTTTGAACCGCAGGCCCTCCTTCGAGATGATTTTGTCGCCCTTGATCACCACGGCGCAGTCCAGCGAGCCGCCCTTGATCTTGCCCAGCTTCAGCAGCTCCTCGATGTCCTCGTAAATCGTGAACGTGCGCGCCGCCGCGATCTGCGTCATGAACGCATCGGGATCGATCGTCAGCGAAAGGTGCTGCGTGTGGATACCCCGGTCGTCGGCCGAAGTGCACGAGATGCGCAGTTCGTCAGACGGGAGCGCGATGATCGACGACTGGCCCTTCGTGACGGATACCGCGGCGTCGAGCGTGAAGTACTCCCGGTCCTTGTCCTGCTCGACCGGCTCGCCCTGCATGATGAGGTCGACGAACGGCTTCGCGGACCCGTCGAGAATCGGCGGCTCGGAGGCGTTCATCTCGATGACGACGTTGTCGATCCCGCAGCCGCTCAGGGCGCTGAGCACGTGCTCGACCGTCTGGATCTTGGCGTGCCCAACCTGGATGGTGGTCGCGCGGACGAGATCGGTAACCTGATCGATGCGCGGGCGCAGCTCCGGGGCGCCGGGCAGGTCGATGCGCCGGAACACGAAACCCTCGTCCACCGGGGCCGGTTTGAGGGTCAACGTCACCGCATCGCCGGTGTGGAGCGAACTGCCTTTGATGGAGACTTCCCGCGCGAGCGTGCGTTGTTTCATTGGGTTAGGGGTCAGTCTCGGAAACCGGCCGGCCGGAGCGCAAGCGTGGAGATAGCCTCCGCACTTCTCCGCGAGGGTGCGCCGACCGCTCCATCCGCCGAGCCGGCCAACCGCAAGCCCGCGGCTTGACACGGCGGAAGGCGTTTCCTCACTCTCAACCTTTTCACCACTCAAGAACCTCCGTCCGTAACGCACCTCCGCCATGCCCGCAGCCAACGACATCCGCAAAGGCCAAGTCATCAAGTTCAACGGCGAGCCGCACCTCGTCATGGAAACTCAGCACCGCACCCCCGGCAACCTCCGGGCGTTTGTCCAGATCAAGATGCGCAATCTCCGCTACGGGAAGGCGCTCGACCAACGCTTCGCCTCGACCGACACCATCGAGGTGCTCCCGACCGAGAAGCGCACGCTGGAGTTCAGCTACGCCGACCGCGACGCCTTCGCCTTCATCGACCCGGACACGTTCGATCAGATCGAACTGAGCGCCCAACTGCTCGGCGATTCTAAAAACTACCTCACCGCCGGCGGCAAGTGCGACGTACTCTTCGTCGACGACAAGCCCCTGACCCTCGAACTCCCGTCGACCGTGGCCCTCAAGGTCGTCGAGAGTTCCGACGGCATCAAAGGCGACACCGCCAGCAACGTCCAAAAACCCGCCAAGCTCGAGACCGGTCTGATGGTGCAGGTCCCGCTCTTCATCAAAGAAGGCGAGATCATCAAGGTCAGCACCGAGGACGGCAGCTACCTCGGGCGCGTCTGAGCGACGCCCGCTTCGCGCTCCAATCAATCGGCCCGCGGCTCATCCCGCGGGCTTTTTTGCGCTCCAGTCCCGGACCGCCGGTTACGACAGGGCCGCCACGGCGGATTTGTAGCGCGCCGACGCCTCGGCCTGGGTGCTCGCGGTGAAGCCGAGATCGCGCAGCAGGCCGTCGCGGAGACCATAAATCCAACCGTGCACGGTGAGATCCTGGCCGCGGAGCCACGCATCGCGCACAATCGAGGTCTGGCTGACGTTGGCCACCTGCTCGACGACATTCAACTCGCACAGGCGCGCACTCTGGGCGCTCTCGTCCGGGAGCCGGCACAGGCACGCCTCATGTTTCTCGCGCACATCCTGCACGTGCCGCAGCCAATTGTCGGCCAGCCCCACGCGCTCGCACCGGATCGTCGAGCGCACGCCGCCGCAGCCGTAGTGCCCGACCACCATGATGTGTTTCACCTTCAGGACATCGACGGCAAACTGGATCACCGACAGACAATTCAGATCCGTGTGCACGACCACGTTCGCGATATTGCGGTGGACGAACACTTCGCCGGGCAGGAGACCGATGATTTCGTTGGCCGGCACCCGGCTGTCGGAACAACCGATCCAGAGATACTCCGGGTTCTGCTGACGCGATAATTTTTCGAAAAAATCCGGATCCCGCAGGCGGATCTTGTCCGCCCACTCCTGGTTCTGCGCAAACAGGTGATTCAGAGTGTCCATGCCCTTCCGATCGTTTTCGCCACCCGCCAAATGTCCACCGCGAATCCACGGGCGCGACCGCGGCCCTCAGCCCACCCCCACGCCGGTCCGGGGCCGGGCCTACGTCTTCCGCGCCGGAAGGACGACTGCGCACTTGGAAGTGTTCGCGCACCGCCAACCGTCGAGCCCGGACCGCACCATCTTCACCTCGCATTTGGGACAGGTGGGCGTCGTATAATCCCCCTTTGTCATTTCCTGCATGAGCTCGATCCGGGCCGCGGGCGGCAACGCGTTGAGCTTCTCCAACAGAATATCGCCGGGCAGCAGGGTGAAGTGTTTTTCTTCCGCCAGGTCCCGCGCTTCGACGTTAAACTTGCCGTTGGTGACCACGTAGCCGCGCCGGATTTCGGCCCCGGCCAGCGCCCGAGCGAGTGCCTGCAACGGTTCGGTGCGGATGAGGCCCGGCGGGCTGGCATGGCATTGCACGCAGGCAAACGGCTTCGCCTCGCCTTTCCAGGAAATTTCCAGATGCACCGGCGACTCCGGCCCCGTCTTCGTCCGCACCGCCACCACGCCCGTCTTGACGTAGTAGAGTGCCACCAGCTCCTCGAAGCGCTTCCACTCGAGTTTCGCCAAAAATTCCGCCGTGAAGAGCGTCCCATGATCCACCGCCACGGGCTCGCTCAACGGCGTGTTCAAAACCGTCGTCACCGCCAGTTCCAGCGCGCGCTGCCGGCTGCGCCAGATCAGATACGCCAACGCCCCCACCACCCCGATCGCCAACACCCACGTCTGCGTCGTAAACCAAGGGACCGCCGGAAACTCGACTTCTCCGGCCGCGCGCCCCCGAAAAAACTCCTTGGCCAGCGCCGGCGGATTCGCTTTTCCCGCGGACTCCGACGCGGCGGGCGTTCTCTCCGGCTGCACGGGATCGACCGCTTTGCTCTCGATTACGGGCTCGGCCACGGTGCCGGAAGCCGTGGCCACGGCCGCGGTGGCCGGGGCGGGCCGCATCGGGCTGGTCGCGACCGAGGTCGCCCCGGCCGCCAGGGGCGCGGCCGCGGCGCGGGTGGTCGGGACGCTCTCCGGGGCCGCGGACGCGCGCGGGGGCGGACGCGGCGCGTTGGCCGAGGGCGCCCGGACAAATTTGATTTCCCATCCGCCGTTTCCGGTGGTCGGCGTGGGCGCACGGACGTCCGCCGGCGCCTCCGTCGGTTTCGCCACGGCAGCGGTCTCGGTCGACCCTCCGGCCACGGGCGCGACGTTCGCGGCTGCACCCGCCTGACGATTCCTGAGCGGCTCGGCGCTGTCCGTCAAATTCGCCGGCCGCGGCGCGGCAACCGGCGCCTCGGAGGCTCGCTTCACTGGCGCCGGCGGCGGCGCATCCTCAGACATTTCCTCGGTTTCGATCACGACCCCGTTGCGGAGCGTGATCTTCACCTGAGGAAAAAACAGGACCTCCCGCACGCCGGCCTTCATCACGCTGCGCGGTTCGCCTAGGCGCGAATGCACCTGCTCCTTCGTCGCGCCCATCAGGGACGCCGGCGGGTCTTTTTCCTTGTCGGCGGCCTGCCCGGACAGCGCCAACCCGAGCAGGAGCACCCTCAGGCTCGTTCGCAGGGAATTCACAGTCAGCCGCGGCATGGCGGGAGACGATGGGGAGAAAATCAGGGCAACGCAATGGCGCGCTTGCGGCGCCAAGGTCTCACAGCACCCGCGCCCAAAGAACTTTGAGGTACCGGCTTTCGAGGCAGTTGGAGAAAACCGGATGATCCACCCCGGGTCCCGTCCGGTCGAAGAACTGGAGGCGGCGGTTCAGCCGGTGGGCGGCCTTGATCACATGCGCCTCAAAATCTTCGAGGGACAGCAGCCCCGAGCACGAACAGGTCACAAAAATGCCGCCTGGCTGCACGAGGGAAATCGACAGCAGGTTGAGGTCCTCGTATTTCTGCCGCCCTTCCCAATTGCCCGCCGCATCCCGCGTGAAAATGAACTTCGGCGGATCGAGCACCACCACGTCCCACTTTTCCCCGTTCTGCTGCATCTGGCGCGCATAGGCAAAAGCGTCGGCATGGACAAACTTCAGGCGAACCTGGTTCAGGTTCGCATTGCGCTTCGCCTGTTCCAGCGCGACCTCGTCCAGGTCCACACTGGTAACCTCGGCGGCGCCGCCCGTGATTTTGGCGTTGAGCGAAAAGCCGCCGGTGTAGCAGCAGAGATCGAGCACGCACGCGTCTTTGGTGAACCGCGCGATGGCCCGACGGTTGTCGCGCTGATCGCAGAAGAACCCGGTCTTGTGGCCCTCGGCAAAGTCCACTTCGTAGCGGATGCCGTGTTCGCGGATTTTCACCCGCTCCGGCGCCGCGGCGTTGGTCTCTTTGAAGAGCGACGGCTTGATGCCTTCGAGGCTGCCGAGGTCGTGGTCCACGTGCACGCGCGCGAACTTCGTGCCGGCCAGCTCGTGCAACAACGGCAGCCACTTCGGCAGGCGTTGCGCGATGCCGAGCGAGTAAACCTCGCACAGCAGCGTCTCGCCATACCGGTCGATCATCAGCCCGCTCAGGCCGTCGCCGTCGGAGTTGATCAGCCGGTAGGCATCCGTCGTCGCGTCGAGCTTGAACAGCTCCCGGCGCAAGGCGACGGCCCGGCGGATCGCCCGTTCAAAGTAGCTCTCGTTGACCGGCTCGGTCGAGTGGCACACCACGCGGAGCGGAATTTTTGCGCGCGGATTGAAGAGGCCGCCGCCCGTGAGATGGCCGTTCTTGTCGTAGACGTTGACGAAGTCCCCGGGCCGCGCGTCCGGCGAGCATTGGCCGAGCAGGCGCGGAAAAATCGCGGGCTGAAAGGTGAAGTATTTCAGCTGCGCCCACGGCGGCGTCCACGCCGAGCGGTCGATTACCGGCGGCGGTGCCTTGGTGGGCTTCTCTTCGGGCAGTTGTTCGTCGTCAGTCATGCCGCCCACGCAAGACCGCAAACGCCCAAAGGACGAGAAAACAAACCGCGCGGCGCAACTTGCCCGCCCGCACCAGCCGCGCCAACCCGCGATTTACCGATCGCGAAAGAGAGCATCGAACCGAGCGATGGACGCAAAACGAGGCCGACCACCCACCCCAGCCTGTTGGGGCGGGTGCCCTTGAGGCCGTCCACCCGGGCCGCGAGCCCCGGGACGAATCAAAGCACGAACCCGCACGTCAGGAAGGTTCCCGTTCATCGCGCTCCGGTGGCGGGCCCCGGGGCCCGCTTCCCACCAATCGCGCGCCGACCGCCGTCCAAGCGGTTTGAAGCCAAACGCCGCGCTGGCGACCCTCCCATCCGCCCCGCCGGCCGATCCGCTGCGCCCGTCCTTTGGCCGACGGACCGGATAAAAAAGGCCGACCGGAAATCCGGTCGGCCCGAGTGACTCGCCCGACGCGCGACGCGTCTTACGCCACACGCTCGACGATGAGCGGCGGCGGCGTCGGACGCTTCGGCGCCAGACGGTAGGCGTTCTTGAAATGATCGAGCGCCTGCTCGAGCTTCGCCTCGTCATTATAGTGGATCATCATGAGCGGCTCGCCTTGCTTCACCTGTGTGCCGACTTTCTTGATTTCGGAAACGCCGACGGAGTGGTCAACCTTGTCGCCCGCGGCATGCTTGCCCGCGCCCAAGATATGCACGCCGTGCGCAATCATCGCCGCGTTGATCGTGTGTACGTAGCCGCGCTTCGGCGCCGGCAGCTTGCGGATGTGTTTCGCCGCCGGGAATTTCTCCGGATGGTCGATGAACGTCGTGTCGCCGCCCTGCGCTTTGACGAGCTCCTTGAACTTCTCGAGCGCGGATCCGTCCGTGAGGTGGCGCTGCACGGTCTGCTTGGCCGAGAGGGTCGAACCCGCGACCCCCGCGAGCCGCACGATCTCCATACCGAGCTTGAGCACGAGTTCCTTCATGTCCTCGGGACCTTCGCCCTTGAGCAACGCGATGGCTTCCTTGACCTCCAGCGAGGTGCCGACGGTATCGCCCAACGGCTGGTTCATGTCGGTGACGAGCGCGACGCAACGGCGCTTCATGGAGCGGCCGACGCGGGTCATCGAACGGGCCAGCTGTTTAGCCTGCTCCAGATCTTTAATGAAGGAACCGTTGCCCCACTTGACGTCGATCACGAGTCCTTCGGAACCTTCGGCCAGCTTCTTGGACAGCACGCTGCCGGTGATGAGCGGGAGGCTCGGGATCGTGCCGGTCTCCTTCCGGAGCGAGTAGAACTTGGCCTCGACGGGCGCGAGATCGTCGGTCTGCGCGATGATCGCGCCGCCGATCTTGGCGAGCTGCGCCGAGAACTGCTCATTCGACAAGTGGCCCTTGAAACCGGGGATGGCGGCGAGCTTCTCCAGCGTGTTAATCACGTAGTCATGCTCGACCCCACACATCATGGGAACGACGACGCCGGCGGCCATCGCCAGCGGAACGAGGACCAGGGACGTCTTGTCGCCCACGCCACCCGTGGAATACTTGTCGATTTTCGGTTTCGCGATGTGCGACAAATCAATCACTTCCCCGGACAACATCATTTCCTCCGTGAGGTCAGCGGTTTCCTGCGCCGACATACCCGAAAAATAGATCGCCATCGCCAAGGCCGCCAGCTGGTGCTGCGGCATCTCGCCATCGAGGGTGCTGTCGATGATGTAACGGATTTCTTCCTGATTGAACTCGCCCCCGTCGCGCTTCTTTTCGATCAAGAACTCGAAGGTTGGCTTGATAAATCGACGGGTTGGGATGTTGCGTTTGCTTGTCATGAGTTGTGTGTGAGGGAAAACGGACGGCTGCCCGCTGCGCGGAAAAGTGTGCAATTCAATGGAGTTCACGGGGAAAGTCGAGCCAAAATTCCCCGCCCCTCCCGTCGCCAAACCACCGGGTTGCCCCCTAAAAAACCGTCCTGCATCCCGCACCGTAGCGCACCTTTGCCTCCGGCGCCAGTGCACCCGCGCCCCGACCGCCCGTCCGCCCCGGCCGGTTACTTCGTCTTCGCCCCCCCGGCGATCCACGCCGCGATGATCGCGCGCTCGTCGTCGGTGATTTGCGTGACATTGCCCAACGGCATGATGCGCGTCGCCACGACCTGCTGATAAATCCGTTGGGCGTTGGCCCCGATGCTCTCGGCCGTATGCAAAACCACCCCGGCCGGCGGCTGGGCGATCCCGGCAAACGTGGGCGTCGGCGCATGGCACGTCACGCACCGTTGGCCCACGATCGCCCGCACCTGATCGAACGTCACCGGACCGTCCACTTTCGGCAGCGGCAGCAGGCGCGGGGCCGTCCACCACGCCACCACCCCCAGCAGCACCGCGCCGAACGCCGGGTAGCGCCACTCGAGCACGCCCTTGTGCCGGCGGTTGAAGAAATGCCGGATCGACACCGCCGCCGCCGAGATCAACACCAACACCGCCCACGCGTGCGGGTGCGCATAGGTCGAGGCGTTGTGGTGGCTGATCATGATGAACAGCACGGGCAGCGTGAAGTAGTTATTGTGCACGCTGCGCTGCTTGCCCCGCTTGCCGTAGATCGGATCGGGTAACCGCCCCGCACGCATCGCCTCCACCATCTTTTTCTGGCCGGGAATGATCACGAAAAACACGTTCGCCACCATGATCGTGCCGATCGAGGTGCCCACATGGATGAACGCCGCGCGCCCCCCAAAGACCTGCCCCAGCCCCCACGCCAGCAGCACCAGCAAACCAAAGACGATCGCGCCCAAAACCGGGTCGTTCTTCCCGACCGGCGAACGGCACAGCCCATCATACACGAGCCACGCCCCGACCATGCTCGCGACCCCAATCCCGACCGCCTGCGCCCCGCTCAGGACCGCGACCGACGGATCGATCATCATCGTCCCCGCGCGCATCCAATACACCAAAACGAGCAGCGCCGTGCCCGACAGCCACGTCGTATAAGCCTCCCACTTGAACCAGTGCAGCCTGTCCGGCAGCGACGCCGGCGCGACCGCGTATTTTTGCGGATTGTAGAATCCGCCGCCATGCACCGCCCAGAGTTCCCCCGACACGCCCTTCTTGGCGTTGTCCGACCCCGGCGCCGGCGGCTCCAACGAGTTGTCCAGCCAGATAAAATAGAACGACGATCCGATCCACGCGATTCCGGCGATGACGTGCAGCCACCGGACCAACAAGCCGAGAAATTCCATGAAGTGAGCGTCCATCGTGTAGAAAAGAGCGTTCTCCAAGCGCCTTCGATGCCAAGCCAATATCTAACTCCACGCTTGCGCGCCCGCGCCGCGATTTCGTTCCCTCCCCCATGCACGTCGCCTTCCACCTCGCCGTCGATCTCGACACGGCCCTCCAGACCGCCGCCGCCACGGCCGGCCTCGCCGACGCCGCCGCCTTCACCCCCGAAGTGCGCTCCGCCGATCCCAAACACGGCGACTTTCAGGCCAACGGCACGCTCGGCTACGCCAAGTCCCGCAAGCTCAACCCCCGCGCCACCGCCGAGCGACTCGTCGCCGCCCTCCCCTCCGCTGTCCGCGAGGCCTACGAGGTCTCCATCGCCGGCCCCGGCTTCATCAACTTCACCCTCAAGCCCGCCGCGCTCCACGCCTGGCTCCGCACCTTCGCCACCCGCGAGGCCCTCGCCACCGGCGCCGCCGCTGCCCACACCGGCCAGACTTGGGTCGTCGACTACTCCTCCCCCAACACGGCGAAACAGATGCACGTCGGCCACCTCCGCTCCGCCGTCATCGGCGAGGCGATCTGCCGCCTCCTCGCCTTCACCGGCGCCCGGGTCATCCGCGACAACCACCTCGGTGACTGGGGCACCCAGTTCGGCAAACTCATTTACGGCTACAAACGCTGGGCCGACCCCGCCGCCCTCGCCGCCGATCCCATCGAGGAACTCGAGCGCCTCTACAAACTCGGCCACGCCGCCACCCCCGACGACTCCCCCGCAATCGAGGAAGCCCGCCGCGAACTCGTCGCCCTCCAAAACGGCGATTCCGAAAATGTCGCGCTCTGGAAGAAATTCTCCGAGGTCAGCCTCGCCGCCTTCCAACAGATCTACGACCGCCTCGGCATCACGTTCGACTGCAACCTCGGCGAGTCCTTCTACAACGACAAGGTCGGCCGCGTTTACACCGAACTCGTCGAGACCAAAATCGCCGAGGATAGCCACGGCGCCCTCGTCGTCTTCCACGACGAACACCCCCGCTTCTCCCGCCACACCGAGCGCCCGAATCCCTTTATGGTCCGCAAGGCCGACGGCGCCAGCGGCTACGCGTCCACCGACCTCGCGACCGCCCTCTACCGCACCGAGAACTTTCAGGCCGATGGCATCGTGATCGTCACCGATTTCCGCCAGACCGACCACTTCGAGCAGCTCTTCCTCACGGTGAAAAAATGGTTCGCCGCGAAAGCCTATCGCCTGCCCGAACTCCACCACGTTACCTTCGGCGCCGTCACCGGCGAAGACGGCAAGGCCCTCAAGACCCGCGATGGCGGCGTCATCAAACTCAAGGCCCTCCTCGACGAAGCCGAAGAACGCGCCCACGCGATCGTCACCGCGAAAAACGCCGAACGCCCCGCGGCGGAGCGTTTCTCCGCCGACGAGTGCCGCACCATTGCGCGCACCGTCGGCATCGCCTCCGTCCAATACGCCGACCTCGCCCAAAACCGCAGCAGTAACTACGTCTTCTCTTGGGACAAGATGCTGGCCCTCGATGGCAACACCGCGCCCTACCTGCTCTACGCCGTCGCCCGAATCCACTCGATCTTCCGCAAAGCCGGCGTCGCCCCCGCCGACCTCGCGCTCGATCCCTCCGCCACGGCTCCCGAGACGCCCGCCGAAATGATTCTGGCGCGGAAACTCGTGAAATTCCCCGACGCCCTCCGCGTCGCCGGCGAGAGCCTGCGCCCGCACTTCCTCGGCCTCTACCTCTTCGAACTTGCCGGCGACTACAGCTCGTTCAACAGCGCCGACAAGGTCCTCGTCGACGATCCCGCCCTCCGCGCCCGCCGCCTGATGCTCTGCGCCCGCACCCTCGTCACCCTCGAAACCGGCCTGCACCTCCTCGGCCTGCGCACGCTGACGCGGATGTGACCCCGCCTCCCGCCCGCCCTCCCTCCCACGGCGGGCGCCGGGCGCAGCTCACTTTCCTGCAAACGCCATCAGAGTATAGGAGGCCGGCCGCTCCGCGGGCGGCGGATTGCAGGTCGTGGCGTGGCTCGAAAGCCGCGCGCGGAGCGCACGGCCCACCCGGGGAAACCGTGCGCGGCAAGAAACCGGGAAGCCCCGGGTGGGCCCCGGCCGCGACTTTTCGCTTGCCGAGCCCGCGTCTCCCTGCGTGCTTCGCAGCTACACGGACCCGGTCCCCAGCCCTCCCCCACACCCCCTCATTCAAATTTCCTGCGCATTCGTTCGCGAGTGCGCAGTAACCGTAACCCTCGACCCCTAATAAAACATCCTATGAAAATCCACAAAGCCCTCCTCGCCTTCGCCCTCGGTTCCTTCCTCGCTGTTGGCCTCGCATTCGCCGCCGACGCCAAGAAGGACGCCGCTGCTCCCGCCGCCAAGGTCGCAGGTTGCTGCGCCAAGGCTGCCAAAGACAGCAAGGCCTGCGGTCACGCGTGCTGCGTCGCTGCGGCCAAAGAGAGCAAGAACTGCGAGAAGTGCGGTGGCGCGGGCGCCATCGAGGCCAAAAAATAATCGGCCTTCCGCCTGAATTTGCGAGCCGCGCACCCTTCACCGGGCGCGCGGCTTTTTTTTGCCGACTCCCCCCGCTCCCCGGCCCACTCCGCCACTCCGCATTTGGCATTCCCGGTTTCTTTCATCTAGTTCCCCTCCCGTGCGTTTCTCCGTTCCTCGCTGCCCCACCCTCGCCGTCGCAGTCCTGCTGGCCCTCGCCGCCTCGCCTCTCGGCGCCATGGACCATTCTTCGGCCCGCCCCTTCGACCCGCGCATCTTCGCCGCCACCGAAACCCCGGGCGGCCTCGCGCCCGGCAGCTTCGTCCCGAATTTCCGGCTCACCGACCACACCGGCACCAGCCGCGAACTCTATTACGAATCCACCACCAAGGCCGTCGTCCTCGTCTTCACCGCCACCGGCGGCCCGCGCGCCCTCCAAACCGCCAGCGCCCTCCGCGCCCTCCGCGCGCGCTTTTCCGCCGCCGACGTCACGCTCTGGCAAATCGATTCCAACCTCGCCGCGGATCGGGCCGCGATCACCGCCGAGCAAACGCTCTTCAACAACGCCGTGCCTGTCTTGATCGACGAGGCCCAGCTCGTCGCCACCGAACTTGGCGTCACCCGCCAGCTCGAAGCGCTTGTGATCGATCCCGTCAGCTTGGTCCTCTCCTACCGCGGCCCCCTCGACAACGCCGACCCCACCTCCCTCGCCGCCCCGACCCAAAACTTCGCCGCCGACGCCGTCGCGGCCCTCGTCGCCGGCCGCTCTCCCGCCGCCGGCCAGCGTATTGCCATGAGCCCCACAGCCCCGGCGCTCGACCTCCCGGCACAGTCTGTGCCCGACTACGCCGCCGAAGTCGCCCCGATCATCCTGGCCCGCTGCGTTTCCTGCCATTCCCCGGGCAACATCGCACCTCACGTGTACAGCAAATTCGCCGACCTCGCCGCCAAAGCCCCCGGCATCCGCCAATCCCTCCTCGTGAAGCGCATGGCCCCCTGGCACGCCGACTCCCGCTACGGCGTCTTTGAAAACACCGCCGCGCTCAGCCCCGCCGAGGCGTCCACGCTCTACCACTGGGTCCGCGCCGGCGCGCCGCGGGGCACGTCCACCTCCGACCCGTTGGCCACCACGCCGCCTCCCGCCGGCGGCGATTGGCCGCTCGGCCCGCCGGATCTCATCCTTTCCCTGCCCAAGAAGACTCTGCCCGCCACCGGCTCGCTCCCCTACGATTATCCCGAGCTCACGGTCCCGACGACCGAGGACAAATGGCTCCGGGCCGTCTATGTGAAGCCGGGCAACCGCCGCGCCGTCCACCATGCCTTGGTCTTGGAGGGTTCACAGGTGGAGCAAGTCCTCGCCGTGCTCTCCGGCAACCTGCCCGGCCTGACGGGATTTTACGCCGGCTACGTTCCCGGCTTGGATCAGACGTGGTTTCCCGACGGCTCCGGCAAACTCCTCCGCCGCGCCTCGAAGCTCACGGTGCAAATGCACTACACCACCACCGGCCAGCCCGAGTCCGATGAAACCCAGCTTGGTTTCTATTATGCCTCCCGCGCGCCCGACCGGGAGCTGTTTACCAAGTCGGCCAATAACACCAGCCTCACCATTCCGGCCGGCGCCAAGGACTACGAGCGCGAGGCCACCTTCACCGCCTCCGCCACCAAGGATGTGATGCTCTACGAGCTGAACCCGCACATGCATTATCGCGGAAAACGCGTTCGCTTCGACGCGCTCTATCCCGACGGCACGACCGAGACGCTCCTCAACGTTCCGGCTTACGATTTCAATTGGCAGTCCCAGTATCGTCTCGCCCAGCCCAAGCGCCTCCCCGCCGGCACCGCCATCCGTGTCCGCGGCGCTTTCGACAATTCCGCGCAAAACCCCGCTAACCCCAACCCGAACACCACCGTTCGCTTCGGGGAGCAAACCGGCGACGAGATGTTCATCGGTTACATCAACTACGCCGAGCTCACCGACAAAATCACCACCGCGAAACCGCCGCTCTTCGCCGCGACCTCCGTCGCGCGCGCCCGCGTCGGTGAACCGTTCCGCTTCGCGCTCGAAGCGGCGAATGAGCCCACCTCCTACCGCGCCTCATCCCTGCCCGCCGGTCTCACGCTTGACCCCCGAACCGGCGCCCTCTCCGGCACGCCCACCACCGTCGGCCGACGCGCGGTCACAATCATCGCCGAAAACGCCGCGGGTCGCGCCGCCACCGTCGTCGACCTCGTCATCGGCACCGCAACCGCCGCTCCCGTCTTCACCCTCCAGCCCAAGAGCGTCCGGACCACGATCGGGGCCAACGTCACCCTGCTCGCCGCCGCCACCGGTTTTCCCAAGCCCACCTACACGTGGCTCTGCCGCGGCCAGGAATTCTGCAACACCACTGAACCCGTCCTCGAGCTAACCAACATCACCGCTGCCTACGTCGGCGATTTCACCTGCGTCGCTACCAACGCCGCCGGCACCGCCACCAGTGCACCCGCCACGCTCTCCCTCGAATTCAGCGGCCTCGTCAACCTCTCCGCCCGCGCCAACGTCGGCACCGGCGCCAACGTCGTCATTCCCGGTATCACCATTCGTGGTACCAAACCGAAGACCCTCCTCATCCGCGCCGCCGGTCCTGCCCTCGGGGCCTTCGGCGTACCCGGCACGCTCGCCAATCCCGTCGTCACCGTCTTCGACTCCGCCAACCAACCCATCCTGGTCAACGACAACTGGGCCCAGCTCCCCGACCCCGCCGCCGTCGTCGCCGCGAGCCTCGCCCAAAACGCCTTCGCCCTCGCGCCCGGCTCCCGCGACGCCGCCACGCTCGTCACCCTGCCTCCCGGCAGCTACACCATCCAGGTCGCCGGCGTCGGCACCGGCACCGCCGCGTCCGGCGTCGCGCTCGTCGAAGTTTACGAAGCCGACGCCACCCCCAGCACGCTCGTCAACCTCTCCTGCCGCGCCCGCGTGGGTACCGGCGGCGACATCCTCATTGCTGGCTTCGTGATTCGTGGCACCGCGCCGCGCCGTCTCCTGATTCGAGGCGTCGGTCCCACCCTCGCCGGCTTCGGCGTCGCCGGCACCCTCGCCGATCCCAAGCTCGAAATCATCCGCCAAGGCGAAACCTCCCCCCTCGCCACCAACGACAACTGGTCCTCGCCCGTCAGCCCCTTGACGTCGAGCGCCGCCGAACTCACCGCCGCCTTCACCAGCGTCGGGGCCTTCGCTCTCACGGCAACCAGCCGCGATGCCGCGCTGATCGTGACGCTCCCCCCCGGCACCTACACCGCCCAAGTCAGCGGCCTCAACAACACCGTCGGCGTCGCCATCGTCGAAGTCTACGACCTTCCGTAGCCCCGGCGCGGCGCCGGCGGAGGAATGTCAAGGTTGGTGGATTTACCCGCCAGCGTGATCGTCTGGCCCGTCCCCGTCCGTATCCGGCCGCGGGTGATCGTCGTTCCCGCAGCGGCCGAAAACGAAGTGCCGCCGCGCACCCGGCCCTCGAAACGCGGGTTCGCTCCACCGCGCGCGGTCGAGCCGACCGTGCCGACCGACGCACCCGTCGGCGTGCCGGCGGACGAGCCCGCGATGTTCGCCGCCCAAGATTGCCGTTAAACGGATTGAACCGTTGATCGTCACCGTTGAACCGGCTCTCACCGCGTAAGCCCCCGTCGGACCGGGAGTCGTCTGCGCCCGAACCGTTTCGCCAACCGCGAGCGCGAGCACCGCAATCGACCCCGACCGCTGCGGAAATCCCCGACCGAACCAGGGAACCGCGCGCCGCAAGAAGTGGGCTGCGTGGTTTTTTCATCCCCCGCTGTCCTTCGCAGGACGGCGGCCCGTCGCCGCCCGGACTTGGTCGCCCCGCCTTCCCGCGCAATCCGTCCGGCGCGACGCGTCGCCTTGCCCGCCACCGCGGACGGCGCCAACCGAGCACTGGGTTCAGCTCGCCGGGAGCCGTTTCGACCATCTCTGTCTTCGCCGCAAAAAATCCTTCCCACCCCTCGCCCGACCCGCCTCAATCGTGGCTCGTGGCCACCCTCCAGACTATCGGCGCCCAGGAAATTCACACCGCCATCACCCGGCTCGCGACTGCCATCGCCGCGCGCCACCCCGGCCCGAAAAAACTCCTCCTCCTCGGCATCGCCAACGGCGGCGTCCCCCTCGCCCTGCGCCTCGCCGCGCAGCTCTCCGTGCTCGGTGCCAAGCTTTCGGTCGCCACCGGCACCGTCGACATTTCCTTCCACCGCGACGACATCGGTCGCCACCCCATCCCCAAGGAATTCGCCCCGACCCACATCCCATCCGACGTCCACGGCGCCACCATCATTCTCGTCGACGACGTCCTCTTCTCCGGCCGCACCGTCAAAGCCGCCCTCGACGAACTCTTCGACCACGGTCGTCCCGCCAAAGTTGAACTCGCCGTCCTCGTCGACCGCGGCAGACGCCTCATGCCCGTCGCCGCCGACTACACGGGCCTCACGCTCACGACCGCTGCCACCGAAAAAGTCGTCGTCACCCTCGACCCCACGGCCCCCGCCCGCGACTCAATCCGCATCCAATCTCCGACCACCAGCCATTAGACATTCGTCATTCGACGTTGGTCCTTCCCTCCCTCCACCCATGCCCTGGACGCGCAAACACCTTATCACCCTCGAGGAGCTTTCCCTCGCCGAGATCGACCAGATCCACGCCACCGCCGTCGCGTTCAAACGCACCCTCTCGCGCAGCGTGAAAAAGGTTCCCGCCCTCCGCGGAAAAACCATCGTCAACCTCTTCCTCGAGCCCAGCACGCGCACGCGCATGGCTTTCGACATGGCCGCCAAACGCCTCAGCGCCGACGTCATTTCCCTCGACGGCTCCAGCAGCAGCACGACCAAGGGCGAAACCCTCCGCGACACCGCCGAAAACATCCAGGCCCTCCAGGCCGACATGATCGTCATCCGCCACGCCGCCGCCGGCTCGCCCCTCTACCTCTCGCGCATCCTCGACATCCCCGTGATCAACGCCGGCGACGGCGCGCACGAGCACCCGACGCAGGGCCTCCTCGACACCTTCACCATGAAGGAGCACCTGGGCTCCCTCCGCGGCCGCAAGGTCGTCATCCTCGGCGACATTCTCTTCAGCCGCGTCGCCCGCTCCAACATCCATGCCCTCGTGAAAATGGGCGCCGCCGTCACCCTCGTCGGCCCCTCCACCCTCGTGCCGCACTGGTTCACCGATCTCGGCGTGAGCGTCTCCCACGATCTGCGCAGCGCCCTCGCCGACGCCGAGGTTGTCATGCTGCTCCGCATCCAGCACGAGCGCCAGTCGAGCGGCCACTTCCCGTCGCTCGGCGAATACACCGGCATGTTCGGCCTCAACAAAACCCGCGCCAGCTGGCTCAACCCCAAGGCCATCATCATGCACCCCGGCCCCATCAACCGCGGCGTCGAAATCGACAGCGACCTCGCCGACGGCGCCCGCAGCGTGATCCTCGAACAGGTCACCAACGGCATCGCCGTCCGCATGGCCGTGCTCTACCTCTGCGCCGGCGGCCAGCCCGAACTCGTGATGCCGACGGACTAACCCTCCTTCCGCTTCCTCTTTTTCTTTCGTCCGGTCCATGCACCCGGCGCGAGCGAAAGCAGCAGGAAAAAGATTGAGCAAACGATTTACCACGCCATGCCCTCCCTCTGGATCCAAAACGCCCGCGTCATCGACCCCGCCGCCAAACGCGACGCCCGCGGCGACCTCTTCGTCGTCGACGGCAAACTCGTCCCGTCGCTCTCCGCCGCCGCGAAAAAACGCGCGAAAAAAATCGACGCGGCCGGCCTCGTCGCCTGCCCCGGACTCGTCGACATCCACGTCCACTTCCGCGAGCCCGGCCAGACGCACAAGGAAACCATCGGCACCGGTTCCCGCGCCGCCGCCGCCGGCGGTTTCACCACCGTCGTCTGCATGCCGAACACCTCGCCCGTCGCCGACAACGCCGGCACAATCCAGTTCATCAAGGACGCCGTCCGCCGGGACGCGGTGATCAAAGTTCTCCCCACCGGCTGCATCACCGTCGGCATGAAGGGCCAGACCCTCGCCCCCATCGGCTCGCTGCAGCGCATGGGCGTCGTCGCCATCACCGACGACGGCGAGTGCGTCCAGTCCAACGAACTCATGCGCCGCGCCTGCGAATACGCGAAGATGTTCGATCTCCCGATCATGGACCACTGTCAGGACGCGTCGCTCACCCAGGGCGCCGTCATGAACGAGGGTAAAATGTCCACCCGCCTCGGCCTCCGCGGCTGGCCCCACACCGCCGAAGACATCATCGTCGCCCGCAACGTCATCCTTTCCGAATACACCGGCGCCCACATCCATCTCCAGCACATCTCGTCGCGTTACTCCGTCGGTATCATCCGGCGCGCAAAAGAACGCGGCGTGAAGGTCTCCGCCGAAGCCACCCCCCACCACATCGCGCTGACCGACGAGTCCCTCGCCAGCTACGACACCAATTTCAAGATGAACCCACCGCTGCGCACGGAGGAAGACCGCCGCGAACTCATCGCGGGCCTGCGCGACGGCACCCTCGACTGCCTCAGCACCGACCACGCCCCACACACCGATTACGAGAAGGACAAGGAATTCGACTACGCGCCCAACGGCATTCTCGGCATGGAGACCTCGCTCCCCGTCTCGCTGGAAATCCTTGTCCGCCAAAACAAATTCAAGCTCCCGTTCGTCATCGACCTCATGACGCGCCGCCCAGCCAACCTCATGCGCCTTCCCGCGGGCACGCTGGCGGAGGGCGCCGCCGCCGACCTCTGCCTTTTTTCCGAGCACGAACAGTGGCTCTACGACGCCAAGACCGGTTTTAGCAAATCGAGCAACTCCCCGTGGTCCGGCCAGACCCTCACCGGCCGCGTGAAGACCACCATCGTCGACGGCCGCATCGTCTACGACGGCCGGAAAATCCTCTGACCCACGGAGCGGCGGTTTCCCACCGCCGATGGGTCCGTCCCAGCGTTGCGCGCCCGGACTTTTTCCTCCGCACTCGTCCGCCATGCCCGCGCCCACTCCGGTTTTTGCGTCCGCCCTCGAACTCATCCTCGTGGCCGCCGGCCTGGTGCTGCTGTGGCGCCTCGTTTTCTCCCCCGCCGCCCGCGCCGGCCCCCCGCCCGCGCAACTCGACCCGTGCCACACCCCGCTCAGTGATTTCTTCCTCTTTCTTTGGCTCGCGATTTGCGGCGGCCTCGTCCTCCCCGTCATCGCGCAACAAGCCGCCCGCGCCCTCGCGCTGGAGGCCCCCACCAAACTCATGGTGGTCAACGCCGCCTTTCAGGGCGGAATGCTCGCCGGCATCGCCGTCTACCGAGTCTTCTTTCACCGCCGCACCCCGCGCCCCCCGCTCGCCCTCGGGTCCTCGCTCCTGCCCGGCTTCGCCGCTTTCCTCCTGTCGCTCCCACTCGTCGTCCTCGTCGGCCTCGCCTGGACCGGCCTGCTAAAACTCTGCGGCCTCCCGGTCGAACCCCAGGATGCCGTGGCGTTTTTCACCCGGACCAAATCGCCCGTCCTCCTCGCCGCCATGATCGCGCTCGCCGCCATCATTGCCCCAATCACCGAGGAACTGATTTTCCGGGCCGGCCTATTCCGCTACGCCCGCACCCGCCTGCCGCGGTGGGCCGCCCTCCTTCTGCCGGCCTGCCTCTTCGCCGCCTTGCACAACCATCTCGCCAGCTTCGCCCCGCTCGTCGTGCTCGGCATCGTTTTCTCCCTCGCCTACGAGCGCACCGGCCGCATCGCCACCGCGATCGTCGCGCACGCCCTGTTCAACACCTACAGCGTGCTCCGGATCTTCATCGACCCGCCCGCCGCGTGACCCATGCACCCGTTCGCGACCACCGCCGCCGACTCCGTCTCCGCCCTCGGTGAGGAGAAACTGATCGCCGCCATCCGTCGCTGGCTCGGCTCCGCCTCGCCCCGCGCGCCCTTCGGCATCGGCGACGACTGCGCCGTGCTCCCCGCCTCGCGTCATCGCCAACTCATTACGGTCGATCCCGTCATCTACCCGCGCCATTTCAACGACGCCGTCCCGCCCCGCGCCGTCGGCGCCAAGCTCCTCAAACGCAACCTCAGCGACCTCGCCGCCATGGGCGGCCGGCCCACCGCCGCCGTTCTCGCCCTCACCCTCGACGCCCGCACCAGCCTGGTGTGGCTCGAGCAATTCTACCGGGGCCTCGCCGCCTGCGCCCGCCACTACCGCGTGCCCATCGTCGGCGGCGACATCGCCCAGGCCGACGGCACGGTGGCCGCCAGCCTCACGCTCCTCGGCGCGGCCGCCGGCCCGCGCGTCATCACCCGCACCGGCGCGCGCCGCAGCGACTGGATCTATGTGACCGGCGAACTCGGCGCCAGCCTGCCCACGCGGCACCACGTAACGTTCACGCCGCGCCTGCCCGAAGGTGCGTGGCTCGCCCGTCAGCCGGCAGTGCGCGCGATGATGGATCTCAGCGACGGTCTCGCGAAAGACCTCCACGCCCTTACGCCGCCCCGGTCCGCGCCCGCCCTCGCCGCCGCCGCCCTGCCGCTCCGCCGCGGCGCCGACCTCCGCGCCGCCCTCACCGACGGCGAAGACTACGAGCTCGTCTTCGCCCTCGCGGCCCGCACCGACCGCGAAAAATTCGCCCGTGCCTGGCACCGTGCGTTCCCCCGCGTCCGGCTGTCCTGCCTCGGCCGCTTTGTCGCCGCCGGCGCGCTGCCCGCCGGTGCCCTCCCGCTCGCGCACTATCGCGGTTACGAGCATCTGCAGCCCTAGCCGCCTCCCGCCCGCCCGATGTCATCCCTCTTCGACCAACTCCGCGCCGGCGTGACCACCGCGTCCGCCGCCGAGACACAGGCCCTCGCCGCCGCCTTCGCCGCCGCGCTTCCGCCCGACACCACCCTCGCGCTCCACGGCGACCTCGGCGTCGGCAAGACCACCTTCGTCCAGGGCCTCGCCCGTGGCTTCGGCGTCACCGAACCGGTCACGAGCCCCACCTTCACGATCTTTACGCTCCACCGTGGCTCCCGCACGCTCGTCCATCTCGACGCCTACCGGCTCGACCGCGCCGCGCAACTCGACTCGCTCATGCTCGAGGATTTCCTCACCTCGCCCTACTGCCTCGCGATCGAGTGGCCGGAAAAGATCGCCGCCTGGCTCCCGCCCACCACCCTCCACCTCGATCTCGGCATCGCCCGCGACGAACGCCACCTCCTCCGGCTGCGTTAGCCGGCGCGGCGACGCACACCAATTTCATCGCCACCTAGCCGCCGCGAAACAGCGCGACCTTTTCCCCGTGGCGCGTCAGCCCCGCAGACCCGGTGATGCGCGCCTTCCCCTGCCGGCCCAGCGTCCGGAGAATTTTTTCTCTACCGTCGCCGGCGGCGGCGCTGCGCAGCGTCCCTCAAAATCCCCCGAGATCGGGCGCGAGATCGTCCCTCGGATTGCTCTGAATCACGAGCCGCGCGGGCTGCCCGGCCCCGTGCCGCGCGAAGTGCAGCCACGTCCACGCCGCCAGGATCGCAACCGCCGACGCGCTCCCCGCCGAACACCGTGGCGCAGTGGTTGATGTTCGCCACCAGCGGCGCCGCGCGCGCCGCCCCGGCAGGGTCGCACGCGACGACCCGCACCGCCATCGCCGCGGAGATCGGGCTGTGCCGATGCCGGTCGGCTTCGACCTCCGCCGTGGTCATAAAAAAAGCGCGTTGCAGGCAACGCGCTGATTTTCAACTCCACCGCCTGCGGGCGCGGCGAAGGGGACGGGCCCGCCGTTACGCGGACGGTTCCGTCGGCTGCTTCGGCGCTTCCGCCACGGGGACGACGGGAGCTTCGACGGCCGGCGCGGGCTCGCTGGCCACAGGCTCGGCCACCGCGGGCGTTTCCGCGGCGGGCGCGGACTCGATCGCAGGCTCCGTAGCCGCCGGGACCTCGGGGAAATTCTCCGGATCGTGTTCCTCGGCCTCAACCTCTTTCTTGCGGGCCTCGACCATCGGCGGCGACGCAAACAGCCGGCCGTCGATAAACTCGGTCACGTAGCCTTCGCGCACGAGCCACATCAGGTCGCCCTGCATCCGGACGAGCTTGGCCCGCTCTTCGGGCGTCAGGGTCGGCTCGGCGGGAGCGACGACGGCAGGTGCCGGAGTGGGCGCGGCGCCCGCCTCGACCGCGGGAGCGGCTTCGGCCGCCGCGGGAGTGGGCGCGGCGGGCTTCGCTGGAGCGGGCAAGGTGATGCCCAGATATTTCGTCGCGAGCTCGCTCTGCCGGATCATCGCATGCCCCTCGATAAACGAGATGAGCGCGCCGATGCTGTCGGCAAACGTCTGGCCGGGCACGCGGAACTTACGCTTCACCGCGCACACGTAGGAGACGCCCTTCGAACCCTTCTTGAAGATGGTGAAATGCTCGCGGCGCAGGCGGCCGCGCAGCGCGTTCGCCGTATCGAGCGGGAACTTACGCTGGCGCTCGAGCGCGCCTTCGATGGCGGCGCGAATTTCCCCGGGCGGCATCGTTTCGGCCACGGTGCCGTGGAACCGCGCGCTGTCGGTCGTGCGCACCACCTTGTCGCGCGCCTCCGTGAGCAGGAACACGCGGGCATCTTCGAGCGAATCGAAGGTCGGGGCGGCGGGCGCGGCTTCGGCGGCCGGCATGCCGGCCTCCGGGGCGGCGGCCGTGTCGGCTTCGGCGGCGGGCGCGGCGGCGGCCGCGGGTTTCGCCGGGGCGGCCGTCAGTTTCCACGTGTACCGCGTGGTCTTCTTCATTTTTTCGAGCCACTGGTTCACGACCTCGGGGTCGCGGATGGTCTCGATGCGGCTGCGAAACGCCTCCAGCGACATGCGCGCGACTTTCGCGGCGTGGTGCTGCTGGACGATCTGCGCATAACGGTGGTAATTGGGCGGCCCAAGCAGCTCGCCCGTGATCCCGCACTTGTTGATCACCTGATAATTCCCCTTCGGCGGGTCGACCTCGACCTCGGCCTTGTCGAAAAATTTGTCGAGGTGGTTCGCCATCACGTGCGCCACGGCCGCCTCGTCGCTCTCAAAGGGCAGCGCATCGGGCACGGAGAGGTGGAATCCCTCCTTGGCCGGCCGCGCCGAAGCCTCCCCAGCGGGCGCCCCGGACTCGGCGCCGGGCTTGCGCGCCACCACAACGACGAAGCGGTCAGTCTTGGCGACGACCGTGCGCGCAATTTCGAACAGCTCGATCGTGCGGCAGGACTTGCGGATCGTCTGCACGAGCGTGTTGAAGCTCGTGTCCTCCGGATAGAAAGTGACGTTGAAAAACGGACTGTCGTAGGGGCCATAAGCGACCCGCTCCTGCGGCTCGCCCCGGCTGCCGCCGTAGCGCGGACCGCCGCCCCGATACTCGCCGCCGCCACCGGGACCGTCGCGGCGCGGGCCGCCACGGAAATCACCGCCGCCTTCGCGACGCGGACCGCCGCCCCCGGCATAGTCGCGACGCTCGGGCGCCGCGCCTCCGGGACCGGCCGGCGCACCGCCACCACCGGCCGGACCATCGGGCTTGCGGAAGCTGCGCCGATCGCGATTCGCCGGCGCACCGCCGCCGGGGCCATCCCGCCGGTCGTCACGACGCGGGCGGTCTGAGCCCGGCTCGCGGTCGCGGCGGTCCGACGGAGACGATTTGTCCTGCGTCCATTGCGTGCCGAAGCTGAAGCCCTGGAGTTGGGTCAGATCGAGTTTGTTGAAATCCACAGGGGGATTTTCCTTGGGGGCGTTGTCGTCCATGTAGTCCGAAAGTCCCGCCGGAGCGGGACGAAGTTAGCTAAGTAGTGCTTGGGCCGTTCGTAATCGCCGCGGAGTGTCCACGGCGCACCGGGACAGTGGCAAGCAGTTTCCCAGCCATGGCGAGAGGATAAACACCGCACGCCCCGCTGTCCGCCTCGGGAATCGCCCCTGCAAACGGGCGCGCACCTCCGCCCCTCGGTCCGCCTGCGGCCTTGATTTCCCCCGCGCGCCGCTCAAAACCCACCCAGCCCCGTGCGCCCCCGAACTCATCCTCCCTCACTATGAAAGCCCTCCTCCTCACCGCCCCGAGCACCCTCGCCGTCGTCGATTTCCCGTCCCCGCTCCCGGCCGCCGACGACGTCCTCGTGCGCATCCGCGCCTGCGGCATCTGCGGCAGCGACATCCACGGCTGGGACGGCTCGACCGGCCGCCGGCAACCGCCCCTCATCATGGGCCACGAAGCTGCGGGTGAAATCGTCGCCACCGGCCCGCGCGTCGAAAAATGGCGCGCCGGCGACCGCGTGACCTTCGACTCCACCATCTATTGCGGCACCTGCCGCTTCTGCCGCAACGGCCAGATCAACCTCTGCGAGCACCGCCGCGTCGTCGGCGTCTCCCCGACCGAGTACAAACAACACGGCGCCTTCGCCGAGTTGGTCGCCGTTCCCGCACGCATCCTCTACCGGCTCCCCGACTCCCTGCCGTTCGACCAGGCCGCCATGATCGAGCCCGTGTCCATCGCCGTTCACGCCGTGCAACGCATCAAAATCGCCCCAACCGACACCGCTGTCGTCGTCGGCAGCGGCATGATCGGCCTGCTCGTCATCCAGGCGCTGCGCTGGGCCGGCGCGCACCGCATCATCGCGGTCGACCTTGCCGAAAACCGCCTCGCCCTCGCCCTGCGACTCGGGGCCACCCACGCCCTCAATCCGTCCACCGTCGACGTCGCCGCGGAAGTCGCCCGTCTCACCGACGGCCTTGGCGCCGATGTATCTCTCGAAGTCGTGGGCGTCACCCCGACCGTCAATCTCGCCCTCGCCGTCCTCAAACGCGGCGGCTCCTGCGTGCTGGTCGGCAACCTCTCGCCCAAGACCCAGGATTTTCCTCTGCAGGCCGTGGTCACCAAAGAAATCACGGTGACCGGCACCTGCTCCAGCGCCGGCGAGTATCCACTCGGCCTCGATCTGATCGCGCGCGGGGTGATCGACGTGAAACCGATGATCGAAACCGTCGCCCCGCTCGAAGACGGCGCCGCCTGGTTCGCCAAACTCAGCGCCAAGGACGGCGGCAAATACATGAAGGTCATCCTGCAACCCTGAGAGGGCTGAACGACCTTCGCTCGCTTTCGCACCCCAACGAAATCTCCATTTTCCGGAGAGAAAATGGTGCCCGGGACAGGACTCGAACCTGCACGCCTTACGGCACACGCCCCTCAAACGTGTGTGTCTACCAATTCCACCACCCGGGCAGTTGGGAAGCGAGGAAGGCGCACTAAGGTGAATCCGTTTCCCGTTGTCCAGCCCTGAAATGAACTCGCGGAAAAAATTCCCCGGCCCCTCTCACCCACGCCCGTTCCAGGCTCAATTCCGCTGCCGCTCCGCCAGCGCCCGCGCCAATTCCGCCGCAAAAAACGGTCCCCGGTAAATCATTCCCGTATAAACCTGCACGAGCGTCGCCCCCGCATCGAGTTTCTCGCCCGCGCTCGCGGCATCCGTAATTCCGCCGACACCGATGATCGGCAACCGGCCGCCCGTCGCGCGGGCCAGGTAGTAGATAATCTCCGTCGAACGCCGGCGCAGCGGCGCACCACTCAGCCCGCCGGCTTCGTTGACCTTGGCAAAAAAACCCGGTCGGGCCAGCGTCGTATTCGTCGCGATGATTCCATCGAGGGCAAACTCCGCGATCACCCCGAGAGCCGCGTCGATTTGTGGCCAGGTGAGATCGGGCGCGATCTTCAGCAGCACCGGCACCCGCCGCTTGCCGGGCTGCTCCGCCCGCTCGCGATTCGCCCGCGTCACCGCACCCAGCAACTCGCGCAGCCGCGACTCATCCTGCAGCTGGCGCAGACCCGGCGTGTTGGGGCTCGAAACATTGAGCACAAGATAGTCCGCATAGTCCGCGAGCAGCGCAAAACTCGCGAGATAGTCCTCGGCCGCCTTGTCGATGTCGGTCACCTTCGATTTCCCGAGATTGATCCCGAGCGGAATGCGCCGCGCCCCCGGGCCCGCCTGCCGCGCGAGCCGCGCCGCCACCGCCACCGCGCCTTCGTTGTTGAAGCCCATCCGGTTGATCACCGCCTCCTGCGCGGGATAGCGAAACATCCGCGGCTTCGGGTTCCCCGGCTGCGCGAGCGCCGTGACCGTCCCGATCTCCACGTGGCCGAACCCCAACGCCGCCGCCGCCGGCCACGCCTGCGCGTTCTTATCAAAACCCGCCGCCAACCCCACCGCATTCGGAAACTTCAGGCCAAACGCCTCGACCGGCCTCGTCCCCGCCGGCAGCCGCGACCAAGCCTCCAACGCCCGGCACAACGGCGGCACTGCCCCTAACAGGGTCATCCCCTGCACGCCGCGTTCATGAGCCACCTCCGAGTCCAGCCCGAAGAGTGCGCGCCGAAATAATTTTTCGTAAAAGAGACCCATGGGCGCCAGCGTGAAACCCGTCCGGCAAATGGCAAGAACCGCCCGCGCCAAACTCCCGCAGGCCCAATATTTTCCGCGGCGAATTACCCTCGTCACACCACCGTCACCTCGCGCCCGCTTTTGTGCTTGTTTTTTAAACCTCCCCTCGCACGCTGCGCCAAAATTCTCAACCGACTCATGGCCAAAGCTATTTCCACTCTCGACTGGTGTATTGTTCGTCTGGGCGAAGACCACAATTGGTGGGTCGCGGAAACCAGCGACCCCGTACGCTGGGATGTGGACGGCCTCAGCATCGTCGATCCGCGCCAGCTCGCCCACCTCATCGAACTCGTCGATCCGCTCCGTGACTACGGCTTCGACCAAGACCTTTTCGAAGCCGCCTTCATCCGCTTCCGCATCGACAAAGATCTCGGCCTCGGCAAGATCCGCCTCAAGCGCATCAAGGAGTCCCTCTTCGACTCCGAAGAAAAACTCTTCGTGCTCGCCGACGTCCTCGACGAGGAAAACGGGCCCTACGCCGATCTCCTCGACCACCTCACGCGCTGCCGCGTCAAACTGCTCAACGACCTCTTCGCCTTCGAGGCCAAGCTCTCCGTCGACGAGGTCGAAGACGAAATCCGCGAGGAACAAAACAGCCACTTTATCCAAGGCAAAGCCGTGCACACCTTCGAGGAACTCACCTCCATCCTCGACTACATGCCCGCCGGCTACGACACCGACGAGGAAGCCCCCGCGAAGGGCGTCGAAGACGAGGAAGATGCCGATCTCCCCGATCTCGACGAAGCTGAAGAGGAAAAACTCAAGAACGACGAATCCCTCAAGTGGGACGAAGACGACGAGGGCGCCGACAAGGAAGATAAAGTGGACGGCGACAAGAAAAAGGCCGACGGCGATGACGAGGACGACGAGGACGACGACGACCAAGATAAGGATGACGACAGCGACGACGACGAGGACGAGGACGAAAAGCCGAAGAAGAAGACCAAGTCCAAACGCTGAGTCGTCTTTCCCCTCCGCCCATTTCACGGCAGCCCTGCGGGGCTGCCGTTTTCTTTTTCCGCCCGCCGCGCGCCTCCCGCCCCATGCCGGGCGATTCGTTGCCGGTGGCCCGCCCGCCGTTCTGAGCCCGGCCCGGCGCGCGGCTGGGCCGGCCCGTGATCTTGCGGCGGCGCACAGGCCCCCGACGCCCTCGTGGCAACCGGATCGCGCGCCTCGCCGAACTCGATGGGATCGATGACCATCTCGATCGGCTTGCCCATCAGACCGGCGTCAAGTATCCGATGCGGCATGACCGCGGAGCGCTCGTCCCGCCAGCCGGGTTTCACCCGGAAGCGGTTCCGTCTGTGACCCTCCTCGTCGCTGCGCGGCGTACCGTGCGCGCGGGCCCACGCGAGCACCGCCTCGTCCGTCCCGCCGGCCAGCACGCGCTCGCGCACCCGGGCCCTGGCTCACCCCGAGGAAACAGCCGCAGCGTCCGTCGGGCCCGGGAATACTGCCGTCGCCGGGATTGGCCTGATCGTCGGCCGGCCGTTGGCCCGCCGCGAGCAGCCGGACCTTGTCGTGCGTCCGCCCGAGGCAGACGGACCGGCCAAGGTTCGCAAAACAACTCCGCACCCCGGGGACGTGCGGCAGAATCACGCAGAATTCCTCCGCCGCCCGCCCGCGCGACGAGCAGAAACCGCCTGAGCCGGGGGCGGGAAGGCGTCGCGGTTCGGCGCTTCACCACCGCGAATGACCCCGCTCCAGCGGCCCCGCCCAACCGCGCCGCTCTCCCCTACAGATTCAGATTCTTCACCTCGATCAGCCCTTCCAACATCAGGAGGACCGACTGCACCATCGGACAGGGCGGGCACGAAAACCGCACGCGATCGCGCACGTGCGCGATCTCCTCCACCGAGAGCTTTTTCATCTCGTCGTTGATCTGCTGGAGCAGCGCGTCGTCCCGCATGTCCTGCGGACCGGACGCCAACTGGCGCAGTGCCTCGCGCACACGGGGAGTGAGAGAACGGAAATTCATCGGCTAAGCCGCCGCGGACGCTGCACACCCGATCGCGAAAGGCCAGCCCGACCTTGCCTTCGCCCCACCCCCGCGCTCCGCCACCCGCCGGCCGTCCCGCCACCTCTCCCCCGCCGACTTCCCGTCCGGTCCGCCTGCGCCGTGCGTTCCGCCAGCCCCCCCCTCCCCGCCCGCCCCGGTCGGCGTCTTTCGCGGCGTTGCGTGCGGCGTGAACAAACATCGGCACCCGGTCGCCGCCTCACGCCCGCTACTCGCAAGCTTGCCCGCCCGGCCGTCGCTCACCTTAGCCACGCCCGCCCCACCCGCACCCGCCCCCCCACGCCATGCTCGCTCCGATCCACCGTACCCTCCTCGGCCCCCTCGGGCTGGCGCTGGTGGCCGCAAGGCCGCTCCGGGCGCAGGAGCCGCCCCTGGAGGACGCGGTCCGGGTGGAGGCCTTCAACGTCACGGCTTACCACGGACAGATCCCCCTCATCGACGGCTTCACCGGCAAGGATTTCGAGGGCGAAAACCGCGTCGTCCTCAAATTCGCCCAGTCGGTCAACCAGCTGCTGCTCGGTTACCACCGGAAACGGGTCCTCGATGAGGTCAACCACCTGCAGTTTCGCATCAAACTCGGGCAGGACTTCGAACGGGAAATGGGGCGCCTCAACACCGCCTTTGGCTTCAGCCCATTTGCCCTCGATCCCTCGACCTGGTTGCGGCCCGAGCGCGCGATCATCTCGCGCCTCGTCCAACAGCCGTTTTTCAAAATCAAGGCGCTCGTCGCCCGGAACCTCGATCGGCTGGCGCAGATCGCGCCGCACCAGCCCGTCTCCCCCTACGCCCGCGGTCGATGATGCGCCGCTCCCAAAACCCGGCCAGTCCCGGCCGATTTCGCTACGTGCTGATCGACGCCTACCAGCGGCTGGGTGACCCGTTCGTCGAAAAAATCGCCGACTGCCTCACCGCGCAAAAACCGGCGCGCCAGAAGATCAACGGCCGCGCCGTGCTCGCGCAGATCAGCGCCGAACTCTCGGGCCTGCCCTCCGAGGCGTTTGCCCAACGCGCCACGCTCACCCAGGAGGCCAACCTCGCCCGACCCAAACTGACGCGACCGATTCCGGCCAGAAGTGACGGCGCGCGCAGCCGGGCCCGGGTGGCCCCTCGGACCGTCCGACTTCCCGCCCGGGAACCCGAAACGCCACGCGGCCGATTCGTGCGCACCGCTCGCCGTGGCGCCCAGCTTTCCCTCCCCATCCGGGCGGCGGCGTCCGCCGGGTTTTTACTCGCCCTCGGGGGAGTCGACGCCTTCAGTCGGCGACGGCCATCCCCCTCCCGGGCGTCCGCTTCTTTCCAAAGCAGCGGTCGCCCCTTGGCCACCTCATCGCGTAAACGCACCTCCCCAATCTAAACTCCCCCCGCGCATGACCACCATGAACCGGCGCCGTTTCATCCTCAATTCCCTCGGCGCCACCTTGGCCCTCCCCTCCCTCCCCTCGCTCCTGGCCGCCGCCGTCGGCGGCAATTCCGCCGTGCAGACCGCCAAGGGCGCGGGGGCCGGGGCGCGGCGCTTCGTCGCGGTGGGCAATCTGCTGGGCTATCAGGTCAAGCACTTGTTTCCGGCCACGACTGGCGCCGCCTACGAGCAGACCACGCTGCTCAAGCCGCTCTGGGACGTGCGCAAACTCCTGACCGTTTACCGCGGGCTCGACCACGGCATCAAGGGCGGGCACTTCGCCGTCCATTCTTTCCTCTCGGGCGTCCTCAATTCCGAAGCGCAAAATCGGCCGCGGGGCAATGTCACCCTCGACCAGTTCATGGCCGACGAGATCGGTTATCAGACCCGCTTCCCGTCCCTGACGGTCGGCTCGGAGGGCGGCATCCACGGCGGTTGCCAACTTGCCTGGACCAAGTCCGGCGTGCGCGTGCCGCCCATCACCGGCCCGGCCGAATTGTTTGACCGGCTGTTTGTCGGCGACTCCCCGGAACGCCAGAACCGGCGCAATCAGGAGAACCGGCTGCAGGCCTCCATCCTCGATTCCGGACTCGCAGACGCGAACCGTCTCTCGAAGCAGGTCAACCGCGAGGACAAAGCCAAGCTGGACGAATATTTCACCTCGATCCGCGACGTCGAGAAGCGCCTCGAGCTCCGCCAGCGCTGGGCCAGTCTGCCCAAGCCGAAGCCGCCGTTCGACCGGCCGGAGAACAAGAACCGGGTCCAGGATCTGCCGATGCTCTACGAGTTGATCGCGCTGGCTTTACAGACGGATTCGACGCGCATCGCGACGCTGGAAATCGGCGGCGATTTTCTCCCGCAGGATCTGGGCATCGCCAAAGCCTATCACAGCCTTTCGCACCACGGCAACGACGAGGCAGCGATCAAGCACCTCCTCACGCTCGAAACCTACCAGATCGAGCACTTCGGAAAATTCATCCACCGCCTCTCCACGATGGACGACGGCGACCGGACCTTGCTCGATTCGACCGCCGTGCTGTTCGGCAGCGGCATCGGCGATGCGAACACCCACAAGAACTCCGACCTTCCCGTCCTCCTCGCGGGCGGCGGCTACCGTCATGGCGAGTTCAAGCAGGTCCCGTCCTCGGGTCCGAACAAAGTGCCCCTGTGCAATCTCTTCGTCGACCTCGCCCAGCGCATGGGCGTCGAAACCGACTCCTTCGGCACAAGCACTGGCCGGTCCGTGTAAAGTGATTTTAGGGGAGTTCATCCAGCGCGTGGTCCACCGGCCCGGAGCGACAGGCCGCCGCGCCGGTCGTGCCGTTCAAGTGACCGCCGGCCACCCGCGACGCCAGCCGCGACGTGGGTGCCTCCTCGCCCTTGGGCTTTTGCTCACCGCGCTCTTCGCTCGGGCCGCGGAACCGCCCGGGCAGAAAGTGCTTTCCCCCTTCCTCGACCAATACTGCCTGAAGTGCCACGACTCCGGGACCCAGAAGGGCGACCGCGAATTTGAGAGCTTCAAGCTTCCCCTTACCAACGTGGCCGCCCTCATCACGGCCAAGGACATCGTCGATCAGCTCACGCTGCGGGAAATGCCCCCGGCCAAAGCGAAGGTCCAGCCCTCCGACGATGAGCGGCTCGCCGTCATCCGGGTCCTGCGCGACAGCATCGCCGCCGCGCGCGGCAAGATCGAGAGCACGGCTGCCCGCACGGTGATGCGCCGCCTCTCGAACCGGGAGTACGAGAACACGCTCGCGACCCTCTTTGGCCGCCGGGTCGACACGCTCGGGCTCACGGCCGATTTCCCGAAAGAGAAGGCAAGCGAACACATCGACACCATCGGGCAGTCCCTCGTCACCTCCGGCTTTCTGTTGGATCAGTATTTTCAATCCGCCAACCGCCTCGTCGAGACCCGCCTCGGCCGGCCAGAGCTGCCGCCGCAGTCCTGGCACTTCACCGGCCACTTCGTCCAATACGAGGAACTGCAGGGACCGCACAAGGCCGCCTTCAATTTCAACTATCTCTGCCTCTACGAACAGCCGAACACCGACACGCGGCAGGGCGGCTACGGCCACATCGAGGACTTCCTCAAAGGCGTGCCGGTGTCCGGACTCTACGACATCGCGGTCCACGCCCAGGCGATGCACCGCGACACCCATTACGACCCCACGATCTTCGGCATCGATTTCTCCGAACCCTTCTTGCTCGGGGTCGTGCCCGGCGACGCCACGAAAAACCACATCCATTATCCGCAGGCGATCGAGCCGCTCCTCGCCCAGGCGACGGTACCGGATGACCAGCCCGCCTGGCTCCATTTCCGCGTCTGGCTCGAAGCCGGGCAGACGCCGCGCTTCATCTTCCCCAACGGCCCCTACGAGTCGCGTTCCTCCGTCATCACGATCAACAAGCGCTACGCGGACGATTTCAAGGGCAAGTATGCCGGGGCGGGCGTCGGCCGCACGCACCTGATCACGGGGGAGGGAAAACTCCCGCATATCCGCATCGGCGAAATCAAGGTGGAGGGGCCCATCCCGGAAAACGGGGGCAGCCGGGAGGAGCTCGCGGTGTTTGGCGAGCGGGGCTTTCAGGCGAAACAGGCGCTCAACCAACTGTATGCCTTTGGCGCTCGCGCCTATCGCCGCCCGCTGACGTCGGCTGACCGCGCGGGCATCCGGCAGACCTACGACCAGCGGATCGGAGAACAGGCGACGCCCCGTCAGGCTGCACTTGATACATTGAAGATGATGCTGTGCTCGCCGTCGTTCCTCTATCTCAGCGAAATCACCGCCGAAAAAGACCCCCGACTCGGCCCCTACGACCTCGCCACGCGTCTCTCCTACGCGCTCTGGAGCGCACCGCCCGACCCGGAGTTGCTCGCCGCGGCAGCGGCCAAAAAGCTGACCGCTCCCCCGGAACTCCGGCAGCAGGCTTTGCGGCTCCTCGCCGATGACCGCGTCGGCGGACTGGTGCACGGCTTCCTCGACAGTTGGCTAAACCTCCGCGATCTCGGCAGCCAGCCGCCGGCGCGCGAATCGACGCGCGTGTATTACGCCGAAAACCTGCCCGAGGCGATGAAGACGGAGGCGCGCCTCTTCTTCCGGCATTTGCTCCGGACCAACGGATCGGTGCAGCAGTTTCTCGACGCCGACTACACCTTTGCCGACAAGCGGCTGGCCAAACTCTACAACCTGCCCGAGCAAAAAACGCTCCGCCTCGCCGACGGGTTCCAGCGCGTCAGCCTCGCGGGCAGCCGCCAGCGGGGCGGCCTCCTCGGCATGGCGGGGGTGCTCACCGTCAGCGCGAATGGGGTGGAAACGTCACCCGTGACGCGCGGCGTTTGGGTCTCGGAAAACATTCTCGGCATCAAGCCGCCCCCGCCGCCCGATGTGGTTCCGGCCATCGAGCCGGACGTGAGCGGCGCCACCACCCTCCGCGAGCGGCTCGCGAAACACCGGTCCGATCCGACCTGCAACGAATGCCACCGCAAGATCGACTCGCTCGGCTTCGGTCTCGAAACCTTCGATCCCATCGGCCGCTGGCGCGACACCTATGCCAAGCCCAAGGGCAAAGCACCCGCCCCAAAAGTGGACCCCACCGGCGAGTTCGGTTCCGGGCAGACCTATGCCGACTTCCACGAGTTCAAATCCATCCTCGCCGCGAGCCGCACGGACCTTTTCACCCGCCACCTCATCAAACAGGTGCTCAGCTACGCCACGGGCCGCCACTTGGAACCGAGCGACGAATTCGTGATCGAGGACATTCTGCAGGCCGTAAAACAAGACGGTTACGGTCTGCGCACCCTCATCGTCGAGTCCCTCGCCAGCGACCTCTTCCGGTCGCGATAATTCCGGCGCGTTTCCCTCAGGCCAGCGCTCGTCCGCCAGCCGCCGCACGCACTGCCGCTCAGATCGTGGGCCTCAGTTTAGTCGCCGATCGCCAACCAGCCGGTTTCCACGCTCTCCACCCTCGTGCCCATCCACGTCGTGATCGAGAGGCTAAATCCCTGCGGCGTGATCGGCGAAACCGCCGTGCTGATCCGTGCCGTGTCGCGCTGGTCGCGATCGAATCCAGCCAGGCCCGCGCGCACCACCGCGTGACTGTGAACACCTCAGGAAACGCGACCTTGACACTGTCGGTGCGCGGCGACTCAAGCTGGCAGTCGGGAGTCTACCTGGGATTCCATCCGGCCCAATTGAGTCCGGCGCAGAGGACCGACGACGCCAGCTTCTGAGGTAAGATCGAATCGTTCATCAGAGAGAGCGCGACCGGCGCCACGCCCCGAATTCGCCAGCAAGGATGCCAGACCGCGGTCGCGGTGTCGAAATCGGCTCATACCCGAAATTCGCGACGGGCCGGCAGGACCGGACCGAAATCTTCGGTTCACTTTCCTCGCTGTCCACGTGGTCGCGCAAAAAAGGTCGGCGTCCCGTTCGCCTGCCTGATTCTTCCGGCGTGTGACACTTGTGTGGCAGATGCGGAATCCGCTAGACGGGCGCAACCAGGCAGCTACTGACGTCCCGGGTCGGGCCATCTTCTCTGGAGGTCAACCCACTTGGATTCCGCACCTCTTCCCGCCAGGTTCCCGCCACGAATTCCGCCATGAAACTTCTCCGCCGCCTCCGTCCGCTCCGCCTGCTCCTGCTCGCCTTCATCGGCTGGTGCACCGCTGTCCTCCCTGCGGGTGCCCAATCCATCTCGGCAACCGGCACGCTCTCCGGCCGCGTACAGAGCGAAACCACTGGCCGCTACCTCAACAACGCCCGCGTCACCATCAAAGGCACCGACCTCGTCGCCTTCACGGACGAGTCTGGGTCCTACCGCCTCGCCCGCGTCCCCGTCGGCACCGTCACCGTCGAAGCCTTTTACTCCGGCCTCGAACCCCTCACCGCCGCCATTCCCGTCACCGCCGGCAAAAACTCCGAACGCGACTTCGGCCTCACCACCAAAGCCCCTCCCCGGAAAAATCCGGCGTCCTGAAGATGGACGCTTTCGTCGCCTCCACTTCGAAAGTCACCGAAGGTGAAGCCCTCGCGACCAACGAGCAACGTTTCGCGCCCAACATGAAAAACGTCGTCTCCACCGACGCATTCGGGGACATCGCCGAGGGCAACGTCGCCGAATTCATGAAATTCCTCCCTGGCGTCACCATCGATTACTCCGATGCCATGCCCCTCTCCATCAGCCTCCGCGGTATGGATCCCGCCCTCACCGAGGTCTCCGCCGACGGCGGTCAGATGGCCAACGCCACCAGCACCGGCGGATCGCGCAAATTCGATTTCACCCAAGCCTCCATCAACAACATCTCCCGCATCGAAGTGTACAAAGTCCCCACTCCAGCCAACTCCGCCTCCAGTCTCGCCGGCTCAGTGAATATGGTCAGCAAAAGCTCCTTCGAGCGCTCTAAAGCCCAGTTCAACTACCGTCTCCACGCCACCACCACCAGCGACGGATTCCAACTGAAGAAGCAGCCCTTCCCGTTCGAGGAAACCATGCACCGCATCAAACCCGGCTTCGATTTCGACTACACGCTCCCCGTTAATAAAAACTTCGGCCTCGTCGTCACCGGCAGCTACTCCGAAAAATACAACGAGCAGAATATCATTCCGAAAACCTGGAACGCCGTCGCCGCCGGCACCGGCGCATCCATCGCCCAGCCCTACCTCCAGTCCTTCCAAGTCATCGACGCGCCGAAGTGGTACGAGCGCGAGTCCCTCGGTCTGAAGGCCGACTACCGCGTCACCCGCAATTCCGTCCTCTCCGTCGGCACCACGCTCAACCACTACAAAGATTTCAACGGCAACAACAGCATGACGTTCAACGCCGGTACGGTCGCGGCTCCTTCCATCGTCGGCGGCACCGCCCTCACCTACGGCCCCGACTACACCCGCGGTGCCACCGGTCGCGGCGCGGTCACGATGACCAATAACCTCCTCCACCTCGCCGCGCGCACCCTCAGCGCCAACGCCCGCTACCGCTACGAAGCCGGCGACTGGCGCGCCGACGTCGGCATCTACGCCTCCGACTCCAAGACGTGGCGTCGCTTCGAGGAACGCGGCCACTTCCAAAACCTCGCTGTCGCCCTCCGTAACCCCGTCCGCATGAATTTGGAAAACATCGGCGACGTCGGCCCCGCCCGCGTCGTCGCTTACGACAATGCCAACAACCTCGTCGATCTCTACGACCTCCGGAACTACGTCCTGAGCACCGCCAACACGACCTCCGCCGGCGACCTCAGCGACAAAGTCAAAGGCGGCGACTTCAATGTGAAGCGTAAGCTCAATTTCTTCGGCCTCCCCGCCGCACTCCAAGTCGGCGCCTCGAACAAAGAGCAAACCCGCGACCGCCGTATCCTGAATTACAGCTACACCTATGTCCCCACCGTCGCCGGCGACACCACCCCGCTCCCCTTCGCCTACCAGGTTTACGGCAACCGCCCGAACTACTTCGGCTACGACAATCTCCCGTTCGTCTCGCCCAACCGCGCCGTCACCGCCTGGCGCCAAAACCCCGCGCTCTTCACCCAGACCTCCGCGCAACAGGTCACGGCCGAAATCAACCGCCTCAACAGCTCCGACCTCCTCAAGGAAACCGTCACGGCCGGCTACGTCCAAGGCGATGTCCGCCTCTTCAACCACCTCCAGATCCTCACCGGCGTACGCTACGAAAAAGTCCGCGATCAGGGTGCCGGCGCCCTCATCGAACCCGCCGCTGTTTTCGTCCGCCTGCCCAATGGCGATTTCGCCCGCGGTACCCCCACTGCCGCTGCTCCCCTCGGCCCCCGTATCCGCAAACCCGAGGCCGGCGCAGCCGGCTCCATGCAGGAACTCCGCCTCGTCCGCACCGAGCGCGGTTCCGTCTCTGACCGCACCTACGATGGCTCCTACCCCAGCATCCATCTAAATTACAACGTCACCGAAAATTTTCTCGTCCGCCTCGCCTACGCCAGCACCTACGGCCGGCCCGATTTCAATTTGATCACGCCCAACTCCACCGTCACCGCCAACGACGTCGACCCCTCCAACTCCAGCCTTGTCCCGGGCATCATCACCGCCCGCAACATCGGCCTAGAACCCTACACCGCGAACAACTACGACTTTTCCGCCGAGTATTACACTGAATCCGGCGGCACCTTCACCGCCGGCGTTTTCCGCAAAGACATCAAGAATTTCTTCGGCACGACGATCAGCATCGCCACCGCCGCTGATCTCGAACGCATGGGCTTCAGCGGTGACTACGTCGGCTGGCAGCTCAACACCACGGAGAACCTTGCCACCACCGCCAACATCACCGGCTTTGAGTTCAGCGCCCGCCAGTCCCTGAAAAACTCCCGCGGTTGGGCTCGCTACTTCTCGGTCTTCGCGAATTTTACGAAACAGAAAATCGATACGACGTCGCCCGCTTCCTTCACCCGGTTCCTCCCCCTCTCGGTGAACTGGGGCGTCACCTACGCCCGACGCCCCTTCTCCGTCTCGCTGAACTGGAACGCCCGCGGCGAGCAGGACCAGGGCGTCTCGGCCACCCAAGGCGCCGGCGCCAACCTCCACTTCAATCCCGCCGTCGTCATGGACCTGAACGCCAGCTACCAGATGACCTCGCGCCTCGCCCTCTTCGTGACTGGCTCCAACGTCTTCAATCGTTGGCGCACCTACTCCCGCTACGCCGACGCGACGCCCGACTACGCCCGCCGCAGCCAGACGAACTCCTACGGCTCCATTTGGTCCCTTGGCCTGCGCGGCACGTTCTAAAATACACGCCCGCCTGTAAGCCCGGCTGTTGGCCGGGCTCGGTCCCTTGGTGCAAGTCCCGGTGGAACTTTGAGCTCCGTCGCAGAGCCTACCGAAGAGACTTTCCGGCGGGCGCAGATTGCTTCGTTACGCTGGTTAAATCGGCTAACACGCAGAAGACCTTGCGCAGCGTGACATCCGCCTCCTCGCTCTTCGGATCACCCGACAACCCCTCCGACTGCAGGAATGCGTCGTCACTGGCGCGCTCACGTTGCCGGCACTCCAGATTTGAGGAAACAACCCTGGCACGCCGGGCCTGCCACCCATCGAGTTTATTTTTAAGAACAGCAAATTCCGCTAGCGACTGCCATCGTTCACCGCTGAGTTCGCGGACCTTTTGCGCAAGGGATGGAGTAATCGGCATCCCATCGAATTGATCTGCGAAAAGTTCGTCACGCGGCAGTCCTACTACGCCGGTCGCGGACTCCGCAGCTCGCTGCGCGTCTGAAGCGGCGAAGCGGGCACGCGAACACCGCCCCGTCGTCGTTCGGGCCGAAGAAAATAGCCGGGGCGCCCCGCGGAGGCGGGTGAAAAATCCGGATCGTCCCGCGGCGGTCTGCGTCTATCCTTCTCTCCGCCCCAATCCCCTCCTCCCCATGCCCCTCCTCACCCGCCGCTCGTTTATTCACACCTCCGCGCTCGCCACCGGCGCCGCGCTCCTCGCCCGCAGCACTCCGTCCTACGCGCGCACCCTCGGCGCGAATGACCGCCTCCGCATCGCCGTCGTCGGCCTGAACGGCCGCGGCAAATCTCACATCGCCGGCTGGTCCGAGCAGAAAAACGTCGAAATCGCCTACCTCATCGATCCCGACCAGCAGGTCCTCAATAAATCCCTCGCCGGGCTGAAAAAAACTGCTGGCGACAAATTTGCCGCGAAAGGCCTCGCCGATCTCCGCCGCGCACTCGAAGACCCAACCCTCGACGCGATCTCCATCGCCGCCCCGAATCACTGGCACTCGCTCATGACGATCTGGGGCGCGCAGGCGGGCAAACACGTCTACGTCGAGAAACCGATGAGTCACGATGTCGCCGAAGGCCGCGCCGCGGTCGCCGCGCAGAAGCGCTACGGCATCGTGATCCAGCACGGCACGCAGCGGCGCAGCGACGAGAAGATCGCCGGCCTCCACGAGGCGATTCAAGCCGGCAAGTTCGGTAAGTTGAAGATTTCCTACGGCTATTGCTGCAAGCCCCGCGACACCATCGGCCAGAAGGCCGCCTCCGCTCCCCCGCCGCACCTCGATTGGAATCTCTGGCGCGGCCCCGCCGTGACCGACTACCACCCGAATCTCGTGCACTACAATTGGCACTGGTTCTGGAAGACCGGTAACGGCGACATGAACAACCAAGGCACCCACCAGCTCGACGTCGCACGCTGGGCGCTCGATCCGAAGCTCACCAGCCCCACGCGGGTGATGGCGCTCGGCGGCCGTTTCAAATGGAACGACCAGGGCGAGACGCCCAACACCATGTTCGCCCTCGCAGAATACCCGAACGGGCAATCCGCATTCTTCAACGTCCGCAACGTGAACTACCAGGGCTACCTCCATCAGGTGGAGAACGAGTATTACTTCGAGGACGGCGGGAAGATCGTGCGCAACCAGTATTTCGCCAAGGGCAGCACGACCGGCGAGAAGCTCACGCTCGCGCCCGGCAAGGTCACGCCTGGCGGCAACTGGGGCTCCTTCATCGCTGCTTGCCGCGCCGGCAAACCCGAGATGGCCAACGGCAACGTCGAGGAAGCCCACTACGGCTCCGTGCTGGGCCACCTCATGAACAACTCCTACCGCCTCGGCACGAAGGTGCCGTTCAACGCGAAAGCCGGAAAGTTCGGCGACAACCAGGACGCGTATGAACACTTCATGAAGCTCCACGCGATCATGCGAGACGGCGTCGGCGTGCCGGAAGACGGCACCGACTACGTGGTCGGCCCGTGGCTCACCTTCGACCCGAAGACCGAGCGCCACACCGGCGCGTTTGCAGCCGAAGCGAACGCACTGCTCGCCGATCCGCGCAGCCCCGGCTTCGAGTTACCCAAGCTGAACGGCGTGTAAGGCGCGCGCCGCCGCCCAGTGCCCCCCGCCGTGAACGACGCGCCTCAGCGTGAGGCGCGTAACACGGTCGCCATGTCCTTCGCGAAATAGGTGAGGATCATGTCGGCCCCCGCGCGCTTGATCGCCAGCAGCGATTCGTGCCGCGTCCGCGGCAGATCCAGCCAGCCCAGCCTCGCCGCCGCGTGCAGCTGCGCGTATTCTCCGGAAACCTGATACGCCGCGACCGGCTTCTTCGTCGCATTCCGCACTTCGCGGATGATGTCGAGATACGGCCCCGCCGGCTTCACCATGATAATGTCCGCGCCCTCGGCCACATCGAGCGCCGCCTCGACGAGCGCCTCGCGGCGGTTCGCGGGATTCATCTGGTAGGTCGCCTTGCTCAGCAGGGTGGTGCCCGCCGCCTTCGCGCTACCCACCGCCTCGCGGAACGGACCGTAGTAGGCCGAATTGAATTTCACCGAGTAGGCCATGATGCCGACCCCGGTGTAGCCCGCGGCGTCCAGCGCCCGCCGAATCGCGCCCACCCGCCCGTCCATCATGTCGCTCGGCGCCACCAGATCGACGCCCGCCTGCGCCTGGAGCACCGCCATCTTAGCCAAGAGGCCCACCGTGCGGTCGTTTTCCACATCGCTCCGCATCGCATTCAACACGCCGTCGTGCCCGTGGCTCGTATAGGGATCGAGCGCGACATCTGTGATCACGGTCATCCCCGGCACCGCCCGCTTCACCGCCCGCACCGCGCGCAACACTAGCGTCTCTTCGTCCAGCGCGTGCGTGCCCTCGTCATCCTTCAGGCCCGGATCGAGCTTGGGAAACAACGCCACCGCCGGCACGCCGAGCTTCGCGAGCGCCCGGCACTCTTTGACCAGGTCCGCAATATTCAGCCGAAACACTCCCGGCATCGACGCGATCTCCTCGGGCGCCGGTTTGCCATCCACCACAAACAGCGGCGCGATCAAATCCGCCGGCCGCAGCACGGTCTCCTCGGTCATCGTGCGCAGGCTGGCGGTACGGCGCAACCGCCGCGGGCGTTGGGGCAAATCAAGCTGGGATGAATCGGACATACGCGTAACCGCCACTACGGCACGCCCTGCCACCGATCGCGACATGATTTTGCCGCGCTCCGTTGCGGAGATCGCCCCATTTCTTGCGTTCCCCGGCGGCGTTTCGCACCCACCACCGCGCCAGCAATCGGATTGAGATCGGACCAAATCCTGCCAACGGTCCGGGCTACGCCCACGCCGTGCTGCTCTCGGTGCGGTTTTCGCGACGATCCTGTCGCTCGTCGCCCCTTCGTCCGCACAATCCCAGCCTCCCCGCCTTTCGGCTCCGACCGCACCGACCGGCTGGACCGCCTCCCCGACGACCACGCATCGCGGTAATCCGGCTTCGCAGCGCTTCGCACGTCCCTCACGACGATGGCGCGCAATCGATCCCGTTGACCCAGGCGCGCAGCACCCCGGCCACGCGCATCGATCCGATCGAGGGGAACGTCGCCCACCACCTCTTTGGCCAGCAGGGTTACGGCTTCCGCGCATCCTTCCTCACGCGGATGAACGACGGCTTCGCCGCGCCCCCGCCGGGGCTAAATTTCACCCGAACCCCGAGCCCGCGCGCGTCCCGATCAATGACTGGCTCGCCGGAGAGACGCGCCAACGCATCACCCACCTGATTCTCCGCGGCGACGTGCGCGACGATCCGCGCAGGGTGCTCATGAACGCCCTCGGCCTCACG
>CANHJG010000034.1 GCA_947461205.1 Opitutia bacterium
CCGGCTGACGCTCATCGCCCACCAATCGACCCTCGGCAATACCCCGCGCCACTTCGCCCTCGACCCCACCGGCACCTGGCTCCTCGCCGAAAACCAGGACAGCCACACCGTCGCCGTTTTCCGCGTCGACCCCAAAACCGGCCGCCTCACCCCCACCGACCCCGTCCTCGCCGTCCCGTCCCCCGTCGCCGCCGTTTTCGTCCCCGTGCGGTGAAGTCACGCCCACTCCGTGCACGGTAGGTTCGCCTGCGCGAGCACAGTCTTGATGGCTTCGTCCTGTAGGTCGGGCGGGTAGCTTCGAAACCGATGGTAGCGGAGGACTGGGCGGAGGAGGCGGGGGGGGTAGCGCGGGCCCTAACAAAGGAAACCTCTGAACAACAAGGACGAAACCCGAGAGTCGACCCCGCCTTCACATTGCGCAATGCCCGTTTGCGCCACCCGCACCCCACCCCGGGCTGCCGCGACGCGTACCGACTGGGCCCGGCACTTCCCCGCGTCATCGCTCTGATTTATTGTTGCCCTCCCCCGCCCCGCCGCGTTTCACCTTTACGGCAACAGGGGACGGCCCGCCCTCCGGGACCGGCTCGGTTGCACTTCATTTTCCGCAACCCATGTCCCTCTTCCCCTTTTCCAGCCAACTGATCGCCGACGTCGGAATTTCCCTCGGTGACGAAGGCAAGGGCCGGCTCATCCCCGAGGTCGCCGACGAACTCCGCGGCACCCGCGCCTCCGTCTCCGTCGTCCTCAAGGTCAACGGCGGCGCCAACTCCGGGCACACCGCCGGGGGCATCAAGCTCAACCTCCTCCCCGCCGGCGTCGTCGTCCGCGACGCCGCCCACCTGTGCATCGGCGCCGGCGTCGTCGCCGACCCGCGCAAGATCTGGTGGGAAACCAAGCCCCTCGAGCTCAAGGGCCACGCCATCCTCTCCCGTCTCCTCATCGACGAGCGCACGATGGTCTCAGACCTCACCCACCGCCTCCTCGATCTCGCCACCGAAGACTACCGCGTCCACGTCCTCGGCGAAGAGCCGCGCGGCTCCACCGGCCGCGGCATCACCCCCGCCTACCTCGACGAGGTCGGCCAGCAGCAGATCACTTTTTCCGATTTCCTCGCCGGCCCGAACTTCTTCGCCCGCAAACTCGCCCAACGCGCCGACCGCGCCCTGCGCACCATCCAACACGTCTACCGCGTCAGCCCGGAAACCTTCGCCGGCTTCTTTGACAAACTCACCGCCGCCGAACTCCGCGCCAACGCCGAAGCCCTCGAACTCGGCGTCTTCAACCCGGCCGAATTCGACTTCACGCCGTTCCGCGGCCCCGCGCCCTTCACCCTTAACCTCGACGCCCTCACCGCGACCTACTGGGCCGCCGGCACCGCCCTCGCGAAAAACATCGGCGAAGTCCGCGAGCTCATTCTCCGCGAGCTGCACGCCGGCCATACCATCATCGGCGAATTCGGCCAGGCCTACTGGCTCGACAAACGCCACGGCTTCTCGCCCAACGTCACCGCCTCGCACACCTACACGCCCGAGTTTTTCGAAAGCGCCGGCATCCCCGTGCAGCGCATCCACACCTTCGGCGTTGCCAAAGCCTACGACACCAAGGTCGGCACCCACACCTTCCTCACGCAGATGGACGACGCGCACCCGCTCGCCGGGAAACTCAAGCGCATCGAGTTTGGCACCAGCACCGGCCGCCAACGCATGGTCGGCTGGTTCGACGCCGTGGAAAAGGGCGACGCCCTGCGCTACGGCGGTTTTCAGGACGTGATGATCAACAAGTCCGACGCCCTCACCCATAGCGGCGAGTGGCAGGGCGACCTGCTCATCTGCACCGCCTATCAGGACGCCGCCGGAAAACGTTTCCACCACGTCCCCCGCAACGAGGCCGTCCGCAAAACCCTCCGGCCCGTTTACACCCAGCACCCCGGATGGAGCGAGGACATCTCCCTGATCCGCCACTTCGCGCAGCTCCCGACCAACGCCCAGCGCTACGTCGCCGCGATGATGAGGGCCACCCTCGACGTCGCCTACGAAGGCGCCCCCTGGCCGTCCGCCGACCAGCTCCCCAATCTCCGCTACCTCGGCGTCGGCCCCGAGCCGTCGCAGATTATCAAGGACGTCCCGGCCACCGCCGACCTCGTCAAACTGGCCTGAGTCCGGGCGTCGTCTCCGACCCGCCCGCTCCGTCCGCGTCGCCCGCGGCCCGTGGCGCGCATTCAACGTCCCCGCGACCCGGTGGCCTTGGCCGCGTCCGTTCCGCCCGCTGCCATGATCCTCGAGGACGCAGAAACCGAACGCTGACTTCGGAGCCACCCGCTGGCGGGCGCGTTTTCGGCGCGTGCGCACGCGCGAGGCCTACGGCAGACTGCTTCGCTCCGGCGTGGCGCTCCGCCGTGTCGGCCCGGTAGGCGAGCGGGGCTAACACCCGCCCCGAGAGCCCGTCGCCCGCGGGGCCCGGCGACGCGAGCAACCGCACCATCCTTATTCCACTTCACCAACAAGTTGAGCCTAAGCGGCCGGAAGGCAGGAGCCTGCTGGCACGCGATTCAGCCCGTAGCCATCGCCTGCAAGCAGGCTCCGACCAATCGCGTGAAACTCATCTCAAAAGCGATCTGAAATTAAACCAAGAGGGGTTTGCTTGCGGTGGCGCGCGTGAACCGAGGACGAGTCTCTTCGCCACCCGCACGAGCCACCATGCACCGCCCCGGGGCTTCGTGAACGAAACCATCGCCGACACGACGACCAGCACGTGAGGGGCGGGAATAAAAATCTTCCCGTCAAATCTGCGGAAAGGGACCCGGGGAGCGCAGGGCACCCGGAAACGTCCAAAGCCGGCGTTTACCCATGGTAGGCGCCGGTTCACTGCAACAGCTCGTTCTACGCGGAACACCCCGCCCGGACTGCCCCGCGCTCGCTTGCTTGCACTTCGCACCGCGGTCCGCACATTCGCTCGCCATGCAAACCGACGTCGTCGCCGTCACCATCAAGGGGGTCATGCCCACCGCCAACGGCTGCGCCGTGTTCCTCGGTGACGACACCAAAACGTTCGTCATTTACGTCGACCACTCGGTCGGCAACGCCATCCAGATGACGCTCAACGGCGCGAAGAAAGATCGGCCGCTTACCCACGATCTGATCGGCAGTATGCTCCTCGGTCTTGGCGCACATCTTGAGCATATCGTGATCAACGACGCCCGTGAGGGCACGTTCTTCGCCCGCATCTTGCTCAAGATGGAAAATGAACTCGGCAAGAAAATCATCGAACTCGACGCCCGCCCGAGCGACTCGATCGTGCTCGCGCTCCAGCAAAAGCGCCCGATCTACGTCGCCCGCGCCGTCTTCGACACCGTGGAGGATATGACCGAGATCCTCGAGCGCGTGCTCAAGCAGCAGGCCGAGGAAGGCGAACCGGGCGAAGCCGAAGACGACAAGTGATCGCCGCCGCCCCGTCCGTCGCTCCCGCCCGCCGCCTGCCGCCCGCCCTCTGCGCCGGCCAGCCCCTCACCGCCCTCGCACCGATGCAGGACGTGACCGATCTGGCGTTCATGGCCGTCGTCGCCCACTACGGCGCCCCCGATTATTTTTTCACCGAGTTTTTCCGCGTCCACGCGCAGTCGCGCCCGGAGAAGCACATCCTCCGCTCGATCGACGAGAACGCCACCGGCCGACCCGTCTTCGCGCAGCTGATCGGCGAGGATCTTGGCCACCTCGCCCGCACCGCCGAGGAACTCCTCCGCCACAACGTGGCCGGTATCGATCTCAACCTGGGTTGCCCCGCGCCTAAGGTTTACAAGAAAAACGTCGGCGGCGGTCTCCTCCGCGACCCCGCCCGCATCGGCGAAATCCTGGCCTGTCTCCGCTCGATCGTCCCCGGTCTCTTCACCGTCAAGATGCGCCTCGGCTTTGACGATACCACCGCGCTCGACCCCGTCATCGATCTGGTCAACGAGCACCGGGTCGATCTCCTCAGCGTCCACGGCCGCACCGTGAAGGAGATGTATCGCAGCGAGGTCCACTACGACTTCATCGCGCAGGCGGTCGCCCGCGCGCGTTGCCCAGTCCTCGCCAACGGCAACGTCACCTCCGCCCCCCGGGCCGCCGCCATTATGGCCGAGACCCGCGCCGCCGGCGTTATGATCGGCCGCCACGCCATCCGCAACCCGTGGATCTTTCGCCAGTGCCGCGAACAGTTCGCCGGCCACCCCGTGACGCGCCTCTCCCTGGCCGACGCGCGTGATTACGTGGAACGTCTCTACCGCGCCACCCAGGCGCCCGGCCTGCCCGAGCGCGACCACGTCAATAAGATGAAAAAATATCTCAATTTCGTCGGCCAGAGCGTGGATCCCACCGGGGCGTTTCTTCACGACATGCGCCGCACCGACAGCGAAACCCAGCTCTTTGCGGTATGTGACCGCCACCTCTTGGCAGACCCGACGCGCGAATTCGCCCCGGAGCCCTACCCCGGCGTCATCGCCCGGCCCAATTGCGAGACCCCCAACGCCGTCAGCGACGGTTGCTCCCTCGAAACGATCACCGCGTAGCCGCGGCGCGCCGGGGTGAGCCGCGGCGCCAATGCGGTGCGCCCGCCACTCCGCAAAAGATGCACCGTGTCCGCCAAGCCGTGCGACATGCCGCGGCCGGATCTGCCGTATACTCCAGCGATGATCACGACCGCGTGTCCCGTGACGATGTCCCCCGCGGCACTGAACGGGCAAACCCCGCCGCACCTCGAGCAAACGCCCCGCCACGCTCCGCCCGGCGCCTGGCGCTATGCCTGCCCGCACCGCTCCCGGGTGGGCCTCGGGCTCGCGATTCTCATTTCGGTCGCCGTCCACGCGGGGATTCTTTTCGGCCTCAGCGGGCGCAAAAAAGAAACCGCCCGTCCGAAAGACCCGAACCTCATCGCCCTCACCTTCACGATTCCCCAACTAAAGGACTTGGAGGACCCGGAACCGGCGCCCAACGAAGACCCCGGAGCGAAACCCGAGCTCGGCGCCCCGGTGCCGATGCAGGCCGATCTTCCGCAAATTCCCCAGCCCACGGACTTCGTGCAACCGATCGACTTCAATTCCCTGGTCGAACGCCCCGACATCAATTTGACTAAGGTCTGGACCGTCCCCGAAGGCATCCGGCGCGGCAGTCGCCCGGGCGAAGGCATGGGCAATATTTTCAACCTCGCGGACTTGGACCGCCCCCCCACTCCTGTCATCCAGCCGGCCCCCATCTACCCGCTGGCGCTGAAACGGGAAGGACTTACCGCCACCGTGCTCGTCGAGTTCATCGTCGACGTCCAAGGCCTAGTCGTAAACCCCGTTGCGATCGAGAGCTCGCACCACGACTTCGAAGTCGCCGCTCTGATCGGTGTGCAAAAATGGAAATTCCGTCCCGGCGTTCGCGCCGGTCGCAAAGTGAACACCCGCATGCGCGTCCCCATCGTCTTTCGCATGGTTGACGGCGTTGACTGACCGTCGGGGCGGGCGCCCCTCTGCCGCATCGCGCACCGGCCGCCGCCCGATCTGCGCACCGCTCGATCAGTTCGCCCGACTACTCCAAACCCAACACCTTGCGCCCGGTCGCCGAAATCATCTGCGGAGTCCATTGCGGATCCCACACGATGTACACCTTCGCCGTCTCGACGGTCGGCAGATGCGAAATCTTTTCCCGCGCGTCCTCGGCGATCACCGGCCCCATGCCGCAGCCGGGCGCCGTCAACGTCATCTTAACGTCCACCGCGTGCCCACCGGTCGCCGTCGGTTCAATCGAGAGATCGTAAACCAGCCCCAGGTCGACGATGTTGACCGGGATCTCCGGATCGAAACACGTCTTCAGCGCCGCCCACACGGCCGCCTCGCTGAAATCGCCCGCCACGCCGGCCACCTCGGCCGCCGCCGGCGTGTAGCCACCGATCGCCCCGCTGTTCTCTTTCGCGATGCGAAACAACCCCCGGTCGGTCCGCACCGTGACGTTGCCGCCTAGGGTCTGCGTAATAAACACCTCGGTGCCGCTCGTCAGCGTCAGCGCGTCGCCCGCCGGAATTGCTGTCGCGGCGCAGTCTTGGATCAAGGTATGGGTCATAGGAAAGGGGTGCCGGCTCAGCGGATCGTAAGGTTCAACGGCAGGCGCGCATAAACGCCCTGCGGATCGTTGAAGGTGCGCAGCACCTTCACTTCGCTCTCGATGCGCTGCGCGACCTGCAGCGCCAACCCCGGCGCACGGGCATTGTTCGGCGCCAGCTTCTCGATGAAATCCTGCACGGCCTCAAACAGTTCCTTCGGCCGCGGATATTCCACGAGCCGGTAGTTCGGGCCGAGCTTCGCCTGCGCCGCCGCATACCCGATCGCCGCATCCAGCCCGCCGAGTTCGTCCACCAACCCCAGCTTCTGCGCCTCGCTTCCCGACCACACCCGGCCCTGCGCAATCTCCTCCACCACCTCGCGCGTGAGCTCGCGGGCCTCGGCCACCTTGCCGACGAACTCGCCGTAAATCCAGTCCACCATCCGTTGGAACACCGCCAGCTCCTCTTCCGTTTTCGGCCGCGTAATGCTAATCACATCGGCAAATTTCCCCGTCTTCACCGAGTCAAAGGTCAGACCGAAATCGCCCGACAGCTTCTTCACGTCAAACTGCACGCCGAACACCCCGATCGATCCCGTGATCGTCGTCGGCTCCGCAAAGATGCGGTCGCCGTAGGCGGCGATCCAATACCCGCCCGACGCTGCGTAACTTCCCATCGAAACCACCACCGGCTTCACCTTTTTCAGCAGCCGGACTTCCCGTTGGATCGTCTCGGAAGCCGCCGCGCTGCCGCCCGGGCTGTTGATCCGGAGCACCACCGCCTTCACGTCGTCGTCCTGCCGGAGCTTGCGCAGCTCCCGCGAAAACCGCGATCCGCCGACGTCGCCGTCCTCGCCCTCGCCGTCGACAATTTCGCCCTCGGCATACACGACCGCGACCCGCCCCTTGCCCGACGAACTGCTCCCGTCGCCCCCGGCCTTTACCGGCGCATCCGCGATGTCTTTTGAAATTCTGGAATAGTCCGCGAGCGTGATCTGTTTGAACGGCTGCTTGGACCCGGCGCGCCCCGTCTTCGCTTTCAGTTCGTCGTAGATTTCGTCGCGATACGCGATGCGGTCGATGAACTTGGCCGCCCTGGCCTGTTCCGGACGGATCAGCCCTTCGGCGTCCACCGTCGCCTGGATTTTGTCGACCGCGATGCCGCGGCTCGGCGCGATGTCGGTCAGTACGCCACCCCACACGTCGTCCAGCAATTTCTGGAGCTGTTCGCGGCTCTCCGGACTCATGCTCGTGCGCGTGAACGGCTCAACCGCGGATTTGTATTTTCCGACCCGCGTGACCTGCACGCCGATCCCGTATTTCTCGAACGCCCCGGCAAAAAACATCGGCTCGCTCGCGAGCCCGGGCATGATGATCATCCCATAGGGGTCGAGCGCGAGCGTCCCCGCGGCCGAGGCCAGATAATAGTCCTTGGCCGTCGCCTGGGTCAGATAGGCCACCACCGGTTTGCCGGCCGCCTTCACCCCCGCCAGCGCCGCCCGCACTTCCTTCAGCGCCGCAAAACCCGAGCCAAAATCCGCCGGACGCAGCGCACCCGTGACAAACACGCCCGCGATCCGCTCGTCCTTCGCCGCCGCCCGGAGCGCGCGCGTAACCGTGCGGAGCTGCAACGTGTCGATCCGCCTGCCGCCCAACGAACCGAAGTCGATCGCCGGAGGCGCATCGGTGATGTTGGTCGACAAATCAAACACCAGATACGCGCCCTTCTCGAACTCCGGCGTCGCCTTTTCCCCGCCGCCCATCGCCGCGATCGCTCCGACCAATCCGACCAAGAGCACAAAGGCGCCGCCGGTAAAAATGAACAATGCGACCAGCGCACCGAGCATCGAAGTGAAGAAATTTTTCATACGGCGTTGGCACCGTAATCGCTTTTCCCGCTTCCTCCAGTCGAATCACCCTGCGCCTCGCCCGCCCCTATTTTCCACCGCCCGATCCACCGTTTTTACACCGTTGTCACCCGTCCCTCCATACCGGGGTTGCACCCCGGACCCGCCTCCTCATCTTGCCCACCTATGAGCGAGCATAAAGAAAAAGAACTCCTCACCACGAACCGCAAGGCGCTCACGATCAATCTCGACGAGCCCATCTACGGCACGTTCGCCGAAATCGGCGCCGGGCAGGAGGTCGCGCGCATGTTTTTCCAGGCCGGCGGCGCCTCCGGCACCATCGCCAAGTCGATTTCCGCCTACGACATGTCGTTCAGCGACGCGATCTACGGTAAGGCCCCTCGCTACGTCTCCCGCGAGCGCCTCGCACTCATGCTCGACCACGAATACGCGCTGCTCCACGCCCGCCTCGCCGAGCAGCGCGGAGACCGCACCACCTTTTTCGTCTTCGCCAACACCGTCGCCGCCCGGAATTTCAAAGGCACCAACGAAGCCCACGGCTGGGCCGGCATCCGCTTCCAATCCGCCCCCGGTGGCCCGCCGAGCGAAATCGTCTTCCACGTACGCATGTGGGACAAGGAGAACGTCCTCCAGCAGCAGGCCCTCGGCATCATCGGCGTCAACGCCATCTACGGCGCCTTCTACTACCGCGACGACCCGCGTAAATTCATCGCCTCCCTCCTCGACCAGCTCACCCCCGACCGGATCGAGATCGACATGCTGAACTTCACCGGCCCGGCCTTCGCGCAGGTGGACAACCGCCTGATGTCGCTCGCCCTCGTCCAACACGGCCTCACTAACGCCGTGCTGTTCGGCACCCAGGGCGAGGTCCTCCAGCCGTCGGAAGTCCTCCACAAAAAAGCCATTCTCGTCGAGCGCGGCAGCTTCCGCCCGGTCACCCACGTCAACGTCGACATGCTCAACTGCGCCACCGCGCAGTTCGTCCAGGAGCCCAACGTCAAGGGCAAGGACGTCGTCGTACTCATGGAGATCACCATGAACAACCTCCTGGCCGCCGGCGAGCTCGACGCCCGCGACTTCCTGTCCCGCGTCGATCTCCTCGCCGACATCGGGTTCACCGTTCTCATCTCGAACTACTCCGAATATTACCGGCTCACGTCGTATTTCCGCCGCTACACGAAGGAGATGATCGGCGTCGCGATGGGCATCAACAACCTCCTCGAGATCTTCAACGAGAAATACTACGAAAACCTCGAGGGCGGCATCCTTGAATCCTTCGGCCGCCTCTTCCGCCATGCGGTCCGCCTCTACATTTATCCGATGCGGCAGGAAGCCTACGACAAGTTCCTCCTGACCGGCCAGGCCGTGCCCATGCCCGGCTCAGTCGCCACCCATGCGTTTGCGTCCCACGTCCTCATCACCGCGAAAAACGTTCATATCGTCGACCACCTGCGCAACCTCTACGACCACCTCGCCGAAAACCATTATATCGACTGCATCGTCGGCTTCGACCGCACCATCTTGCACATCTTTTCCCGAGACGTCCTGCGCCGCATCAAGGAAAACGACCCGGCTTGGGAGCAGATGGTCCCGGGCGCCGTCGTCGCGGCGATCAAGAAGCGGGGCCTCTTCGACTACGCGCCCGCCCCGCCCGCCGCCGCCCCGTAACGGCCGGCCACAAAAAAGCCCCCCGTTGCCGGGGGGCGGACTAGACTGCGAAACTCGCCGGATGCCGCTTATTTCTTGGCGGCGCCGCGCTTGAACTTCGTCGTAAACTTTTCGACGCGACCCGCAGTGTCGACGAGGCGCTTCTCGCCGGTGTAGGCGGGATGCGAATCCATCGTGACGTCGCGGGCGACGATGAAGTATTCCACGCCGTCGATCTGCTCTTTGCGGGCAGACTTCATGGTGGACTTCGTCAGGAAACGCTTGCCCGTCCCGATATCGAGGAAGCAAACGTGGTTGAGAGTGGGATGGCCTTCGGCTTTCATCGCGGTAGTAGAGGTTTAATCAGCCTTGACGCGCCTTGTAACGCGGCTCGACTTTGTTGATGACGTAGATCTTGCCTTTGCGACGGACGACCTGGCAGGCCGGGTGACGCTTCTTGGCGGATTTGATGGAGGAAACAACTTTCATAAAAACGGTGAAAACAGAGTGCCCCCCACCCCCTGTCAACTGAAATGTCCCCTCGCGCGAAAAACTGATCTCCTAAGCCCGTGGAGCGCCGGCGTCGCCCGCGCCGCGGCCGGCGTCAGTTCTGCTCCGGATGCTCCGGCTCGTCGGCCAGCAGCCGCCATTCCGCGCCCTCGCGCCGGAGCACCGTGCGCCACAGGGTGTCGTCCTGCGGCTGCGTGAGCAAATCCTCCGGCACATCCGCCACGACCCAGGTGTGGTGCTGCATCTCGTTTTCCAACTGCCCCGCCGACCACCCCGAGTAGCCGACGAACGCCCGGACATGCGCGCCGTCCTCCGAGAGCAACTGGATCGCCTTGTCCGGCTCGACACCGAAATGCAGGCGGAAGCCGTCCGGCCGCGATTCCCACGCCGCGAGCACCACCTGCTCCGCCTGCACCGGTCCGCCCGTGAACATCGGCACCGCCGCCAGCGCCCCGAGCGCAAAATCTCCACTGAATTCCCCCAGCCGTTTCCCCATCGGCCGGTTCAAAACCACCCCCATCGCCCCCTCGGCGTTGTGCACCGACATCAGCACCACGCTGCGCCGAAAATTCGGATCGCGCATCGCCGGGTGCGCCAGCAGCAGGGAGCCGGCGAGCGTGTCTTTCGTTTCTTTGCGGCGTTCGCGCATGGCAGGGCGTCTCCTGTTACAGTTTCAAAATCGACACCCCCGCGTCGGCCAGCAACGGCGCGACGAGCGGATCGTTCTGATAGTCGAGCCGGTACTTCACGCGCGCAATCCCCGCGGCCGCGAGAATCTTTGCACAGTTGATGCACGGGTAGTGCGTCACATACGCCACACAGCCCTCGACCGAACTCCCGCGCCGCGCCGCGTCAGCCACCGCGTTTTGCTCCGCGTGCACCGTCGCCTGTTCGTGGCCGTCGCGCAACCGCGACACATGGGGCGTGCCCGGCAAAAAACCGTTGTAGCCGGCGGCCACGAGGCGGTGCTTCCGCGCACCCCCGGTGACGATCACACAGCCCACGTGGAGGCGTTCGCAGTTCGACCGCGAGGCCATCAGCACGGCCGTCGCCATGAAATACTCGTCCCACGAGGGACGGTGCGGAAAACTCTCCGCGGCTTGCGCGATCAGATCGACGGGATGGGATGTGCTCATGAAGTTAACTGCGCGCGACGATGGACAGCCCGACGCAGCCGGGCAATCTTCCTCTCAACCCATGCCACGCAGGCTTAAACCGGAGCTGCTCGACTCGCTCCCCCCCGACCATCCCGACGCTCGCCACAGCCGCCGCGATTTGCGGCTGATCAATCGCGCCATGGGCAACCACCGCTGGTTTGCGCGCACCCTTCCGCCCCTCCTCCGCGCCGGCGAATCCGCCCTCGAGCTCGGCGCCGGCACCGGCGAACTCGGCCTGCGCCTCGCCGCCCACGACGCCGCCGTCGACGGCCTCGACCGCGTGCCGCGCCCGGTCGCATGGCCCGCGGCCCGGGCCTGGCACGTGTCCGACCTGCGCACTTTCGACGGCTACGCCCGCTACGGCGCCGTGCTCGCCAATCTCATTCTGCACCACCTTTCCGACGCCGAACTCGCCGCACTGGGCGCAACCCTCAACCGCACCGCGCGCCTCGTGCTCGCGAGCGAACCCAAACGCAGCCCGCGCGTCCAACGCCTCTTCGCCTTGGTGAGCCCGCTGTTTGGCGCCAACCACGTCACGCGCCACGACGCCCACGTCAGCATCGCCGCTGGCTTCCGCGCCGACGAACTCCCCCACCGTCTTGGCCTGGATCCCTCCGACTGGGACTGCCGGTGCACGACAACCGTGCTCGGCGCTTACCGCCTCGTCGCCGTCCGCCGACCATGACGCCCCAACGTCCCATCGAAATCGTCGGCGGCGGCCTGGCCGGACTTTCCCTCGGCCTCGCGCTGCGGCGCGCCGCTGTGCCCGTGACCATTTTCGAGGCCGGCGACTACCCGCGCCACCGCGTCTGCGGCGAATTCATCACCGGGCTCGCTCCCGCGACGATCGCGCGCCTCGGCCTCGCGCCATTCCTGGCCGACGCCCTCCACCACCGCGAAGTCGCTTGGTTCATCGGTTCCGGAGCCGACGCCCCACCCGCACGTATCCAAACACTCCCTTCACCCGCCTTGGGCCTCAGCCGCCATGCGCTCGACCACCGCCTCGCCGCGGCCTTCCTCGCCGCCGGCGGCGACCTGCGCACCCGCACCCGCGTCGCCGACGCCGACGCCGACGTCGGCCCCGGCCGGATCTGGACCACCGGCCGGCGTCGCGGCCAATCTCCCTGGCTCGGCTTGAAAATCCATGCGCGCGGCCTCCCGCTCTCCCGCGATCTCGAACTCCACCTCGGCGACTTCGCCTACGTCGGCCTCGCCCGCGTCGAAGACGGCTCGGTCAACGTTTGCGGACTGTTTCGCCGCCGCGAACTCTGCGCGAAGGGCCCCCATCTCCTCCTCGGTTATCTTCAGGCCTCGGGCCTCACCGTCCTCGCGGCGCGTCTGGCCGCGAGCGCACTCGAGGCCACCTCGTTTTGCGCCGTCGCCGCGGTTGGTTTTGATCGCCACGTCGCTGCTCCGGCGGACAACCGCGTCTGCCTCGGCGACACCTGCTCGAGGATCCCTCCTTTCACGGGCAACGGCATGGCCATGGCGTTCCAAAGCGCCGAAATCGCCCTCGCGCCGCTCGTGGCCTACAGTTCCGGTGCAACCGACTGGTCCGCCACGTGTCAGGCCATCCACCACGCCAAGCGCCGACGCTTTCGTCTGCGCCTCGCGACCGCCGCTGCCGTCCATCCCTTCCTCTTCCATCCGCCCCGCCAGCGGCTCTTCGCCGCGCTCAACCGCGCGCATCTCCTGCCGCTCCGCCCACTCTACGCCGCCCTCCACTGACATGTTTCTCCACGCCCTCGCCACCGCCGTTCCTCCCGCCGCCTACTCGCAAGCCGCGTGCTGGGACATCGTGCAGCGGTCCCCCGTGCGCCAGCGCCTCACGAAACGCTCGCGGCTCATCCTCCACAGCATTCTCGCCGGCGATCACGGCATCGCCACGCGCCACTTCGCCGTGCCCGACGTCGATCAGGTGTTCGACCTCACCGCCGACCAGCTGCACGCCGCCTTCCGCACCGCCGCCCCGAAGCTGGCCGCCACCGCTCTATCCGCCGCCCTCGCGCGCGCCCAGATTCTCCCCGCCCAACTCGACGCCCTGCTGGTCTGTACCTGCACCGGTTATCTCTGCCCCGGTCTCACCAGCTACATCTCCGAACAGCTCGGTCTGCGCCCGAACACGTTTCTCCAGGACCTTGTCGGTCTCGGCTGCGGCGCCGCGATTCCCACGCTCCGCGCCGCGAGCCACATCCTCGCCGCGCGGCCGGACGCCACCGTCGCCTGCATCGCCGTTGAGGTCTGCTCCGCCGCCTTTTACCTCGACGACGACCCCGGCGTGATCATCAGCGCGTGCCTCTTCAGCGACGGCGCCGCCGCCACCATCTGGCGCGCCACCCCCGGACCGACCGCTTTACGGGCCTTCGGTTTCGACACCCTGCACCTGCCCGCCGAACGCGAAAAGCTCCGCTTCGAGCAGCGCGACGGTAAACTCCGCAACCTCCTCGACCGTTCCGTCCCCGCGCTCGCCGCCGGCGCCGTCGGTCAGCTCTGGGCCCAGCGCGGTCCGCGCCCCGTCGCGCGCGTCGTCACCCATCCCGGCGGCCGCGATGTCCTCGAGGCGCTGGCGCCAGTCGTCGCGCCCCACGCGCTCGACGCGAGCACGCGCGTGCTCCGCGACTATGGCAACATGAGCAGTCCCTCCGTGTTGTTCGCGCTGGAGGAGACGTTAAAAACCGCCACGCCCACCGCCGCCGACGGCGATTTTTGGCTCGTGAGTTTCGGCGCAGGCTTTAGCGCCCATAGCTGCCGCTTCGGCCTCTGACCCATGCCCACGCTTTCCGACCTCGTCGCTTACTGCGACCAACGCACCCGCCGCACCGCCTTCAAGGACGCACCCGGCGCCTGCAACGGCCTGCAACTCGCCAACGACGGCCGCGTCACGAAAATCGGCGCCGCCGTCGACGCCGGCGTCGTCCCCTTCCAATTGGCCGTCGCCGCCGGCATCGATTTTCTCATCGTGCATCACGGCATGTATTGGGACATGCCGCGCCCGCTGACCGGCGCCGCCTACGAGCGCGTCACCACGCTCGTGCGCGGCAATTGCGCCCTCTACTCCAACCATCTCCCCCTCGACGGCCACCCGCAGCTCGGCAACAACGCCCTCCTTGCGAAACAGCTCGGCCTCACCCCGTCGCGCCCCTTCCTCGTGCGCGACGGCGAAGCCATCGGTTGCCTCGCGCGTTCCCGCCTCACCCGCGCCGCGATCCGCGCCAAACTCGAACGCCTCTACCCGCGCGTCATCGCCATCGAATACGGCTCCGCCACCCCCGCGGCCGTCGCGTTCTGCAGCGGCAGCGGCTACAGCGCCGTCCCCGCACTCGGCCCGGCCGGCGTGGACACCCTCGTCACCGGCGAACTCCGCGAGGACTGCTTCAACCGCGCGCAGGAGGAGAAACTCAATCTCTACCTCTGCGGCCACTACGCGACCGAGGTCCACGGCGTGAAGGCCCTGGCCGCCGAACTCGCGAAAAAATTCCGCCTGCCCTGGGAATTCATCGCCACCGCGAATCCCTTTTGATCCCCGGCCCACAACGGCCGCCGGGCCCGAGAAGTTGAGTCTTCACTTCCCGGGGTTCCGGGTGTTCCGTCGGTGCATCCCATGAAACGCATCGCCATCCTCAACGGCCCCAACCTCGACCGCCTCGGCAAACGCGAGCCCGAGATTTACGGCCGCGCAACCCTGACCGATCTGGCGAACGCCCTGCGCGCCGAATTCGGGGCCACGGCCGAGCTCGCCTTTTTCCAGTCCAACCACGAAGGCGCCCTCATCGACCGTATCGCCGAACTCGCCGACGCCAAGTTCGACGGCCTCGTGATCAACGGCGGCGCATTCACCCACACCAGCGTCGCGCTCCGGGACGCGCTGCTCGGCGCGCACCTGCCCACGGTCGAGGTGCACATCTCGAATATCTACAAACGCGAGGCGTTCCGCCACACCTCACTCACCGCCCCGGCCTGCCTCGCGGTCATCACCGGACTCGGTCTCGAGGGGTATCACGCCGCGGTGCGCTTTCTCCTGAAAAACTGAGCGGATGATCGAACACTACTGGCTGGTTTGCCACACAAAGCCCCGTTGCGAAAAAAAATTCGCCGCCCTCATGGCGGCAGAGAAGTTCGAGCACTACCTGGCGCTGGTCGTGAGCGTGCGGCACTACGCTCAACAGACCAAGAAATTCACGAAGCCGCTTTTCCCGGGCTACGTCTTCGCCAAGATTCCCGTCGAGGAGAAATCGCGCATCTACCAGCAGGACCTGCTCGCGCGCGCCATCACCGTCACCGACGAAGCCAAATTCCTCCGCCAACTCGGCGAGGTCAAAGCCATCGTCGCCTCCGGCTTCGAGTTCAGCGTGATGCCGCTCTTCACGAAGGGTCGCCACGTGAAAATCATCGGCGGCCCGCTCTACGGGCTCGAGGGTTTCGTAGATGATCCGCGCAATCCTCAAGGGGTCGTGATTTCGGTCGATGTGCTCCAGCAGGGCCTGTTGGTGAAGGTCCCCGTGGAACATTTGCGCGTTTTGGCTTAACCAAGTACCCATGTCGTCGCCGACCCCGCTTCATCGCCTCGTCCGGCTCCTCTCGCTCACCCTGCTCGGCGCCGCGCTCGCGCCCACCTTGCCAGCGGCCGAGGCCGCTGCGTCCGCCGCCTCCGCCCAAGCCCCCACCCCGGCCGCGCCCTCCTCCCGCTGGGACCTCGCCGATTTCATCGACGGCCTGCCCGATCTGCTCTCGGAACGTCTGCCCGGCTTTGACCGCACCGGGGCGCTGCGACTCTATGTGCGCCCCCATTTCGGCGACCTGCTCCACCGCGATTACCTGCGGGTTCCCTTTGGTGCGCGCGCCAAAATCACCGAAAATTTCGAGAGCAGCGGCGAACTCCAGACCTACTTCACCCACGGGATTTCCGACGCCGCCGGCTACGGTTTGTCCGGCCTGCGTCTCGGCGCGAAATGCGAGCACGTCCTCCCTTCGCTCAACGACGGCGCCGGTTTCAGCCTCGGCCTCAATTTTCAGACCCCGCTCAGCCGTCCGCCCCAGGACCTCACCGACGGGCACCGCCACACCCAGCCCTACGTGGCCGCCACCCGCCCGCTCGTCCCCGACTGGAAACTCCTCGGCTTCGCCAGCATCGGCGCCGACCTCCTCGAACGCACGCCGCTGCCCGCGCATTTCGGCCGCAACCAGCTTCACGCCAACTCGCTCATCTTCGTCGCCGGCGCCGCCCGCGAATGGCCGCGCTTCCGGGCCTCGCTCACCGCTACGCTCACCACCAGTACCTTGCTGAGCAACGAGCACAAAAATGTCTACGCCCTCCGCCCCGAGATTGTCGTCCCCTGGAAAGCCCGCCCGGCCGCGCACACGCAAATTCTGTTCACCCTCGGCGGCCGCACCATCTGGGGCCCCGACGGCCACGAACTCGGCCTGAGCAGCAGCGTGCGCATTGAGTTTCTGCTCCGGCGCGACCGCGGATCGCCCTGACCCGTCCTCACCGCGCTGCGACGGCCCGGGCCATCCCGCTTCGTCGCTCCCGCCGGTCCGCCGGCGAAATTCCGTCCCGCGCACCGCCGCCGCCCCGACCAGCAGCAACCCCATCTCCCAGCCCCCGACACTCGGACCCCGTGCAGAATCGCCCGTCCTTGGGCAGCAAATTCAGCGCGGTCAGCAGCTATTTCCAGTCTTGCACCTCGACTTCGCGTCCCGTCCCGCCGCCGCGCAACCTCCACCGGAGTAGGCGCGCGTCGTTGATGCACGGCGCCACGTCCACGAGGCTGGGCCCGGCGCGCCAGGGGCCTCGCGCGCCCGCCACCGCGCCTTTGCCCAGAGCCGCGCCGCCCCCAACCGGCTGAATGGCACCGGCACCTGCCTCAACGGGCCGGGCAGCACGCGCATGAAATCGCCGCACCCGCCGAAACCGACGCGCCCCGCTTCGGGACAAACCAGGTGCAGCCCCTGCACGGCGGCAACGCCCAGGCCGTCGCTCACGGGCATCCTCGTCAACCGGTGAAACGACCAGCCGCAGCCCGCCACCACGCCAAGCAACCCCGCTTGTCCGGCCAACGCCCACCGCGCCGCCGGCTTGCGCTCCGGCAGGAAGCATTCCGTGGCGCGCCCCCGCACGACACCCCCAAACGCGTTCAACACCCGAAATGGGACCACAGCCACACGCCCAGATGCAACGTCGCGCCCGCCGCCAGCGCCGCCGCCAGATCGTCGACCACCACGCCCCATCCGCCGGGCAAGCGTTGCAGTCGCGCGATGCCGAGCGGCTTGGCGATGTCAAACAGCCGGAACAGCGCGAATCCCGCCAGCAGGGCCGCCCACGCGGGCACGACCGCCACCAGGGCCGGCCATCCGAGAAAGCACAGCGGGATCGCCACAAACTCGTCCAAAATCACCTCCCCCGGGTCCTGCTTGCCCAGCCGGATCTCCGCCTCGCCGCACAGCGCCACCGCGACGTAGGCCCCGATCGCACTCGCGATCAGATTGCCCGCGAGCCCCAGTTCCGTGAACCCCGCCCAGAAATACCCCACCCCCGCCACCGAGCCCCACGTACCCGGCGCCGGTAACCGCCGCCCGATCGGCCCCAGCGTGGCCGCCGCCACAACCCACTCCGTCGCGAGTCCGCGCGTCCAACTCGGTTGCGTCAGCCGCATCGGCTAGTTGAACAAGACCCGCCCATGCCGCCGAAAATACGCGATCCCCGACGTGACCGTGAGCACTGCCGACAACCCATAAAGAATGATGCCAATGATCCGCACACCCCGCACCCACGCGTGATCATCGCCGGCAAACACCCCGGGATGCCCTTGCTCCAACATGCGCGCGCCGATGAGCCAGCCGATCGCGTTGAGTTGCACAAACGTCTTCAGCTTCCCGCCCGAATCCGCCTCGACGATCTGGCCTTTCGTCGCGACCGCCATGCGCAACCCGGAAATCGCGAACTCCCGGCACAGAATGCACAGCAGCATAATCATGGCGATAATATCGTGCCCGAGAAAATTCGCCCGGTCGTTGACCAAGGCGATCATGAGACCGAGCACCATGACCTTGTCGATCACCGCGTCCATGAACCGGCCGAACGCCGACACGATGCCGCGTTCCCGCGCGATCTTGCCGTCCAGCCAGTCCGTCAACGCCGCCGCAATAAACAGCCAGAACGCCACGTTGCTCGCCCACGGGGCGTCGGAATACATCAGGCCAACGACCGCGAACATCAGCGGCACGCGGGAAAGGGTGAGCAGGTTGGGCAGGTTCATCAGTGCGGTAGACGCGAGAAAACACGCGCGCGCCGCCGGGAAGGCAAGCGCGGAGCGGCGGGCCCGGCCCGAGGAGCGCCCGAGAAACGCATCGCCACGCGCCTTCCGCGCGTGTTGCCTCCCACTTCCTGTCACCGCCCATGCGCCACTGCATCTATCCCGGCACCTTCGACCCGATCACCTGCGGCCACCTCGACGTCCTTGAGCGCGCCGCCCGCCTCTTCGACCGCGTCACCGTCGCCATCGCCGAGAACGCGGGCAAGGGCCCGCTCTTCACCGCCGACCAGCGCCTCGCCATGATCCGCCCGAACGTGGCCCATCTGCCGCACGTCACCGTGACGAAGTTCAGCGGCCTGTTGGTCGAGTTTTGCATGGAGCAAAAAGCCGATGCCATCATCCGCGGCCTGCGCGCGCTGTCGGACTTCGAATTCGAGTTCAACATGGCGCTGATGAACCGGCACCTCGAGCCGGCGTTGGAAACCCTGTTCGTGATGCCCAACGAGCAATTCAGCTACACCAGCTCCACGCTGGTCAAACAGGTCGCACGCTTCGGCGGCGACGTCTCGCACTTCGTTCCCGCCAACGTCGCCGCCGCCCTCCAAGCCGCCTACCGCCCGTAGCCCGCGCCCCCGGCGCCGCGTTGCCGCCGCCAATTCCCATCCCCTGCGGGGGGCGCACTCCCGGGCCTCACCGCACGCCGTCGCTCTGCAGCGTCGGGTCGTAAAACTTAGCCGCGTCCACCTTCAGTTTCGCCAGCTCCGACGGCACCCGCTCCATTATGTGCCCGCCCTCGTAGACGGTCTGCGTGAGGTTGCCCCGCACGGCCGCGTCGAGCCCCCTCAACCACACGGTGTCGTCGGTCGCAAAATAAGGCGTCGCGGGATCGAACTAGCCGTTCGCGATCCAAACCTTGAGGCTCGTGTTGCGGCTCATCGCCTGGTCCAGCAGATCGAGCGCCGCTTTTTCCTCCGCGGGCAAGGCGTCGCCGGGCATCAGCGCCGGCGACTACCTGTCCTGCACAAACTTCTTCGCCGCCGTGAGCGCCGTGCGCAAATCGGCCGCCGCCCGGGCGCCGCCGAGCTTTTTGTGATACACGCGCCCGCCGGGTAGGTCGGCAGAGCCAACGTACCCGGCAGATCGTTGCCCTGCGTGAACCACGCCGTCGCGAAATTCATGATCGAGCAGACCAGCACCATGCCGTTCAGGTAGAGCCCGTCGCGGTCCTGCAAATCGTCGCTCAGCGCCGCCGCGCGCGGCGTGCCGTCGCTTTCGCCGACGAGAAATTTCGGCGACGACCAGCGCCGGTTGCGCATCGTGGAGAGGCGGATGAAATCGCCGACCGAAGCGACCTCCTCGTTGAACCCGTAAAACTGCTTCGGGGCGTCGCCCGTCGCCGCGGCTGTAAACGGTCGACACCGGCTCGAGTAACCCGAGGTCGGTCTCGTCCAGCCACGCGTAATCGTTCTCCGCGCTCTCGTCGGGCGGCGGCAGCGAATCGCCGTTCGCCTTCGTCACGACCCGCTTCGGCCCGAGGGCGCCCCGGTGCAGCCAGATGGACGCGGAGCCCGGGCCGCCGTTGAACGAAAACATCAGCACGCGCTTCGCCGGATCAACCTTCTCCGTCTCGGTGCCGAGCTTGGTGTCGGCCACGAAAACGATATCCGCGTTCGTCTTCCCGGTCTTCGCGTCCTTCCTCGCCGGGTAACCGGCCGTCCCTCGGTATTTGACGACCTTGCCCCCTCCAGCGTGATCGCGTGCTCCGGGACCGACCGCACCGGTTCCTTTTCCATCTCGTCCTTCTTGTCGGCCACTCTCGCCTCGGGTGCCGCCGGCTTGTCTCCCGACGCAGCCGCGACCGGCGCCGCCTAGGGCCGCCCCCCGCGACGGGCCTCTTGCGCCACCGCACGCCCGGTCCCACCCGCGCCCGCGGCAAACAGGAAAACGAAAACGCGTTGGGCCGTGGTCATCATTGGGGGGCTTTCAACTGCTCATACTTCTTCTGGTATTTTTCGTAGAGGCGGAGATGCCGGTTCGAGAGATCGATACGCGCCCCGTCGATATAGGCCTGCTCGACGCGCGTCGGAATCTCCAACGGATCGCCATCGGTCACGATCAGCGTCGCGCGCTTGCCCGTCTCGATCGAGCCCAACTCCGCGCCGACGCCGAGAATCTGCGCCGCGTAAAGCGTAATGGACTTCAGCGCCTCGGCGGGCGACAGACCATACGCCGCCGCCTTGCCCGCCTCGTAGGGCAGATTGCGGTCGGCCATCGTCCCCATCTCGGCGCTGGCCCCGTCGTTCGCGATGCAGAACCGCACGCCCGCCGCCTGGAGCTTCGCCGGGTTGGTGAAGGGCGCGTCAAACGGATCTTCGCGGCGCAACGGCAGCGCTGTCACCGGACTGACAATCACGGCGATATCGTTCGCTTTGAGCAGGTCCACCACCCGCCACGCATCGAGCCCACCCACCAGCGTGATTTTCAATTTCTCCGTCGTGGCCCAGGCCACCGCCGATTCAATCTGTTTCACTTCGGTCGCGTGCACAAACACCGGCAGCTCGCCTTTGAGCGCAGGGATCATCGCCTCCCAACGCGAATCAGTGTCAATCGGTTTCCCGGCCCCCTCCTTCGCTTTCAGGTAGGCCCGCGCAGACGCAAACGCGTCGCGGATTTTCTTCAGATTCTCGTCGATCGTCTTCTGCTGCTCGGCCGCCGGCCGCGGAAAACTCGGATCCCGGTTCACCGTCAGATTCGGCCAATACACGTGCAGCGCCGCCGCACTGCGCAACGTGAGATCCTCCCACGTCCAACCGTCCATCCGGATCAGCGTCGACGTGCCCGCCACCAGTCCAGTCGTGAGCGGGACGCTCAACGCCGTGAGAATGCCGTTCGAGCGCGACACCGGGATGTGCTCGCTGTCCGCGTTCAGCGCCGATTGCGCGCGCGCATTGGGATTGAGCAAACCGGTTTCAGCCAGATCCACGCTGCCGCGCACGGAGCCCATTTCAGTGAGCCCCATGCCCGTGTAGGCCGAGATGAGGCCGGGATAGACCTGCTTGCCCGCCACGTCCACGACGGTGGCTCCCGGCGGCACGGCGAGTCTCGCCCCGATCGCCGCAATCTTGCCGTCGCGCAGCAACACATCGGTCGCGGGCAGATCCGCCCCGCTCACCGTATGCACGGTCCCGCCGCGCAACAGCACCGGGGTTGCGGGCCGGACCGCCGGCACGTTGTCCGAAGCCCGGACAACCGCAGCCACGACGAGGAGGAGCGCAAGACGCGCGGCGAATTTCTTAAAAGTCATGGGTGGAGCAGTTCTTGGCCTCGAGGCCGTTATGGTAAAGCGACCGGTATTCCAGCGAGGCGCGCTCCTCGATCCGTTGGATCGCACGCAGCGCATCCGGCGTCGGCGCTACGTCGGACCGGCGCGCGCCGCCGGCACCGGCGCCGGCCGCTCCGCCACCGCCCGCCAGCGCCTTCTGCCGTTCGACGAGGGCCTTTTGCACCAGGGCTTCCCGCTCGGTCGCGGCCGCCCCGCGCATCGCCGCATCGTCCTCCAGGGAAAAATAGCGCCGGCCATCGATCCAGGTCTGCTCGGCGCGCGCGTAGGTCGACAGCGGACTCGCACTCCAAATCACAAAGTCCGCGTCCTTGCCCGCCTCCAGCGAGCCGACCCGGTCGTCGATCCGCAGCTGCTTCGCCGCGTTGAGCGTCACAAATTTCAGCGCTTCGTCCTCGGCCACCCCACCGTATTTCACGGCCTTCGCCGCCTCGGTGTTCAGGCGGCGCCCCATTTCGGCGTCGTCGGAATTAAACGAGACCACTACGCCCGCGTGATGCATCATCGCGCCGGCATAAGGGATCGCGTCGAGTACCTCATATTTGTAGGCCCACCAGTCGCTGAAACACGAACCGCCGGCCCCCAGTTTCGCAATTTCGTCGGCCACTTTGTAGCCCTCCAAAATATGCTGGAACGTCGCGACCGTGATCTTTTCCCGCTGCGCCAGCCGGATGAACATCAACACCTCGTCCTGCCGGTAGGAATGGATGTGGATCACCCGTTCGCCCTTGAGCATCTCCCGCACCGACTCGAGCCGCAGATTCCGGCGCGGCGGCAGCGGCGACTTCCCCGCCTGCCAGTCCGCCCAGCTACGCTCGTAGTCCCGGGCCTGCGCAAACGTATCCGCCATCACCTGCTCCACGCCCATCCGCGTCTGCGGATAACGCGCGGGCCCGGCCAATTGCGCTTGGAAATTCGACCGCTTCACGTTCTCGCCGAGCGCAAACTTCACGCCCGGTTTCGCCCCCGCAAACTTCAGCTCCTCCGGCATCCCACCCCACCGCAACTTAATGACCTGGTTCTGTCCGCCCATCGGATTGGCCGAGCCGTGCAGTAGATTGGCCGTCGTGAGCCCGCCCGCCAGTTGCCGATAGAGACCGATGTCCGTCGCATCGAGTACGTCTCCGATGCGGACTTCCACCGTGACCGCGCTCGTACCCTCGTTGACGCCGCGCGAGATCGCCACGTGCGAATGACAGTCGATCAGCCCCGCCGTCACATGCTTGCCGTTGGCATCGATCACCGTTGCACCCGCCGGCGCCACCAGTCCCGGACCGACCTTTTCAATTTTTCCGGCGCGCACCAACACGTCGCCGCCCGCGATCCGCCCGGCCGGCCCGCTCGTCCACACGGTCGCGTTCTTCACCAGGACCCACTCGGGCTGCCCCGGCGGGCCGCTGCGCCCATAGGCCCCCGCCGGATAGAGGTCCGCGCTCGCGAGCAATTTCTCCTCCGGTTTTTCCGGTTTGTTTTCGTCTGATTTCTTTTCGGCGGGCGCGGCGCGAACCGCGCTCCAGCGCAACGCCGAGCCGTCGGGCAACAGCCCCGTGCCGGCGAGCCGGCCCTCGTTCACCCCGCCCGCGAGCCGCACGGTGCCCTTCGCGTCCTTGCCCTGCACCACCTCGGCGGGCACGAGCACCGTGATCTGATTGCGCGCCTGCGTCAGCGTCACGTCCTTGTCGCCCAACCGCGCCCGCAGCCGCCCACCGCCCGTCCGCACCTCGATTTTCAATTCCTCCGGCACCCCCGCCGGCGCGCCGCTCCACGTGATTTTCCACGCGCCCTTCACGTCCACCTTTTGCGCGGCCTCCGTCTCAAAATGATCACCGTCCACCCAGAGATCCGTGACCTCCGCCGTGCTGTCCGCCGCAAAAAGATCGCCGGTTGCGACCACCACGTGACCGAGTTTCCCGACGGCCAGGGTCCCGGTGAGATCGTCGACGCCGAGCATCTTGGCCGGAGCGGTCGTGATCGCCGCGAGCGCATCCGCCGGCGCGAGACCGCGTTTCACCGCGAGACGGACGCCCGGCCAGAATTGCGTGTCCGGCTGTTTCAGGCCGGACGTCGTGAACGCCACGGTCACGCCGCGCGCCGTCAGTTTCGCCGCGTTCGACGGCGCGAGTTCCCAGTGCTGCAAGGTCGAGAGCGCCACATCGACCGCCTTGTCCGGCGTCTCGATCTCCGGCACCGGCGGGAAATTCAGCGGCACAATCACCGGCGACTTGGCCACCGCGAGCGCCGCGGCCACGCGGTATTCCGTGCCGCGACCGCGCAAAATCACCTTCAACTTGAATTCGTCCGCGATTCTTTGGGCGCGCAGCAAATCCAATTCGTCCGCCGCCTCCATCACCACCGGCGCCCCGCCCGCGACCACGGCGGCGAGGGCCTCGAGCGACGCGTTCGTCTCGGGCCGCTGTGCGCCCGCCGCCGGCTGCTTCGCGTAGGCCTCCGTCGCCGCGCGCAGCCATTGCGCGTCGAGCAACGTCTGCCGCACCAGCGCGATGCTGCCCATCAGCGAACTCGGATAACTGTTGTCGCGAAAACCGCCCTGCTCGAACGCCACGTGTTGCGCGAGGCGGGAGCGCACCAACGACGCCGTCGGCGCCCGGCCGCTCAGACTCACCAGCGCGCTCTCCCCGCGAAATACCCCGCGGCCCGGCACGACCACAGCCGTCGCAAACCCCAGTTCCCGCAGCGCCGCCGCCCCCTTGTCGTCGGCCACCAGCACCTTCGCCACCTCCCGCTCCGGTGTGACCCGCGCGTTCCACGACCGGGCCGCCGCCGCCGGGGCCAGCGTTTCCGCCGAGGTCGAAACCGCCCGCGCCCCGCGCGCGCCACCGCTCTCGCTCTCCGCCGCCGCCACCTTCAACGCCGCTGGCAGATGCACCTCCGACAACGGCTCAATAAAACCGGCGTAAATGGTTTTGCCCTCCGCAGTCCACACCCGCGCATCCGCCGGGATCTTCACCGCCGCCTCCGCCCCGACCGCCACAATCATGCCGTCCCGCAGCACCACCGTGCCGCGTTCAATCACCACGCCCGGCCCCGGCACAACGCGCGCCCCAACGATGGCGTGCACGCGCGGGCTCGCCTCGCGCAGCCCCTCAACCGGCGCCGTGGCGACCTGCCCGCTGAGCCCGGTGCATACGCCCAGCCACGGCAACGCCCAGAGCGAAAAAAGCGCCAGCCGACGGCCGGCGCGGGACCAACAAAGACCTTTCCATCCGGAGGGGAGAAGCATGGGGAAAACGCCGCGCAACCGCACAGCCGGCGGAGGCAACGCTCCCACTATGACACTGGCAACCCCCTTTTTCCCGCGGGCGCTTGCGCCCCCACAGAGCGGGGGAAATAATTCCGTCACCTTTCGGAAACCGCCGCGTCTATCCGAACCGCGCACTGCCTGTTTCCCGCCGGCCCGGTTTCGCGAGAGTTTCATTGCGCCGACCACATTTCCCCCCATCCCTTCCTCCCTTCCTTAAATCGCCCTTCCCCTCTTCCCTCATGGCCAAATCGAAAAGCTACGGTGGTATCGTCATTCTTGCCCTCCTCATCGGCGGCGCCTCCGCCGGCGCTTGGTATTACTTCAATACCAAGACCGACAAGGCACCCGAATTCCAGGTGACGAAGGTGTCCCGCGGCGACATCATCCAAACCGTCACGGCCACCGGCGATCTCCAGCCCGTCGTCACCGTCGACATCGGCGCCCAAGTTTCCGGCCAGATCAAAGAAGTGTTCGTCGACTACAACTCCAAGGTCAAAGCCGGCGATATCCTCGCCCGCATCGATGAGGCAACCCCCACCCAACGCCTCAAACAGGCTGAAGCCGATCTCGAGTCCACCAAAGCCAGCAACCGCCTCCTCCAACTCGGGGCCGACCGCACCCGCGATCTCGCTGCGAAGAAACTCGTTTCCCAAGCGGAACTCGACAGCGCCGAGGCCCAGCTCGCGCAATCCAACGCCACGATGCTTACCCGCACCGCCGCCGTCGAAAACGCCAAGCTCGACCTCGCGCGCTGCACCATCATCGCCCCGATCGACGGCATGGTCCTCGACCGCAAGACCGACAAAGGCCGCACCGTCAACGCTAGCATGAACGCCCCCGTTCTCTTCACCCTCGTCAACGATCTCACCAAAATGCAGATCAACGCCGCCGTCGCCGAAGCCGACATCGGCAGCATCGCCGAGGGCCAAGAGGTCAAGTTCACCGTCGACGCCTTTCCCAACCGCACCTTCGCGGGCACGGTCCGGATGGTCCGCAACGCCGCCAGCGTCAGCCAAAGCGTCGTCTCCTACGCCACCATCATCGATGTCAACAACGACGACTCCAAGCTCAAGCCCGGCATGACCGCCAACGTCTCCATTATCGTTCAACAACGCCCCAATGTCCTCCGGATCGCCAACGGCGCCCTCCGGGTCCGCGTCCCGCAAGAAGTGCTCGCCGCCGCCCCCGCTCCCGCCGCCGCTCCGGGAGCGGCCAAGACCGGAGAAAAATCTGGCGCTTCCGCCACCATGACCGATGACGAACGCATGACGGCCACCATGGCGATCATGCGCGAAATCGGCTTCGAGCGCGGCACCCCGGCCTCCCCCGAGCAGATCGAAAAGGCGAAACTCCTCGCCAAGGGCAAAGGCCTCGATCCCGATCTCATCGCCGCCCGCCTCGCGACCCCCGGTGCCCGCAAGGGCGGCAAGGGCGGCGACAGCGGTCGCGGCGGCAGCGGCGCCCGCCCGAGCGGCCCCGGCGGCGACCGCGGCTTCAACAGCACCGTCGTCACCCGTTCGCTCTACAAGTTCGTCGATCCGACCGCAGCCGACAAAGACAAGCGGGTCACGCAGGTCATGGCCAAGCTCGGGGTCTCCGATGGCTTTACGACCGAAGTTCTCGAAGGCATCGCCGAGGGCGAGACCATCATCACCGGCGTCATCATGCCCGGCGCCGCTCCGGCTGCCGCCGGCGCGCCCCCCGGCGCCTCGAACCCGTTCAGCGGCCGCAGCAGCATGGGTAGCTCGTCGCGCGGCCCGCGCTAAGGCGCGCCAATTTCGGCCGGAATCTCCTCCCATGTCCTCTCTCGTCGTCCAAATTAAGGACATCCATAAAATCTATGAGTCCGGCGAAGTCCCGGTGCACGCCGTGCGTGGGGTGAGCCTCGATATCCACCGGGGCGAGTTCATCGCCCTCATGGGTGCCAGCGGCTCCGGCAAATCCACCCTCATGAACATGCTGGGCTGTCTCGACCGGCAGACCAAGGGCACCTACCTCCTCGACGGTATCGATATCGACAAACTCGACCGCAACCAACTCGCCGATCTTCGCAACCAAAAGCTCGGTTTCGTCTTTCAGGGCTTCAACCTCCTCGCCCGCACCACCGCCCTCGAGAACGTCGAGCTCCCCATGCTCTACGGCCGCCACCGCAAGGCCTCCTCCGACGAAATCCGCGAGCGCGCCATGCACTGCCTCGAAATCGTCGGCCTCGCCAACCGCGCTGATCACATGCCCAACCAGCTCTCGGGCGGCCAGCAGCAGCGCGTCGCCATCGCCCGCGGCCTCGTCAACTCCCCCCAAGTCCTCCTCGCCGACGAACCCACCGGCAATCTCGACTCGAAAACCTCCGTCGAAGTCATGGGCGTTTTCCAAAAACTCAACGACCAGGGCATCACCATCGTCATGGTCACCCACGAGCTCGACGTCGCGCACTATTGCAAACGCAACCTGATCTTGCGCGACGGCGTCGTCGTCCGTGATGCTCCGGTCGAAAACCGTTCCATCGCCGCGGAAGAGATGAAACGCCTCAAGCAAGCCGAGACCGCCGCCAAGCTCACCACCGCCGCCCACGCCTGAGGCCGTCCCGCCATGAGATTCACCAACACCCTCCGCGTCGCCCTTCGCGCCCTCCGCCGCAACACCATGCGCTCGATGCTCACCGCCCTGGGCATGATCATCGGTGTCGCCGCCGTCATCACCATGGTCAGCATCGGCAACGGCGCGAAAGCCCAGGTCGAGGCCCAGGTCGCCTCCCTCGGCCAAAACCTCATCACCGTCATGCCCGGCAGCTCCTCCAGCGGCGGCACGCGCGGCGGCTACGGCAGCTCAACCTCGCTCACCCCGGAAGACGCCGACGCCATCCTCGCCGACGTGAAGGGCATCGACGGCCTCAGCCCCGAAGTGCGCGACCGTAGCCAGATCCTCGCCAACGGTCTCAACTGGAACACTAACATCAACGGCGTCGGCCCCGACTACCCCTACGTCCGCAACTGGCCCATGGCCTCGGGCTCCATGTTCACTGAGCAGGATATCAAGTCACTCGCCAAAGTCTGCGTGATCGGCAAGACCGTCGCCGATCAAGTTTTCCCCAACGAAGACCCGGTCGGCCAGACCCTCCGCATTCGCAATCTCCCGTTCCGTATTCTCGGCGTCCTCTCGCCCAAAGGCTTCAGTATCTTCGGTTCCGATGAAGACGACGCCGTCCTCATCCCCTACACCTCGCACATGCGCCGGGTCTCGCGCCGCACCAACATCAGCATGATCCGCATTCAGGCCGCCGAAGCCGACGAGATCGCCTCGGTCAAACTCGCCGTCGAAGACCTCCTCACCCAGCGTCGCCGCGGCCGTGAACCCGACTTCACCGTTCGCACCCAGGAAGAACTCGCCACCGCCGCCACCGCCACCGCCAAGACCATGACCGGCCTCCTCGCCGGCATCGCCGGCGTCTCCCTCATCGTCGGCGGTATTGGCATCATGAATATTATGCTCGTCTCCGTCACCGAACGCACCCGCGAGATCGGCATCCGCCTCGCCATCGGCGCCCACGGCCGCGACGTCCTCACCCAATTCCTGATCGAGGCCATTCTCCTCAGCTCCCTCGGCGGCCTGATCGGGGTCTGCGTCGGCGTCGGGGGGTCTCAACTGCTCTCCTACTACAACGGGTGGCCCGTCCTCGTGCCCACCCTCTGGATCGCCATCTCCGTCGCGGGCAGCGCCGTCGTCGGCATCGTCTCCGGCTTTTACCCGGCCTACAAAGCCGCCCAACTCGACCCCATCGACGCCCTCCGCTACGAGTAAGCCTCGCCCGTTCCCCTCGCTTTCCCCCGGGGCGCAGTTTCCACTGCGCCCCTTTTTTGCGCCCCCACCTTCTTGCTGCGCCCGACCGGCAACGCGCCACCTTTTCCTCCCATGCGCCCCGCCTGTTTCCTCCTCCTGTTCGCGTCCCTCCTCCTCCCCTCCGCTCCTGCATCCGCCCAACCCGCCGCCGACTCAGCCGCGCACCCCGCCCTCCGCCGCTCGGCCGAGGCCGCCTACCAACGCAAAGACTTCGCCGCCGCCCGCGACGCCTATGCCGCGGCCCTCGCCCTGCGCCCCGATTCCCCGCGTTACCTGCACCACCTCGCTGCTACACAGGCCCTCACCGGCCGCCCCGACGAGGCCCTTGCCACCTTGCACCGTCTCACCGCACTCGGCGTCGCGACGGCCGTGGAACGCGATCCCGACTTCGCCTCCCTCCAGGGCACCCCAGCCTTCAACGCCGTCCGCACCGCGCTCGCCGCCAATCGCGAGCCGCAGGGCCAGGCCGACCTGCTCGTCGCACTCCCCGGCCGCACCGGCATCATCGAGGGCCTCGCTTTTCGCGACCGCACTGGCGACCTCTTTCTCGGCGATGTTCACCAACGCTGCATCTGGCGCCGCGACCGCGACGGCCGCGTCACCCGCTATAGCGCCGAGGACGAAGAACTCCTCGGCGTCTTCGGTCTTGCCCTCGACGAAACCCGCCAGACGCTCTGGGCCGCCACCTCCGCCGTCCCTGAGATGAGCGGTTTCACCAAGGACCAGAAAGGCCACGCCGCCCTCGCTGCCTTCAGCCTCGTCACCGGCGAACTCCGCCGCGTCGTCGACGTCCCCTCCGACGGCCGCGATCACGTGCTCGGCGATCTCCTCGTCGCCCCCGACGGCACGATTTACGCCACCGACAGCGCGGCTCCCATCATTTGGCGCTACCTTCCCGGCGCCGAGGAAATGGACAAACTCGTCGAGTATCCCGGCTTCGTTTCCCTCCAAGGCCTCGTCCTCACCCAACGCACCCTCCTGGTCGCCGACTACGCCAACGGCCTCTTCGCCATCGACCTCTCCGACTCAGCCCCGGTCGTGCGCGCCCTCGCCCCGCCACCCCACGCCACGCTGCTCGGCCTCGACGGCCTCGCGCCGGGCCCCGACGGCCTTTTCGCCGTGCAAAACGGCGTGTCTCCCCAACGCCTCGTCCGCATCACCCTCTCCCCCGATCTCACCACCGTGACCGGCGTCACCGTCCTCGCTGCCGCTCTTCCGCACCTCGACGACCTCGCGCTCGTCACACTCGTCAACGGCCGCCCCACCTTCATCGCCAACGCTGGCTGGGACCAGTTCGATCCTGCCAAATCCCCCTCCCCCCCCTCCCACGCCGTCCGTATTTTTCAGGCCGCCCTCCCTTAGCCCGCCTCCCTCACGCTCTCCGGCGTAAATTCTTTTTCGGCGGGCGCACCTCCCTCCGCCCCGCCGCCACGGAGCAAACACCGCGTCCGCTCCGGGAGCTCCGTGGGCTGGGCTCCGGCCCTCGGTGAAATCGGTGTGCGCAAGTTCCGGATGCACGATCCGGGTGAGCGTCTCCCTCCCGCGCCGCGGTTCACCCGCCCCAAACGCACCGCCCGCCACGCCTGCGCACCGCCCTCCCGTCGATGCCCCCGCCCCAGCGCGACACTCACGTCCGTTGATTTCCCGAGCACCGGTTTGGCCTGGCCCGGTCGTCCCCGCCCGCGGGTTTGCGTTCTTTTTTTGCGGACGTTGCCAGGTCGTCGCGCCTCAGCCGGCGCGAATCCGCACCCGCCGCCGCCCCTCCGTGATCTTGCCTCCGGCACTTGCTCCGCGCGCCACGTCGCTCCACGTTGGCGCCCCATCCATGCCCGTGCCGCCGCCCATCGTCGAACTCCAGGACGTCCTCAAACGCTTCGGCGACGGCCCGCTCGTGCTCGACCGCGTCAGCTTCGCCGCGCAGCCCGGTGATTTCGTTTCCCTCATCGGCCCCAGCGGCTGCGGCAAATCCACGTTGCTCCGCCTCATCGCCGGCCTCACCCCGCACACCTCCGGCGCCCTCACGGTCGACGGTCGTTCGCCGGACGCCGCCGCCGCCGACCTCGCGTTCGTCTTCCAAGAGCCGACGCTCCTCCCGTGGTTGACGGTGGCCGCCAATATCGAACTCCCGCTCTCCCTGCGCGGCATTGCGCCCGCCGAACGCACCACCACCCGCCGCCGCGTCCTCGAGCTCGTCCGCCTCCCCGAAAAAGCCGACGCGTATCCGCGCCAACTTTCCGGCGGTCAAAAAATGCGCGTGTCCATCGCCCGCGCTCTCGCCCTCTCCCCCAAAATCCTCCTCCTCGACGAACCCTTCGGCGCCCTCGACGAGATGACCCGCGAGCACCTCAACGAGGAACTCCTCACCATCCGCGAGCGCCACGCGTGGACCGCCTTTTTTGTCACCCACTCCGTCTCCGAAGCCGTCTTTCTGTCCAACCGTATTTGCGTGATGTCGGCCAACCCCGGACACGTTCACACCGAAATTCCCGTCCCCTTGCCCTACCCCCGCACCGAGGAAACCCGCCTCTCCCGCCCGTACCACGATCTCGTCGCCGACGTCTCCCGCATTCTCCGCTCCGTCGAAACCGTCACCGTCTGACCGCGCATGTCCCGTCGCCTCCAATCCATTTTCCTGCCCGCGGCCACTGGCGCCCTCGTCCTCGCGCTCTGGTATGGCGTCCACGCGCTGCTCGCGGAGGACCTGCGCTTCCTTCTCCCCACTCCCGTCGCGATCCTCGAGGCCTTCCGCGCCAACGCCGAGGCCCTCGCGCGCGCCGCCCTCAACACCACCGAAGGCGCCCTCCTCGGGTTCGCCCTCGCCGTCGCCGTCAGCGTCGTCTTCGCCCTTGCCCTCTCCCTCTCGCCCCTCGTGCGCATCGGCCTCTACCCCTACCTGATGATCCTGCAGATGACCCCCGTGATCGTCTTCGCCCCTATCCTCGTCATCTGGGTCGGCGCCGGCCTCAGGAGCGTCACGATCATCACGTTTCTCATCTGCTTTTTCCCGCTCGTCGTAAACACCACCCAAGGCCTCGTCTCCACCGACCGCAACCTCGTCGAACTCTTCGCCATGTGGCGCACGAGCCGCCTTCAGCAACTCCTCCATCTCCGCGTTCCCGCCGCGCTCCCCTACTTTTTCACCGGGCTCCGCATCTCGGCCACGCTCGCCCCGATCGGCGCCCTCGTCGGCGACTACACCGCCGGCAGTTCCGCCGGCGACGGCGGCGGCCTCGGCTTCCAAGCCATCATCTACTCCAGCCAGGCCAAATACGCCGCGCTCTTCGCCACCGCCGCCACCACCTGCGTCCTCGGCTTCATCTTCACCGCCGGCGTCCTCTCCCTCAGCTGGCTCGCCCTCCACAAGTGGCACGATTCCTACGAAACGACCGACAAATAAAAAGTCGGTCAGGGTCTCCGACCCGCCCGCCCCCGCTTCCCACTCCACCCGAATTTCCCATGCATCTCACCCGCCGTCCGCCCGCCTCCGTCCTCCGCCGGCTGCTTCCCGCGCTCGCCGTTGCGCTCTTCGCGTTCTACCTCACCGTCACCGCCGCCACCGCGCCCCTCACCAAAATCTCCGTCCAACTCGACTGGGTCCCCGAGCCCGAACACGGCGGACTCTACCAAGCCCTCGCCCGCGGCTTCTTCCGCGCAGAGGGCCTCGACGTCACGCTCCTCCCCGGCGGCCCCGGCGCGCAGGTCTTGCCCAGCGTCGCCACCGGCAAGGTCGACATCGCCCAGGCCGACTCCACCACCACGCTGCTCCAACAGGCCGAAGGCCTCCCCTTCGTGCAATTCGCCGCCGTCTTCCAAGACGATCCCGCCGGCATTCTCGTCCACGCCGACAGCCCGGTGCGCACCTTTGCCGACCTCAACGGCCAGACCATCATCGCCCGCCCCGGCTGGCCCTTTCTCCAGTTTCTCCAAGAGAAATACCGGCTGAAGCTCAACCTGGTCCCGCAGAATTTCTCCGTCGCCGCCTTCCTCGGCAACAAGCAGGCGCTCCAGCAGGGCTACTTCATCGCCGAACCCCACCACATCACCGAGGCCGGCGGCCAAGCCCCGCGTTTCCTCTCCACTTGGGACGCCGGCTTCCGCGCCTACGCCGTGCTGATCACCAACAAAAAATTCGCCCGCGATCACCCCGCCGAACTCCGCGCTTTCACGCGCGCCTACCTGCGCGGCTGGCACGACTACCTCACCGGCGATCCGACCCCGGCGCACACCGCCCTGAAAAAAGCCCACGCCCCCAACACCGACGCGTTCCTCGCTTTCTCGCGCCAGGCGATCATCGACGAAAAACTTGTCACCGGTCGCGACGCGACCGGCGGTCCGAAAAATATCGGCCGGCTCGACGCCGCCCGCTACGCCACCCAGATCGCCCAGCTCGAAGCCCTCGGTCTCCTCCCCAAGGGCAAACTCACCCCCGCCACCGCCTTCACGACCGAGTTCCTCCCGTGATTGCTCCGTGAGCCCGGCCTCGGTCTCTCCAACGCCGGTTCGGCCTCGTGGCGTCTGACTCGTTCGCGGCCAGAATCCGATGAGCCCCGTCCCGTCCCGTTTTGCCCTCTCGGCGTCGCTCTTCCTTCGCCTCCTCGCCGTCGTCCACCTCGTCGCATTCGCGTCCGCGTGGACCCAACTCGCCGGCCTGATCGGACCCCACGGCCTGCTTCCGGCGCAGCCGTTCTTCGACGCCGTCCTCCGCCAACTCGGCCCCGCCGAAGCCCACGACCAACTCCCCTCTCTCTGCTGGTTCATCGGCGCCGGCCCCACCGCACTCACCGCCCTCTGCGCCGCCGGCGTCGCGCTCTCGCTCCTCCTCTTCGCCGGCATCGCCCCCGCCCCCTCCCTGCTCGGACTCTGGGCCTGTTACCTCTCCCTCTGTGGCGCCGGCCAGATTTTCTTCAACTTCCAGTGGGACGCGCTCCTCCTCGAAACCACCCTCCTCGCCGTATTTCTCGCGCCCTGGCGCCTCCTGCCGCTCTGGCGCACTCCGCTGCACGAACCGCCCCGTCTCGCCCGCTTGCTCCTGGTCTGGCTGCTCTTCCGCCTGATGCTGCTCTCCGGTGCCGTCAAACTCCTCAGCGGCGATCTCGCGTGGCGCGACCTCACCGCTCTCACGTTTCACTCCGAAACCCAACCCCTGCCCACGCCACTCGCCTATTACGCGCACCAGCTCCCCGCCTGGCTCCACCGCGCCGCGTGCGCCGGCCTGTTCACCGTCGAGCTCATCGTGCCCTTTTTCTTCTTCGCGCCCCGCGCCCTCCGCCACCGCGCCGCCCTCCTCACGATGGCGCTCATGCTCCTCATCGCCCTCACCGGCAACTACACCTACTTCAACGTCCTCACCGCCGCCCTCTGTCTCCTCTGCCTCGACGACGCCGCCCTCGCCTCCCTCCCCCAACTCGTCCCCCGCCGCCTTCGACACCGCTGTCACGGATTACGTGACAGATTCTACCCGCGAGATTTGACCCAGTGTCACGTATTACGTGACAGATTCTACCCGCGAGATCTGACCCAGTGTCACGTATTACGTGACACTTTTTCGACCCCCGCTCCGCCGCTGATGCCGGCCGCTCCTCTGCGTTGGCACCGTTGGTCCGTTCGCGTCTTCGCCCTTTTCGTCCTGCTCTACACCATCCTCGACACGCTCCCCGCTCTCGTCCGCGGCCTCGGCCCGATCCCCGGCTTCACCCCCGTCGCCACCGCCCTCGCACCCTACCGTTCCTTTAACCGCTACGGCCTCTTCGCCGTGATGACCAATCCGCGCGCCGAACTCATTTTCGAGGGCAGCGAAGACACCCGCACTTGGTTGGCCTACGAATTCCCGCACAAGCCAGGCGACCTCGCCCGCGCTCCCTCCTGGGTCGCCCCGCACCAACCACGGCTCGACTGGCAACTCTGGTTCGCTGCCCTCGGCTCACCCGCGCAAAACCGCTGGGTCCTGTCCCTCGGCGAACACCTCCTCCGCGGCACACCCGAAGTCCTCGCGCTGCTCGCCCGCAATCCCTTCCCGGCCAAACCGCCCCGCCATCTCCGCGTCGTGCGCTACGAATACCATTTCACCGACCCCGCCCAGCGCGCCGCCACCGGTCAGGTCTGGCGCCGTACCCCGCTCGATTTCTATCTCCCTCCGTCCTCGCTGAAATAGTCCGCCATTTCCCGTGTTGCGCGCATAGCTCGCCTTCGCCGGCCGGTCGTCCACGCTGCCCCTTGCCGCCCTGTCGCAGCCCACTTTTCCATGTCACAACCGACCGCCCTCGACCGCTTCCTCCCTCTCCTGCGCTCCGCCCTCACCGACGGCACGCTGGTCAAACTCACCCTCGGAAAACCCGCGCCCGCCCTCGCGCGCACCGACCCCACGCTCCAAAACCTCTTCGTCCGACCCGTCGCCCTCAAGACTGGCCCGAGCCTCACCTTCGTCTGGCGTCACGCCACGCGCGACGTCACGAAAAACCATTCGCCCGCCGAGGCCCTCGCCCTCGTCGAGGCCGCCCTCGGCCGCGACTTCCTCGACGCCCACCTGTTCACCGCCACGCACACCGCCCAGTGCGAAACCCAACCCGACGGCACCGCGCGCCTCCGCGTGAAAGCGAACCCGGCCTCCGCCTGCGGCGCGTCCGCCCCACTCCCCCCGCCCGCCCACAACGCCCCCAAGCACCACCTCATCCCCGCCGATGCCCCGTGGCTCGATTCCCTCGGCGTCACCACTAATCGAGGACAGCCCCGCGACGGCATGGCCGACAAATTTCGCCAGATCCAAAAATTCGCCGAACTCCTCTCCCACCTCGTCACCGAAGCATTCCCCACCGCGCCATCGGCCGCGGCCGCCAGCGCCGACGCTCAGCTCGCAGCTCCGGGCCAGCAACTCCCCGCCATCCGCGTCGTCGACATGGGCAGCGGCAAGGGCTACCTCACCTTCGCTGTCGCCGCCCTCCTCGCCGACCGCGCCCACGTCACCGGCGTCGACGCCCGCCCCGAGCTCGTCACCCTCTGCAACCGCGTCGCCGCGCAGCACGGCCTCGCCCAGCGCCTCACCTTCCGCGCCGGCGCCATCACGGAAACGCCCCTCGACGCCTGCGACCTCCTCATCGCTCTCCACGCCTGCGACACCGCCACCGACGACGCCCTCGCCCGCGGTCTTGCCGCCGGCGCCCGCCTCATCGTCGTCTCGCCCTGCTGTCAAAAAGAACTGCGCCCGCAGCTCGCCGCGCCCCCCGTGCTGGCCGACGCCCTGCGCCACGGCATCTTCCAAGAACGCCAGTCCGAGTTTGTCACCGACGCCCTCCGCGCCCAACTCCTCGAATGGGCCGGCTACAAAACGAAAGTCTTCGAGTTCGTCTCCACCGAACACACCGCGAAGAACCTCATGATCTCCGCGATCCGCATGCGCCCGCCCGGCACACCCGACGATGCCAGCGCCCAGCGCATCCGCGCCTTCGCCGCCTTCTACGGCATCCGCACCCAACGCCTCGCCTCGCACCTCGGTTTCGCGCTCATCCCCTGATCGCGCCCCGTTTTTTTCGCCCCACGGCCCGGCAAAGCGCTCCCACACCGCCACGCCCGCCTGTTCGCCCGCGATCACCGCGGCGACCGCCTCGCCGAGATTCCCTCCACGGACGCCCCGCCGGCACCCGTTTTGCCCTCGGTCCGCAACCCCGCACGCTCTGGCTTGAGATCGTCTAGTGGTCGGTGGCACCGGTCGGCTCGGCGCGGGACGAGGGCATCCTTCCCAAACGCAGGCTTCCTTTTTCGGGCCTTTTTGTGCCTCTTTGCGGCCCACCCATGACCTGGACCGACCTCGACTGGCCCGCGCTCGACCGCCTCCGCCAAAAATTTCTCTCCAGCACGCCCGGCGCGACCGCCGGCCTGTACTGGGAAACTCCTTCCGACCTCGCCAGCTACGATTTCACCTACGGCGAGCGCATCGGATGGAAATGGGACCACGTCCTCCGCGAACTCCGGCTCCGCGCCTGGCGCCCAGCACCCACCACCCGCTCCGTCTTCGACTGGGGCTGCGGCAGCGGTATCGCCGCCCGCCGCGTCCTCTCATTTTTCGGCGCGGAAAATTTCGACAGCCTCACGGTGTGGGATCACTCGCCCCTCGCCACCGACTACGCAGCCACCGCCGCCCAGACCGAGTTCCCCGCACTGCGCGTCGCGTCCGCCACTCCAGGCATCCTCGCTTCGTCCGAACCCATCGGGCTCCTCCTGATCAGCCACGTCCTCAATGAACTCTCGCCCGACGCCCTCGCCTCGCTCCTCGCCCTCGTCGCGCGCGCCGAGGCCGTCCTCTGGGTCGAACCTGGCACCCACGCCGTCAGCCGCCACCTCGGCGCCCTCCGCGAACAATTTCTCCCCTCCTTCCGCGTCGTCGCCCCCTGCACCCACCAGCACGCCTGCCCCATCCTCGCCCCCGGCAACACCCGCGACTGGTGCCACCACTTCGCCCCGCCGCCCTCAGAAATCTTCGCCAACCCCGACTGGGTGAAATTCGGCCAACGCGCCGGCATCGACCTCCGCAGCCTCCCCTATGCCTTCCTCGCCCTTGACCGCCTCCGCGACGCACCCCCGCCGCAGGCCGATCTCGCCCGCGTCATCGGCCGCCCGGAACATTTCAAGCCCTACGTGCGTCTCCTCAGCTGTGACTCCTCCGGCCTCGCCGAACTCGAACTCCCCAAGCGGACCGATCCCGCGCTCTTCAAACACCTGGACCGGAACAAGGCCCCGCTGCTCTACCACTGGCAGCACGACGGTCACAAGATTCTCGCCGGCACCCCCGTCGCTCCGCCCTCCATTTGAGTTCTCTGGCCGGTTCGCTTCCTTCCGCCGTCTCCCCGCCATGGCTCGCACTCTGCTGCTCTTCTTCGCCCTCGCTGCGGCGCCCCTCGGCGCCACCTCCGTCACGCCCCCGACCTTCGCCCAGCTCACCGCCCGCGCCCGGACCATTTTCCGCGGGGAGGTCGCCACCATCCGCACCGAACTCGTCACCCAAGCCGACAACCGCGCGATCTTCACTTACGTCACCTTCCGCGTCCGCGAAATCCTCAAAGGCACGTTGCCCGCCGGCACCGACTCCACGGTCACCCTCGAATTTCTCGGCGGCAGCGTCGGCGAACTCACGATGGACGTCGTCGGTATGCCCCGCTTTTCCGTCGGCCAGACCGAACTCCTTTTTGTCGACCAAACCGGCGGCCAGATCTGCCCGCTCGTCGCCATGATGTTCGGGCGCTATCGTATCCAGCGTCACCCCACGACCGGCGCTGAGTTCGTCGCGCGCGACAACGGCGCCCCCCTTGCGTCCACCGACGAAATCGCGCTCCCGCTCGCGTCCCCCGCCCTCGAGGCCCAGCTCGCGGCCCGGCGCGCCGCCCCCCTCACGCCGGCGGCGTTTTCCGCGTTGATCCGCCAGGAGGCCGTCCGCGCCGTCACCCCCTAGGCGGCTGCCCGGATCGAACCATGCGCTGTTTCTCCCGCCCCCTGCCCGCGCGAGTCCTCGCGCTCGTCGGCGGGCTGCTGCTGGCCGCCGCCCCGCGCCTCCTCGCCTACGTGCCGCTCGCCGGCAGCCCCGTCTGGCCCGACGGCAACATCGTCATACATCTCCAGCTCGGCGCCAGCACGACGCTCTCGGACGGCAAGACCTGGAACACTGCCGCCACCGATATGCTGGCCGAATGGAACAGCCAGATGGCGCGCTCCCAGTTCACGACCGTCCCCGATTCCTCCGTCAGCGTCGGCGACGGCAACCGCGTCAATAACGTCCTGTTTTCCTCCACCATCTTCGGCCGGACCTTCGGTGCCGACACCCTGGCGGTCACGACCATCTGGACCCTCGGCGGCCGCCGCATCGAGGGCGACGTGCTCTTCAACAGCCGCTTTCGCTGGGACTCCTACCGCGGCCCCCTGCGCGCCGGCGCGAACAACGCAGAATTTTCCCGTACCGCCCTCCACGAGTTCGGCCACCTCGTCGGTCTCGACCACCCCGACGTCGCCGGCCAGTCCGTCTCGGCCATTATGAACAGCCGCGCCGGCAACCTCGACGCCCTCACGGCCGACGACCGCGATGGCGCCGCCTTTCTCTATGCCTCCACCGCCGGCACCTCGGCCCCCCTTGCCCCGGCCATTTTGCTGGCCCTTGCCGACCAATTTCCCGTCGAGGGTGACAACGTCGACTTTGCCGTCGCCGCTTCTGGCACCGGACCTTTCGCCTACCAGTGGGCCCGCAACGGCGTCGTCCAAAGCGCGACCACCGCCCAGTGGACCTTGAGCAACGTCACAGTCGCCCACTCCGGCCAGTGGACCGTCTCCGTCTCCAACAGCCGCGGCTCCGTCACAAGTGCGATGAACCTCACCGTCACCGCCCGCGCCGTCCCGCCGACCATCACGCGCCAACCTTCCCCCGTCAGCACCCGCACTGGCCAAAGCGTCTCGTTCACCGTGGCGGCCAGCGGGTCCACCCCCCGCACGTATCAATGGAGAAAAGACGGTACCCCTGTCGGCCTCGCCACCGTCAGCGAAACCCTGACGCTCACCGACATCCAACTGACCGACGCCGGCGCCTACTCGGTCGTCGTGCGCAACGCCGGCGGCTCCGTCACCAGCGCCGACGCCAGCCTCACCGTCGCCCTCCCGAACACCCCGGCCGCCATCGCTGCGCCACCCACCAGCACCACCGCCGCCGTCGGTTTCGAGGCCACGTTCACCGCCACCGTGACGGGCACCGCGCCCACGACCTACCGCTGGTCACGCAACGGGGTCCCGCTCGCCGGCGCATCCGGCACCGTCGCGACGAACAACCCGACCGCGACCCTCACGCTGCCGCGCGTATCCGCGTCCGACGCCGGCAACTACACGGTGACGGTCACGAATGCCTTCGGTTCCGCCACGAGCCCGCCCGCGACCTTGTTCGTGGCCCCCGTCTCCACCGCCGGCCACCTCTTCAACCTCGCGATCCGCAGCCTCGCCGGCACCGGCTCCGAGACCCTCATCGTCGGCTTCACTTTGGCCGGCGGCCAAGGGACCCCGCAACGCCTGCTCCTGCGCGCCGTCGGGCCCACCCTCGCGGTCTTCGGCGTCACCGGCACCCTCGCCGATCCCCGCCTCGATCTCTACCGCGGACCGACGCTGACCGGCTCCAACAACGACTGGTCCGGCAACGCGGCCGTCTCGCTCTACGGCTCGCGCGTCGGCGCCTTTGCCCTGTCGGGACCGACGAGTAAAGACGCCGCGCTGATCCAATCGCTCGCCGCCGGCAGCTACTCCGCCCAGGTCGCCGGGGCCGGCATCGGCGTGGCGCTCGCCGAAATCTACGACGCCTCGGACGCCTACACCGACCTCTCGCTGCGCTTCACCAACCTCTCCGCCCGCACGCGCGTCGGCACCGGGGGCGACATTTTGATCGCCGGGTTCGCCCTGGCCGGAACCACGCCCAAAACGCTGCTGATCCGCGCCGTTGGCCCCACCCTCGCCTCGTTTGGCGTCACCGGCATCCTCGACGATCCCCGGCTCGAAATTTACCGCGGCGCCGAAAAAATTGCCGAGAACGACAACTGGCCCGGCACCTCCGATCTCCAAAGTTCCGCCGCTACGGTCGGGGCCTTCTTCCTTCCGATCGGCAGCAAAGACGCCGTGCTGATCCTCACGCTGCCCGCCGGCGCCTACTCCGCGCAAGTCAGCGGCGCCAACGCGACGACGGGCGTCGCGTTGGTCGAGGTCTACGAACTCCCGTGACCGCCGGGAAACGCGCGGTCGTTGGGCGCAAACGCCCGCGAACCGGGCCGCCGCGCGATCAGTTACTCACAAACGAAACCTCCCCCGACCGCACCGCCAGTCCCTCGCGCACCCGCGCCTCGTCGAGCTGCAGCACCAGCGTGTTCGTCCCGCTTCGTGCCTCGGCCGTAACCTGCGCGCCCGTCTTCACCGGCACGCCGTTCAGCCACACGTCTTTCACCCCGCCCGCGACCGAGAAGGTGACCTTGCCGCCGCGCGCCGAGTCGAAGCGCGTCGCCGCAAACAGGCCACGCGAGTTCACCAGTTGCGGATACGTGGTTGTAATCAGTTCGCCCGGCAGCACCCCGTTGACGAGTGAGAGCGCCGGCACCCAATCCGTGAGCGTAGCGTCGCCGCGCACCACGCGCTCGACGCCGATCGACTGGTTCTTGCTGACGACGAGATAAAGATTCCACGCACGAGCCACGCCGCCCTGCGCCGCATCGTAGTCACCGGGCCGCCCCAATTGCGCGAGGAACTTTACCAAGTCCAACCGCTCCTCCGGCAGCAGTCCGTCGATCAACCCGGCCGGCATCAACGACCCCGCGCTAGTCCGCTTCGCGACGTTTTTCACCGCCACCTGTACCTCCTGGTTCGCCGCGTTACGCAAAATAATTTCCGTCGCCGTCTCTTTCGTGATCATCCCGCTGAGCTCCTGCTGATCCTTCGTCGTGATCATCACGGAATGGTAACCTTCTTTGATCTTCGCGCTGGGATAAAGCAGCGACTCGACGAGGTAATCGGTGGGCGCACTTGCCCCGATGCTGGTCATGTCCGGGCCGACTTTTCCGCCCGCTCCGCCGATCGCGTGACACGCCATGCAAGCCAGTTCCGGCCGGCGATAGATCCGTTCACCGCGCGCCGCATCGCCCACCGCCAACGCCTGTCGAGCGAGCGATTGCAATTCTTCCGGGGTGAGCTGCGCCTCCGACAGCGTGAGCCCCGCGCTCTTGATGAGCGCCTGCACGAGCGGCTGGTTTTGCCCGCCTTCACGCGCCGGGCGCAATCCCGCCTTGGCCACCACCGCCGGCAACGTGGCCTTGGGCAGCTGCGCCGTCAGACGGGCGGCCGCACCCTTCACCGCGAGCAACGCCCGCCACAACGCCTGCGCCTCCGCCTCGGCGGTCGTCGCCGCAAGCACCGCCAGCACGTCCGGCATCGCCACCGTGAGATCCACGCCCGCGAGCGCCACCACCGCCTCGCGTTGAATCACCGGCGTCGCCCCGGTGCGCGCGAGCGTCTGCAGCGCCGCGACCACCGTCGCTCCACCCAAGTCCCGCAACGCCCCAAACGCCGCCGCGCGCTCCAGCGCACCGGTCGCCCCATCGCCGGCGCGCCGCACCACGGTGGACGTGAGCGCCGACAATTTCCACGCCCCCACGAGCGGCAGAGCCGCCACCCGGGTCGGAGCCGACGCCGACTCCACGAGCGTCGCCAGCTTGGCCAAATCACCCTCGGGCTTCAGCCCCCGCAACCGCGACGCATCGGCCAGCGCCGCCAGCGCCCGCGGCGCCGCCGCCTCGTCAAAACCGTTGGCGAGCAACGCCTCGAACAGCTGCCGCTGCTCGTACGCTCCACCCGCCGAGCCGATGAGCTCGATCCACGGCCCGGAACCGTCCCGCGGCAGCGTGCGCCCGGTGAGCAACTGCGCGAGCACGCCGCCGGCCAGCGTCGGCTCGACCGCCTTGAGTCCGAACGCGAGCTGCGCCTCGCGGCCTTGAAAATTCCACGCTCCCGAGCGCACGGCCGCGAGCCACGGCGTCGCGAGCTCGTTCATCGTGAGCCACAGCGCGTAGTCGAGAAACGGATCCATCGGCTGATCCAGCACCGTCAACGCGAGCTCCGCCGCGCGGGCCGCCCCGAGTTTCCCCAACGCCCGCACCGCCTCAAGCCGCACCCGGGGATTCGCATCGGCCACCAGCTTGGTCAGCGGCACCAGCGAATCGCCCACCGGCAGCACG
>CANHJG010000035.1 GCA_947461205.1 Opitutia bacterium
ATTTCTTTCCGATGGCTCACGCGCTCCGACCTTTGACGTCCGGCGCCTCCGCCGTTTCGCAGCGTGCCGCTCTCGCCGCGTGGTTCGCTTTTTTGGTTTGCGCGCTCGGCGCGCCCGCCCAGACCCCGCGCGCCGCCGAGCTGGCCGGGCGGTTCACCGTTTTTTCGGCGCGCCCGGTTGCCGATCTGGGGTTTGTCCCGCGCGCCGCCGCCCCGCGGCAGCCCGTGATCTTTTACCCGACCGCGCGCTCGCCGCGCTACGACTATCGCAGCGCGATGCCGCTCCGCTTCACCGATGGCGCGAGCGGCGCGGTCGTGGCCTCGGTGACCATCCCGTCCGACATCCGCGAGGCACTGCTGCTTTTTACGCCGATCGATCCCGCCCCGGCGACCGGGCTGCGTTATCAAGTCGCCGTCCTGGATGACAGCGCGCTCCGTCATGGCGCGGGCGCTCTGGTGCTCATCAATCTGAGCGGTCTGGCCCTCAGTGGCACGGTCGGGAACCAAGAGGTCGCTCTGACCGCCGGATTGAACCCGCCGTTGGCCGGCGTTTCGTCGGCGAAAATGGTCCTCCGCACGTCGGCGGGGGGGCGCATTTATCAGGCCTATGCCGGGGCGTTGCAGCTGAAGAAAAAGGAGCGGGCGCTGTTGATCCTCTTTCCGCCGTTTTACCACGGTTCGCACGAGGTCCAGTCTCGCCTGCTGGTGGACGATCCGACGGCTTCGCCCGCGCCTGCCGCGGCGAAAAAATAAAAAACGCCGCACGCGGGAAGGCGTGCGGCGAAATTTGGTGCCAGAGGACGGGATTGAACCGTCGACCAAAGGCTTATGAGTCCTCTGCTCTACCACTGAGCTACTCTGGCAAGAAGAGGGCGGAAACGTGCAGGTTCCCGCGGGAAAATCCAATCAAATTTTCCGAAGTCCGTTTTCACCCCGGCGGAACCGCCCGCCCGCATCACCCGTTCCAGCCTCCTCCACCCGCTGATTTTTGGCCGGGCCCTCGGTCGACTTTTCCGTTGCGCCGAGTGCTGCTCATCGGCCGCTCAGACGTCGGCCAGCAGGGCGCGCAGTTCGCGCTCGGGGTCCTCGTGATGCTGGTCGATCGCCAGGCGGAGCGCTGCGGCGAGGAGAGGTTGGGCCTCGGCGCGGCGGCCGAGTTGCAGCAGCAGTTTGCCGAGCAGAATCCGCGGCATCATCCAGTCCGCTTTTTTCGCGGCGCAGGCTTCGAAATGAGGCACGGCCTCCGCTCCGCGTCCCTCGGTCACGAGCGCTTGCGCCAAACTGAAACGAAACAGCTCGTTGTCCGGCTCACGGGCCACGAGCGCGGCAAAAGTCTCGGTGCGCGAGGCCATGCCTTAGAATTCGCCGACGAACACAGTCACAGCCGTGGCGTTATCGGGTCCGCCCCGGCGGACCGCGAGTGACACAATGCCGCGCACGGCCCCATCCGGGGTGTCGGCCCCGGCGAGAAGTTCCCCCAACTCGGAGTCGGGGATCATGCGGGTGACGCCATCGGTGCAAAAAAGATAACGGTCGCCGACGGCCATCGGACGCAAGACGAGGTCGACGTCGGGCGGGGTCGGCTGGCCGATGCACCGGGTGAGGGCGTTGCGGTTGGCTTCGTGATAGTAGACAACTTCGCCTTTGGCGCGACGCATCCGGGCTTCGTTTTCGACCGAGTGGTCCTCGGTCAGCCGCAAAAACTCGCCCTTGCGAAACAGGTAGGCGCGCGAATCGCCGACGTGCGCGAGCTTGAACACCCCGTCGCGAACGCAGCCGAACGTCAGGGTCGTGCCAATGCCCATGGCCGGGCTGATTTTTTGGCCGAGCAAGGCCACGCTTTCGTTGATCTGATGGACAACGGCGGTGAGGTTCGGCTCCTGGCCGGGCGCGAGGGCATGCATCGCGGCGACGATTTCGTCGACCGTATGCTGCGCGGCCTCGGCCCCGCCGGGCAGGCCGCCCACACCGTCGGCGATGCCGAATAGCCCCAAGGCTTCGTCGCAAAGAAAACGGTCTTCGTTGTTTCGGCGGACTCGGCCGATGTCGGTAAGCGCGGCGGCGCGGAGCAAAGACATGAGAGTTCGATGAAATTAGCCGGACATCGCGTCAGGCGAAAGGATGAAATTTTTGATCACGCGTTTCCCGTGTCAGCGTGGTGAACGCAGTTTGCGGCAGACAGTCGAGAAACAGCCGGCCATAGCTCTTCGCCAAGAGTCGCGAATCGAGCACCGTGATGACGCCGCGGTCGGATTGCGTGCGGATGAGGCGGCCGACGCCCTGCCGGAACTTGATCAGCGCATCCGGCAACGTGAGTTCGTTGAAGGGACTGCCGCCGGCGTCGCGGATGTGCTCGCACTTGGCCTCCGTGATGGGGTGGGTCGGCGGATCGAAGGGCAGCCGGGTGATAATCACCTGGGCGAGGGAGTCGCCGGGCACGTCGACGCCGGTCCAGAAACTGTCGGTGCCGAACAACACGGCGTTGCCGAGGTCACGCATTTGGTTAGCCAACTCGGTCCGCGACAGCTCCGCCCCCTGGATCAGGAAGGGGCGTCCCGCCGCGCGAAAAACCGGCTCCAGCGTGGCCGCGACCGCGCGCATGTCCGTGTAACTGGTAAAGAGCACCAACGAGCCGCCGCGGACCGCCTGCGTGCAAAAACCGACATAATCCGCGAGCACGTCGAGGGCGAGCTTGGCCTCCTGCGGCGAGGGGAGGGGGACGTCGGCGGCGACGAAGACCCGCATGTTCCGGTCGAAATCGAAGGGGGATTTCACGACGACGGCGCGGGCGGAGTCGGCGCCGATCCGGGCGGCGAACGGTTCGATCTGGCCGCCCATTGCGAGCGTCGCGCTGGCGCAGGTGACGCTCGTGCCGCAGCCGAAGAGGTGTTGGCGCAGCGCCGGTGCCACGTCGATGGGGGCGCTGCGCAGCGTCACGATGGTTTGTTTCCGCCCGCCGCGCTCCGCCCAGTAGACCTGCCCCTTGTCGCCGAGGGTAAGCCATTCGGTGAGGCCCGACTGGAGCGATTTGATGCGCTGTTTTTGCTCGAGCAATTCGTCGCGCTCGCGGCCGTCCTCCAGTTTGTCGCCAAGTTTGCCGAGGATGCGGTGCAACGCGCCGAGCGGACCGTCGAGCGTCGGCTCGGCGACGCCTTCATCACGCACGCGCACGACGGGGCGCTGGGCGAGCAGCGTGGCGGCGAGGAAATCGAAGAACTGGCGCGACGCTTCGAGGGCGTCGATCACGAGCTGTTGCGCCTCGGGGCCGCCGATCTTGCGGAACAGGCCGCGTTTGGTGCGCGGGTTGAAGAGATATTTCAACGCGCGATCCACCCCGTAGCTCGAGAGCGAAAGCCCGAAGTTGGCGGTGGCGACTTCGGGCACGGTGTGCGCCTCGTCGAGCACCAGAAAATCGTCGGCAAAGAGCACCCCGCGCGTGTCCTTGGGCGTGCCGTTGGCCTGCGCTCCGCCGGCGCTGATCAGCGCGAAGAGCAGCGCGTGGTTGACGATGACGAGGTTCGCAGAGCGCATGCGGGTGCGGGCGCGTTGGTAAAAACATTTTTCGCCGTCACAGTGCTTGCGCGAACAGGAGGACGAGTCGGCGTTGACCGCGTCCCACACCTCGGCGCGCGGCGGCGGCCGGAGGTCGTGGCGCAGGCCGCTGTCGGTTTGCCCGGCCCACTCGGCGATCCGCTTGAGTTCGTCGTAGTCGGCGTCGGCGAACAGCGTCGTGCGGTCGGTCAGCGCATGGCCGAGGCGCGTGGTGCAGAGGTAGTTTGATTTGCCGACGAGCACGGCCGACTTGAACGCCGCGTAGCGCGCGAGCGTCGGCGTGGACTGGAAAAGCCGGCGGCACTTCGGGAGGTCGCTCGTCTCCAGTTGTTCCTGAAGCGAGATCGTATGGGTCGAGACGATGAGTTGCCGGCCGGTGTCGACGGCGTGGATGAGCCCGGGGACGAGGTAGGCGAGCGATTTGCCGACGCCGGTGCCGGCTTCGAACAGGAGGGGTTCGTCGCCCTTCATCGCGGTGGCGACGGCGCGGGCCATCTCTTCCTGCTGCGGCCGGTGGTCGAGCTTCAATCCGGTCTGCAGCCAGCCGTCCTCGGCGAAAATTTTCGCAGCGAGGGCGGGCGCGTGGCTGGGAGGCGGAGGCGCGGAGCCGGTTTCGTCGCGAAGGCCGATCATGAGATTGAGTCCGCTAACCAATGGATTGAGCGCCGGAGGGCGCAAATGAATTTGCCGAACGTGGCGATGGCGGGGAATGTCGGGCCATGGAATCGCACGATCAAGCGGGCACGCAGTGGGTGGCAGAGCTGGTCGGGTTCCTGCGGACGCAGCCCGGGGTGACGGCGGTGCGGATCGATCCGACGGCGCACCGAGTTGCCGTGGCGACCGTGGGGCACGTCGCGCTCGACGGCCTGGAAAGCAAACTGGCGGCGACCATCGCGGCGGTCGAAGCGCAGCTGGCGGCGAAGGGCGTGGGACCGGCGCCGGCGGGATTCTCGCTGCGCAAGGACGGCGCGGCGACCGTGATCGGGCGCGACACCTGTGTGACGGCCGAGAAATTGTGGCTGTGGCGGGAGATGGAATGGCCCGAGATCACCGCCGAACCGTTGCCCGAAGATCAGGAGTGGCGGCTCTTGGCGAAGCTGGCGACGGTGTGCGGCGCCGCCGGTATTGCGGGGGCGGTGGCGGGGTATTTCGCGCCGGACAGTCCGTGGGTCGCGAAAGGGTTTTTCCTCGTGGGTTTGGTCGCGGGCGGTTGGGACGCGGCGGTCGACATGGGGGCGAAGCTCAAGAAACGGGAGATTGACATCCACTTTCTCATGCTGGCCGTCGCCCTTGGGGCGATGGTCATCGGGGCGTGGGGCGAGGCCGTGTTGCTGCTTTTTCTGTTTTCCGCGGCGGGGGCGATGGAGGGCTATGCGTTGGATCGCACGCAACGGGAAGTAGGCGCGTTACTCAAATCGTCGCCGAAGCGCGCCGCCCTGGTATTGGCCGATGGCTCGGAACAGGAAGTGGCGGTGGCGGAACTGCAGGTGAACCAGCGCCTGCGCGTGAAGCCGGGCGAGGCCTTTGCGGCGGACGGCCTGATCGTGCACGGGAAGAGTGCGAGCGACGAATCCACGCTGACCGGCGAGGCCAACCCGGTGGAGAAAGGGGTGGGGGACCAGGTGTTCAGCGGGACAATCAACCTGTGGGGCGTCGTCGAGTTCAACGTCGTGCGGTTGCCGGCGGAGAGCACGCTGCAAAAAATCATCCGCCTGATCCAGACGGCGCAAAAGCTGAAGGCGCCGAGCGAGCGCTTCACGGACAAGTTCGGGACGGGTTACACCTACGCGGTCATCGGCGGATCATTCGCGATGTTCCTGCTGTGGTGGCTGGGCTTTCATCTGCCGGCCTTCACTAATACGCCCGAGACGCGCTCGGCTTTTTATCGGGCGATGACGCTCATGGTGGTGGCGAGTCCCTGTGCGTTGGTGCTGTCGATCCCGTCGGCCATTCTCGCCGCGATCGCGTGGGGTGCACGGCATGGTGTGCTCTTTCGGGGCGGCGCCGCCATCGAGAAGCTGGCCGACATCACGGCCGTGGCGCTCGACAAAACGGGCACGCTGACGACCGGCGAGCTGGCCGTGGTGGGGTGCGAAAGTTACCCGCGGGGCCGGGACCGCGAAGTGTTGCAGCTCGCCTACACGCTGGAAGCGAAGTCGCAGCATCCGATCGCGCGTGCCATCGTGCGCCATGCCAAGGCCGAGGGCGTGAGCGAGCTCACCGTCGATGATTTCCAATCGATTACCGGCCAGGGTGTGCGGGGGAAAATCGGCGGGGCGACGCTGCTGCTCGGCCGGCGCGAGCTGCTCGAAAGCGGTCCGCTCGCCGAGTGGGCGAAGCAGCTGCCGCCGGCCGCGGCGGAGTTGAGCGAAGTGTGGGTCATCGGCAAGGACCTCGTCGGCCGCGTGCTGTTGCGGGATCAAATCCGGGCGGAATCGCGCGCGGTCCTCGCGGAGCTGAAGGCGATGGGGATCAAGACGGTGATGCTTACCGGCGACCGGCGCCACACGGCGGAAGCGGTGGCGCAGGAACTCGGGCTCGACGAGGTGCGGGCGGGGCTTTCGCCCGAGGACAAGGTCGCGGCGATCCAGGGGTTGCGGGCCGAAGGCCGCAAAGTGGCCATGGTGGGCGACGGGGTGAACGACGCACCGTGTCTGGCGGCGGCCGACGTCAGCGTGGCGATGGGCGCGCGCGGCAGCGACGCGGCGTTGGAGCAGGCCGAGGTGATTTTGATGCACGACCGGATCGAAAATTTTCTCGCGGCGCATCGCCTGAGCCGGCGCGCTCGGGCGGTGATTCGCCAGAATCTCACCCTCTCGCTCGGCGTCGTGGTGGTCATGGTCGTTGCCACGGCGTTTGGCGCGGTGCCCTTGTCCATCGGCGTGGCCGCCCACGAGGGCAGCACCCTCGTGGTTTGTCTGAACAGTCTGCGGTTGCTCTTCGGATCCAATCGTGGCTAGCCTCAACTGAGTTCCCGGCAGGCGATCGGTCCCGATTATTCCCATGAAAACCCGGCACGTATCCCTCCTCGCACTGACGTTTGGCGTCCTTTTCACGGCTGGCTGCGCGACGTCCCGCAGCGGTATTTATGATCGCTCCCAGGCAGGGCGTACGATGCGCATCGAAACGGGCGAGGTCGTCGCGACGAGCGACACCGCCATCAGCGGAACCCAGGGGCCGATCGGCGTGACGGGCGGCGGATTGGTCGGCCACGCGGTCGGCTCGACTGTGGGCAAGGGCGCGGGTACGGCGATCGCTGGGGCCGTCGGCGCGGTCGGCGGCGCGATCGCCGGCACGGTCACCGAGGAGCGCCTCACGCGGCGCCCGGCGCAGGAAGTGACCGTCAAACTCTCCAACGGCGAAACCGTCATGGTTGTCCAAGAAATCCAGCGCGGCGGGCCGTACGTGACAGGTGAGCGCGTGCAGGTATTGTCCAGCGGCGCCGGCACGACCTTGCGCCGACTGTAAGGCCGGACGGAAATTGCCCGGAAGCGGGGGGGACGATCGGTGGAGCAGAGGGTTTCAGCCCCGGCTTGCGCCTCACGCCCCGGGTGCCTTGGATGACACGCACCACACGATGAAAACCGCCCTCATCCCTTTCGTTGCCCGGTTCGCCGGGGGTTTGGGGCTGGGGGCCGGCACTGCACCCGGGAAAGTGAAACAGGGTTGTCCCGACACGCAGCCCGAGGCGCCGTGGTTCGACCATGGTCCTTCTCATCCGCGAAATCCCCGATAGAGCCTGCGGCAAGCGGGCCTCACCGACTCACGCTCCTTTCCCCTATGTTCACCCTCGGCATCGATTACGGCACCAATTCCGTCCGCGCGCTCGTCGTGCGGTGTGCGGACGGCGCGGAGCTCGGCTCCTGCGTGGTCAACTATCCCTCCGGCCAGCAGGGCGTCCTGCTTGACCCGAAGGACCATCATCTCGCGCGGCAACACCCGGGCGATTATCTCGTCGGCCTCGAAAAAAGCGTCACGGGCGCCTTGGCTGCGGCGAAAAAAGTCCGCGGATTCGACGCCCGCAAAGTCATCGGGATCGGGGTCGACACCACGGGCTCGAGTCCCATTCCGGTCGACGCCTGCAACCGTCCGCTCGCGCTCGACCCCAAGTGGAAAAAAAATCTCGCGGCGCAATGTTGGCTCTGGAAGGACCACACGTCCCATCGCGAGGCCGCGCAGATCACGGCACTGGCCGCCCAACACCGGCCGCACTTCATCGCCAAGTGTGGCAACACGTATTCGTCCGAGTGGTTCTGGTCAAAAATTTGGCATTGCCGCAACGTGGCTCCGCAGGTGTTCGCCGCCGCGCATTCGTGGGTCGAACTCGCCGACTGGATTCCCTCGGTGCTCGCCGGGGTCGATGATCCTGCGCGCGTCGTCCGGGGCGTGTGCTGCGCCGGCCACAAGGCGCTGTACGCCGACGATTGGGGCGGGCTGCCCGACCCGGAATTTCTCGCGATGCTCGACCCGCAGCTGGCCGCCCTGCGCGCCCGGCTCTACGACAAGGCGCATGACGCGACGACCGCGGCCGGCGCGCTCGAGCCCGTCTGGGCGGCGAAACTCGGGCTGCCCGAAGGCATCCCGATCGCCATCGGTGAAATGGATGTCCATTACGGCGCCATTGGCTGCGGGGTCGCGGAGGGGGTGCTCGTCAAGATCATCGGCACCTCCACCTGCGACTGCGGGGTCGTCTCCGCGACGAAGACCGTGCCGGACATTCCGGGCATCTGCGGGATCGTGAAAGGGGCCATTCTGCCGGGGTTCTACGGCATCGAGGCGGGCCAGTCGGCGGTCGGCGATATTTTCAAATGGTGGGTCGAGGTTGTGTGTTGCGGCGATGCCGCCCTGCACGCCCGGCTCACGAAGGAGGCGGCCAAACAGAAACCCGGCCAGTCCGGCTTGCTGGCCCTCGATTGGAACAACGGCAACCGCACCATCCTCGTCGACCAACTCCTCACCGGCTTGCTCCTCGGCCAGACGCTCTACACGACCCAATCCGAAATCTACCGCGCGCTGATCGAGGCTACTGCCTTCGGGGCGCGCGCGATTCTTGAGCGCCTCAAGGCCTACGGGGTCCCAGTCGACCGCATCGTCTGCGCTGGTGGCATCGCGGAAAAAAATCCGCTGCTCATGCAGATCTACGCGGACATCACCGGTTGCACGATGCAGGTCTCGGGTTCGTCGCAGGCCTGTGCGCTCGGTTCGGCGATCTCCGCCGCCGTGCTCGCCGGCGCGCACCAAGATTTTCCTTCGGCGCAAAGGAAGATGACCTCGGTCCTTAAAAAGAGCTACCGCCCCAGCGCCGCCCACCGCAAGGTCTATGATCAACTCTACGCGCTCTACCGCACGACCCACGATGCATTCGGCGGCGTCAACCAATCCTCCGATCTCTCCCGGGTCATGAAGGACCTCCTGGCGCTCAAGGCCGCCGCCCACGCCTGATTCCGTTTCCTCGTGGTCTGTCCGGGCCAAAATTTTCCTCCCGGACGTGATCCCGCTCGCCTCCGCCGAGTTTTCCCGTCGAAAAGGAGGGGGCAGCGGCCTCACTGCGGTGCGAAAGCCGTTGGTGCACCTGCATCCCGCGTTCAATCGCGACCTGCCGTGAACGACGGCCGACATGGATGGCCTGACCCTGAACCGTTCTGCGCACGGCGACCGCGGGATTCGCTGCGGCTACGCCGTCCACAGCGAGAACTCGCCGTGATCAACGCCGACCCGCGCGGGGGGGCAATTCAAACAGACATTGCGCAACCGCGAAGTTTACGACCAGCTGGCGCTGGGAGTCCGCACCTGAACCTATGCTCACCGAACTCAAACGCGAAGCTTACGAGGCCAACATGGCGTTGGCGCAAAACGGCCTGATCAATCTCACCTTCGGCAACGCGTCGGCGATCGACCGCCGCAGGGGCATCTTTGCCATCAAGCCGAGCGGCGTCGCCTACGCGGCGCTGTCCCCGTCCGACATGGTGCTGGTCGATCTCGCGGGCAAGAAAGTGGAGGGGGACCTGAAGCCTTCGTCGGACTCGCCGACCCACCGCCGGCTCTATCTGGGTTTCAAGAAAATCGGCGGCGTGGTGCACACGCATTCGACGCATGCCACCGCGTTCGCGCAGGCGGGACTGGCGATCCCGATTTTCGGCACCACCCATGCCGATTATTTTTACGGGGACGTTCCGGTCACCCGGAAGCTCACGTCGCTGGAAATTGAGGGCGCCTACGAGTGGGAGACCGGGGCGGTGATCGTCGAGCGCTTCCTGGCGGACGATCTCGACCCGCTGGATTATCCCGGCGTGCTCGTGAACCGCCACGCGCCCTTCACGTGGGGACCGACCGCCGCCAAGGCGGTCGAGGCCGCCGTCGCCGTCGAGTGCATCGCGCACATCGCGGTCCTGTCGCTGGAGCTCGCACCCCGGTTGAAGCCCATCGAGCCGGAGTTGCTCGACAAACATTTCGGGCGCAAACACGGCCCCGGGGCCTATTACGGGCAGGACAAAAACTGAACCGACCGCACCGCCGAAACCGGCGGGTGCGGATCAGTTTTCTTCGTCGACCGGGCGGTCAAGTTCGTCGCGGCATTCCGCGATGACCCGCAGCCAGATTTCCCGCAGATCAAACAGCTGAGGCAGAGCGCCGTCGCGCCAGGGTCCGACCACCGCATGCTGCACGGCTTGCTCCGCGTTGAGGAGAGCCAGCGAGCCGTTGAGGGCGCTCAGGGAGCGTTTGAAGAGACTCACGGCCATCGCGTAGTCGCCAAAATCCAGCGCGTGGATGGCCTGCACGGCATGTTCTTCGCCCCGGTTCAGCGAAACGAGGAAAGCGACCGCGAGCGGTTGCGGCACCTGCGAGCCGTCGAGCGCCCGGGCCTCCCAGGATTGGCGCAGGCCCAGAAAGATCGCCTTCGTGGCGATAAAAATGGGGTTCTTGTGCACCGTGTAGACCTCGTCGTCATCGTCGTCGAAATCGTCGTCGTCATCTGCGCCGTCGTTCGCGGGATTGGCCGCGTCGGCGTCTTCACTCCAATCGCCCTGGCCCCAGCCCATCTTGGCCGCGACCGTATCGATGCGCTCGGGATCGCCGTGCGCGGCTTCGTAGAAGGCGAGATAGCGGTGGATGGCCCCGTCCTGCTCCCGAAGGTAGCGCTCCCAGTCGAATTCGTTCCACGCCAACTCGCCGCGGTCTTCGCCATCGTTCTCCTGACTGCCGTCAGAATTGAAGTTGCTCATTCGTTGGCGGAAACTCAGTGCGCGCTTCCGCCAAACGCAAATAAAATTCCCGCCGATGCCCCGGACCGCATTTTGCGGGTTGAACCGCGGCGGGCCGCGGCCCTAACGTCCCGCCTCTCGCATGGCCGACGTCCACCACGAAACAGTTTACTTTACCGGCCACGTGCAAGGCGTGGGCTTTCGCTACGCGGCCCGGCAGATCGCCCAGGAGTTTGAGGTGGCGGGATTCGCCTGCAATCTCCCGGACGGTCGCGTGCAGGTGGAGGCCGAGGGGCGGGCGAGTGAGGTCGCCGCTTTCATCGCGGGCGTCGAGGAACGCATGCACGGCTTTGTGCGCAAGACCGAGCGTTCGTCGTCCACGCGCGCACCGCAGTTCAGCGGCTTCACGATCAAATGAGTGCCGGCCCATCCGGGACGCCGGCGATCGAGTTGCGCGGCTTGGTCAAGGACTTCGCAGTCGGCCTGCGCGGAGTGAAACTCCGGGCGGTTGACCACCTCAGTCTGCGCGTCGAGCCCGGCCAGGTTTACGGGCTGCTCGGGCCCAACGGCTCCGGCAAGAGCACGACCATCAAAATCATTCTCGGTCTGCTCGAGCCGACGGCGGGCGAGTGCGCCGTGTTCGGGGTGCCCGGCGGGCGCGTCGAAGCGCGGCTGGCGGTCGGCTACCTGCCGGAGTCGCCGTATTTCTACCGTCACCTCACCGGCCGGGAACTCGTGCAGTTCTACGCGCGCATCTGCGGTCTCTCCGGCGCCCGGGTGCCGGCGCGTGTGGCCGAAGTCATCGGCTGGGTCGGACTCACCGAAGCCGCGGACCGCCGCATCGGCACCTATTCCAAGGGCATGCTCCAGCGGATCGGTCTCGCGCAGGCCCTCGTGCACGACCCCCGGCTGGTGATTCTCGACGAGCCCACGGCCGGCGTCGATCCGGTCGGCGCGGCGGCGATTTCCGCGCTGATTCTCAACCTCAAGGCGCAGGGCAAAACGGTGCTGATCACGTCGCACCTGTTGGCCCAGATCGAAGACATTTGCGACCGGGTCGCCATCCTCGACCGGGGGCAGCTGATTTTGGAGGGCGCGGTGCGGGAGCTCGTCGGCGTGGCCGACCGCCAAGCCCTCGTCGTCGAACCGCTTTCCCCGGTGCAACTCGGTGAACTGCGGGTGTGGCTCGCGGCGCGCGGCCGGACGCTCGAAGCGGTGGAAACGCCGCGCGCCCGGCTCGACCGGATCTTTCTCGATCACGTGGGCCGGACGGCCCCGGCGAAAAGGGAGGGCGGCCCATGACCCGCGTACCGTTTTCATTTACGCGGGCGCGGTTAATCGGGCAGAACACGCTGCTCGAGGCGTCCCGACAAAAACTCTTCAGCTTCCTCCTGCTGCTCGCGCTCAGTCTGGTGGCCGGCGCGCAGGGGTTTCGCGATTTCAACTTCGGCGCACCGGAGCTGAAATTTCTGGCCGACCTCGGTTACGGCGCGATGGCCTTTTTCGGGGCGGCGCTGACCGTCGCGGCCACCGCGCAGTTGTTTTTCAGCGAAATCGAAAATCGCACCGCGCTCACCCTCCTCGCGAAGCCGGTGTGGCGAGCGGAATTCATTCTGGGAAAGTATCTCGGTATCGCGGCCGTGGCCGCGGTGTTTTGTGTGCTGCTGACCGGACTGCTGGCGGCGGTACTCTGGGCGCGTGAGGGGTCGCTTCTGACCGAGTTTCCCGAGGCTTTTCCCCACGGCCGAACCTTGCACTTCGCCGATCTCGTGGCGGCCGGCTATGTGCAGTGGCTCAAGCTGGCGGTGCTTGCGGCGTTCACGTTGCTCGTCGCCAGCTTTTCCCAGACCCAGCTCTACACCGTCGTGACCGGATTTTTCGTTCTGGTGATCTGCCACCTCCAATATCTCGCGCAGGACGCGTCTGCCCGCGGCGACTCCGTCTTTGCCCGGGCCGTGGCGGGGGCGATCGGGCTGTTGTTTCCCAATTTTCAGCTGTTCAATCTGGCCGAGAATGTGGGGGCCGGCGTGGCCGTGCCGTGGGACCGCGTCGCCCACGTGAGCGTCTACGCCCTCGGCTATGTCGTCGCGGCCGGTGCGCTCGCAGTCTACAGTTTCCGCAAACGTGAAATCTAGGCTGCCGGCGTTGGTGGTGATCATCGGCGGGCTCGCGTTGACGGGCGCGTTGCTGCGGCTCGTCGAAGCGCCGCTGTGGACCGTGTTGCGCGCCGAACAGCCCGCGCTGCGACTCGACTCGACCGGGGCGGCGGCGGGGCAGGGGGTGACGCTCGGTCTGCTCGGGGGATTTCGCGCCATCGTCGCCGACTTCACGTGGCTGCGCCTGCATGTGCTCTGGGAGCAACGCGACCTGCCCGCGACCGATACGTTGCTGCGCCTCGTCACGGCGGTTGATCCCCGCCCACTCTATTTCTGGGTCAACGGGGCTCGGATCATCGCGTTCGACATGACGGCCTGGCGGATCGCCGCGGCGGGCGGCTATGATTCCGTGCCGGAGGCCCGGCAGGAGCGAATCGGGGCGGAGCAGGCCCGGCTCGCGATCCGCCGGCTCGAAGAGGCGATGACCTTTCATCCGGCGAACGCGGCGCTATGGGTTGAGCGCGCCAATATCGAGCTCAACCGGCTGCACGACGTCGCCGCGGCGGCGGCGAGCTACCGTCGCGCGTGGGAGCAGCCCGGTGGTCCCGATTATGCGGCCCGGTTGCACGCTGAGTTGCTCAAGCGCCTCGGACGAAAGGCCGAGGCGCTGGCGTGGTTGGTCCAACTCCACCCGCAGCTGCCGACCGGTGATGAAGCGACGGAGATTGTGCTGGGCCGCATCCGGGATCTGGAAAAAGACCTGCAGGTGCCCGCAGCGCGATCCTATCGGCCGCCGCCGGGCGGCCCGCCGGGGGCGAAGCCGGGCGGCAGATGAACCTTTGACAGCGCGTTCCTGCCCCGGCTTGTTCCCCGGGGGGCGCTTGCACCCACTCCAATGACCGCCCATCTGCCGTTCCTCCTGCTAGCGATCACGCTCCTCTGGTTTCCTCGCCAGTGGTTGCGACTGGGGTCCGTGTTCAAGCGTCGCCGCAGTGGCGAAGCCAGTCGCAAGGCGACCGAGCCGTGGCACAAGCGCGAAGCCGGCGACCCACGGGTGAGTTTTGGCACCGAATTCTCCAAGTTTCGAAACTACGTCGATCTGCTCCGCGCGGCGACGGGCAGTTTGGCGCTGTCCGGTGGCCTGGGGCTCGCCCCTTGTCTGGCCGTCGCCGATGGGGCACCCCGTAATATGGTCTACGCGGTGATGGCCGTGCGTGGGCTGATCCTGCTCGTCGGCTTGCTGATCCAGACGGTGCGTTACGAAAAGCGGCGGTTTACGTTTTATCCCCCGATTTTCTTCATCGCAGGGTTGTCGGTTGGTCTGTGCGATCCGCGGTCGGCGGCCTTTGCGTTCGCTCTCATCTGGTCCATCAACGCGGCGTTTGGTAACGCGCAGGGTTTTCTGACCATCTATGCTGGATTGATTGCCCTGTTCGGGCATTTGTTTTCCCGGCTGGGTGATCTTTCGGTGATTTACGCCGCTTTTTTGTGTTTTCTACCGGTGCTGCTCAGCCTGCTGGCGAACCGTCCGCTCGTGATTTTTAGCCGCAAGGACACGCCCACGACGAAATGACTGTGACGGCGACGCGCCTGCAGATTTGGCTCGCGGCCACCCGCCCGCGCACGCTGCCGGCGGCGGTGGCCCCGGTTTTGGTTGGTTCGGCCCTCGCTTGGCGCGACGGGAAATTTGACGGCGCGGCGGCGGGACTTTGTCTCGTTTTCGCGGTGCTGGTGCAGATCGGCACGAATTTCGCCAACGATTACTACGACTTCGTCAATGGCGCCGACACGGCGGCGCGGGTCGGGCCGCGGCGGGCGGTCGCCTCGGGGCTGATTGCGCCGGGTACGATGAAGGGCGTGATGTGGGCCGTCTTTGCGGCGGCGTTTCTGAGCGGGCTCGCGCTCGTGGCGTGGGGCGGGCCGTGGCTGATCGCCGTCGGCGTGGCGAGCATCCTCTGCGGCGTCGCCTACACCGGGGGGCCTTTTCCGCTCGGCTATCACGGGCTCGGTGATCTGTTCGTCTTCCTCTTTTTCGGGCTCGTCGCGGTGGGCGCGACGTACTTCGTGCAGGCGGGAACCGTCACCGCCGATGCGTGGCTGGCGGCCGGGCCGATCGGCTTGCTGGCGGCTAATATTCTCGTCGTGAACAACTATCGCGACGTTGAGACCGACCGGGTGGCGGGCAAGCGCACCCTGGTGGTCCGCTTCGGCCGCCGGTTTGCGCGCGCGCAATTCGCCGGTTCGCTCGCTGTCTCGCTGCTGGTGCCGTTCGTGTTTTTGGCCCGTGGGCATCACGCGGCCAGCCTGCTCCCGTTGCTGCTCACCCCGCTCGCGGGGTCGCACGTGCGGCGGTTGCGCGACAGCAAATCGCCCGGCGAGCTGATTGCTCTGCTGGGCGAAACGGGAGGCCTGCTGGCGCTCTACGCGGCGTTGCTGGGCGCCGGGTTCGCGGCCGGACGGATCGCTTAAACGTGGGCGGCGACCTTGGCCTTGAGCGCGGCTTTCGGCATCATGCCGACGAGCGTCTCGGCGACGGCGCCGCCTTTGAAGAGGATCATCGTCGGGATCGCGCGGACGCCATACTCGACGGCGATGCCGTCGTTCTCGTCGATGTTGACCTTGACGATCTTCAACTTGCCGTCGAGTTCTGCGGCGAGTTCCTCCAGGATGGGCGCGATGGCCTTGCACGGCCCGCACCACGGCGCCCAGAAATCAACCAGGACGGGAGTGGTGGCCGAGGTGATGGCGGACTGGAAGGTATCGGTGGTCAGGTTGGCGATTTTTTCGGACATGATTGATTAGAGATTGAGCACTAAGAGAGCGGTAAAGAGCAAAGATGCAACCGCGGCCACGCCGCACAGGCCGACGGTCCAGGACGGCAGCTCGCCGGGCGGCGCGGCGTCGGGGGTGGGGCGGGGGGCAGGGGGCGAGCTCATCAGCGTGGCGTGGACTTGTGCAGGATCTCGGCGAGCTCGTCGGGCTCCACCTGATGCAGCTGTTTGCGGCGCGATTTCAGTTCCTCGAAAGTCTTCATCGCCGTCTCGGTCATCCGGCCGTGGGTCTCGTCCGAACCGCCGACGATGGCGAACTGGTCCCCGGTGGTGACCCGTTTGTGGCCGTCCTCGTTGTCGAGGCCGAGGCCGAGGAGCGCTGCCCGGGGGGCGGGTTTCTTTTTCTTTTTGCTCACGCGGTGACGGTGCTGGCCGCCACGGCGGTTTCAAGCGGGTTTTCCGCCACCGCGTCGATCAGGATGTCGGTGAACGCCTCGTTTTGGCGGATGCGTAGTTTCGCGAGGCGGGTGAGTTCGAGCATCGCCAGGAACGTCGCCACGAGGCGGCGCAGGGTCACGCCGTCGGGAAAGAGATGCGAGAAGACGAGGTGTTTTTCGGTGCGCATCTTCAGCAGCAGCCATTCCATCTGGTCGGATACCGTCGTCTGTTCGTCGTGGATCTCGCCGACCACCAGCTTTTCCGCGAGCCGGCGGAGCACGAGGTTGAAGGAGTTCCAGAGTTCGATGCGGTCCACGCCCTTCAACGGCCGTTCGCCGTCGGCGAGTGACAGATCGGAGATGAAGCGCTCCATCAGGTTCTGGCGGGTCACGGCGAGTTCGGCGAGTTGCGCGGCGGCCTCCTTGAACTTCTTGTATTGGAGCAGCTGGTGCACGAGTTCCCAGCGGGGATCCATTTCCTCTTCGGCGAGGTTCGGGTCGACGGCGTGGAGCCCCTTGGGCAGAAGCAGGCGGCTTTTGATCTCCATCAGCGTCGCCGCCATCACGAAAAATTCGCCCGCTACGTCGAGATCGAGCTGCTGCATCGCCTTGAGCGCATCGATGTATTGCCGGGTGACCGACTCGATCGGGATGTCGTAGATATCGAGCTCATTTTTGCGGATGAGGAACAGCAACAGGTCGAGTGGGCCTTCGAAGACCTGGAGTTTGATGCGATAGTCGGAGTCGATAGCCACGGTCGGGGGATGGTTGGGGCGCGACGGGGAGCGGCAAGGGCAAAAGCAGCCCGGCCGCGCCGATCGCTACGGCTGGCGGGTGCGCGCCGGCAGCGCCGGGCCCCCGGCGTGATGTCGCCAGAACCAGCGGGCCATCGCGGGCAGGAGAATGATCGCGGCGACCATGTTCACGAGAAACATAAAGGTCAGGAGCAGGCCCATGTCCGCTTGAAATTTCAGATCGGAGAACAGCCAGGTGCTCACGCCGATGGCGAGGGTCAGGCCGGTGAAGACCACGGCGGTGCCCGTGTCCTTGAACGCCTCAAACATGGCATCTTCGAAATACTCGCCGTCTTTCAGTCCGGACAGCAGCCGCGCGAAAAGATAAATGCCATAATCCACCCCGATGCCGACGCCGAGCGCGACGACGGGCAGGGTCGAGGTTTTCAGGCCGATGCCGAACCACACCATGAGCACGTAGGCGAGGTAGCTCACGATCGCGAGCGGCACGACGATGCACAGCGTGGCGCGCAGGGAGCGGAACGTGAGCAGACACAGCGCGATCACAGCGCCGAAGACCCAGTGCAGGATCGGTCGCTCCGCCGCGGCGACCACTTCGTTCGTCGCGGCCATCACGCCGGCGTTGCCGCTGGCGAGGAGAAATTGCGCCTTGGCCGAAGGATGGGCCGCGGCGAACGCCTGCACGGCATCGGTCACGGCGCGCAGCGTCTCGGCCCGGTGATCGTTGAGGAAAATCATGATCGGCATCACGCTCGCGTCGCGGTTGAGCAGGCCGGTGGCGGTCTCGATGGGGGAAACCGCCTGGGCGAGCGCCTGCGTGTTGCGCGGGAGAACCCGCCATTTGAGCGAGCCTTCGCTGTAGCCGGCATTGACGATTTTGGCCATCGCCGGGAGCGAGATGACGGACTGCACGCCGGGGAGACGCCGGATGTGGCCCTCGAACCCGTCCATCAGCGCGACGACATCGTAGTCGACGGAGCCGTTGGGGACGGTTGCAACGATGACCGAGAGGATGTCGACCCCGATGGAAAACTTTTCGGTGATGACACGGGAGTCGACGTTGTAGCGGGAATTTTGGCGCAGCTCGGGCACCCCGGCCTGGGTGTCGCCGATGCGGATTTCGCCAGCCTTGCGCTCGGCCCAGACCCCGAGGGCGAGGCAGAGGACGATGATCATCATCGAGGGCAGCGGCTTCATCCCCTTCGCGAGGCGCGCCCAAAAGACGTCGGTCGTGGCGCGGCGGTCGGCGACCCATTGGGCGTAGGTGGGCGGGAGACGGAGGTAGGAGAGAAGGATCGGGAGCAGGAAGAAATTCGTGATGATGATCACCGCGACGCCCAGGCTGGCGGTGATCGCGAGCTCGTGGATGGTCGGGATTTTGATCACCATCATCGTGATGAAGCCGACCGTATCGGTCATCAGGGCGACGACGCCGGGGACGATGAGCCGCATGAAGGCAAGGCGCGCGGCCGTGGGACCGTCGTGGCCGGCGAACACCTCGTTGCGGAAGGTGCAGATTTTCTGGACGCCGTGGCTCACGCCGATGGCGAACACGAGAAAGGGCACCAGAATGGAAAACGGATCGATGCCGTAGCCGAGTGCGGTCAGGCCGCCGAGTTGCCAGACGACCGCGACGAGCGAGCAGAGGATGGGGGCCGCCGCGAGTTTCCAGCGGCCGGCGTATTTCCAGACAAACAGGGCGGTGATGACGATGGAAATGCCGAAGAGGATCAGCACCCCGCGCGCGCCGTCGCTGATGTCGCCGATGACTTTGGCGAACCCGATGATGCGGACCTGAATCGCGCCGCCGGTCTCGTTTTCGATCCGTTGGCGGATGGTCTCAAGCCCGGCGGCGACCCGGATGTAGTCGATTTTTTCGCCCGTACGCGGATCGATCTCGAGGAGCTGGGCGCTGACGATCGCGCCGGTGAAGTCGTTGGCGACGAGTTGGCCGAGCTTCCCGGACTTCAGGATGTTTTCGCGGACTTTGGTGAAGTTCGCCGGGGTGGGCGAGAAATCGGCCGGGATTACGTTCCCGCCCGCGAAACCGTCCTCGATCACCTCGATATAGCGGACGTTGGGCGTGAACAGCGACTGGACCTGCGCCCGGTCGACCGCTGGGAGAAACATGACCTCGTCGGTCGTCCGCTTTAGTTCCGTGAAAAACTTTTCGGTAAAGATGTCGCCGTCCTTCGTCATCAGCGCAACCAGCACGCGGTTCGCCCCGCCGAACTCGCTCTGGTATTTCGTAAACGTACGGATGTAGGGGTGGTCGAGCGGCAGGGACTTGTTGAAGCTCGCGTCGACCCGTAACTGCGCCGCAAACACGGCCATGACGACGGTCAGCGCCGCGAAGCCCACCACGAGCGGCGTGCGGTAGCGGAAGATCCAGGCGGCGAATTTTTCGAGACGAGACATCGGTCGGCGGGCGGAAAGAAACGCGGGAGGCGTTACCGGGGTGGCGGCAGGAGCGTCGCCCCGGATTCCCCGAGCGCGAGAATTCGGCCATCCGGGATTTCGAGCAACTCGGCGACCGCCGTGGTCAGCGCGGTATCCCAGGCGGTAACGGTCGAGCCGTTGTCCCGGCTGAGCAGCACCGCGCGGGCGTGGCCGCCGAGAATGAGCAGGTTACTTTTCAGTTTGATCGCGGTCGCGAGCAGCACGGGTTGCGGGGTCGCGACGAGCGTCCACGTGGTCCCGTCATCCACCGAGCGGAAGACGTGGCCGCGCAGGCCGTGGGCGAGGAGGGTGTGGGCGTCGAGGGGGATGATGCCGTAGAATGAACCGGCGTAGGCGGCGGGGATGCGCCCCCAGGTCGCGCCGCTGTCGTTCGAGCGCAGGAGCGTGCCGTTTTCGCCAGCAAGATAGAGCGTGCCCGTGGGACCGCGGCTGAGCCGGTTGAAATGGTAATCCTCGTCGAGGACTTTGCGCCGGGCCCACGACTTTCCTCCGTCGGTGCTCGCCAGGCAGAGACCGTAGGCCCCGACCGCGATGATGTGTTGGGCATCGAGGGCGAGCACGTCGAGGAAGGAGTCGGCCAGGCTTTCGCCCTGCCACTGTTTCTGCCAGGTCCGTCCCGCATCGGAAGTCGCCAGGATCAGGGCGTCGTGCCCGACGGCCCAACCGTGCGTGGCGTCCGGGGCAAAGGTCACGCCGGTGAGGGTAGCCGTTTCGCGGGACACCCCGGCCTGCCACGTCAGGGCGTTGTCCGCGGAGCGAAAAATGGCCCCGCGCTCGCCGACGACGACGATCGTGCTCCCGGCCACGGTGCCGTCAAGGAGCAGCACCCGCGGGGCGGAATCGGCGGCCGGGGAGGCGACCGCCAGCAGGAGGGAAAAAAAGGCGAGACGGATCATGCGGCGGGGCGCCCGGTGCCCCTGCGCGAGCGGGGGCATCGGGCGCGAACGCTGCGCGCGAGCGCAGGGCCCGTGCTTACCGCACGCCATCGCGCCGGAGCGAATCGGGCGTATAATCCGACGGGCTGCGCTTCAACGTGAAATCATACATTTTGTTTTCGTTATCGAGGCCGACGGCCAGGTACCGTCCGTTTTGCAGGTCGACGTGGACTTCGAGGGTGCTCCAGAACGTCTGCGCGTCATAGTAGTTGATACAATGCGCCTCGGACACCCGCCACAGGGCGCCGCGTCCGTCGTATTGGTCGGCGGAGAGAATCTGCCAGCTGTCTTCGTCGATATAGAACGTCCGGCGCGCGTAGAGGTGGGAGGTGCCGGGCTTGACCGTGGCGTCGACCACCCAGACGCGGTGCAGTTCGTAGCGGGCGAGCGCCTGGTTGATGTGACCGGGCTTGAGGATCTCACTGACCTTCACTTTGTCGCTGTGCAGCTTGTAGGAATTATAGGGGACGAGGATTTCCTTTTTGCCGACGAGCTTCCAGTCGTAGCGGTCGGGCGCGCCGTTGAACATGTCGAACTGGTCGCTGGTACGCTGGCCGTCGGCGACGGTGCCGGGGTTGTCGTAGGCGACGTTGGGTGCGCGCGTGACGCGGCGGCGGCCGGCGTTGTAGACCCACGCGCGGCGCGGCTCCCTGATCTGGTCCATCGTCTCTTGGGCCAGAAGGATAGTGCCGGCGTGACGGGCCGGGGCGACCACCGCCTGTTTGAAGAAGATGAGCGTGTTGTCCTTTTCCAATTCGGCAGTGGTGATGTCGGCGCGCGTGTAATTGAACAGGAACTCATCCTCGAACTTCACGAGCTGGTAACCGCCGCCGCGCTCGACGGCCGCCTGGTCGATGTGGCGCGACGCGGCCACGCCGCGGTAACGCGTGAGATGATTCCACAGCACTTCGAGACCGTTGGCCGGAATCGGAAACGGCACGCCGACGGTGGCGCCGGCGATCCCGTTGCCGCCAGTACCGAGCTGAGCGGACGTGGCGTTTTGGCGGATGGCATCGTAAACGCGCTGGGGATTGGAGGCGCTGCGGCGGGAGGGATAGACGATCAGCGTGTAGTCAGGGTAAGCCTTGAGGAGGGCCAGCGTGCCGGGCGTGAGCTTGGCCTCGTGCTGGGCGGCGTTGGCGGGGGTGATCGTATAGAGCGGTTGGTCAGCGGCGAACGGATCAGGATGGTGATCACCGGCTTTGTAGCCGGCCGGCGGCGTCAGGATGCCGCCGTTCCACGCGGGGATTGAACCGTCGGCATTGGCTGCAGCTTCGGCCCCAACGGGCGTAAGGTCTTTACCGAGACGGGCGGCGGTGGCTGCGGGAACGGCGGCGTGGGCCGTGCCGAAAGCAGCACAACACAACACGCCGGTGACAGGGGACAGGAGCCGGAGGAGATAGTTCATGGCCAAGGAGAGAGTGACAGGGCGAGGGAAAGCGCGACGGGAGCGCGGCGGCGCCTGCAGGACAGACGCCGCCGCACGAATCAGAAGGAGTATTTGACGGTGGTCGCGAAATAATCGCGGTCGTTGAGGAGGTTGTAGCGGCCTGCGCCGTAGAAGTTCACGTACCGAAACTCGACGGACCAGGCGTTGCGGTAAGTAAACTCGACCGAGAGGTTCACGCTCTTGCGATGCTGGACGTAGTTGCCGAGGGGCAGCGGGGTGTTGCCGCGCACGTCGTGGGTGAAGGCGAGCGTGGGCTGCATGTTCACGTTCGGAAACACGTTGTTGTAGTCCAGGCGACCGAGCACCTGGTAGCCCCAGGAGAACGTGTCGGCAAAGGTGCCGAGGGGCGTCGACGGAATGGTTGGGAAAGGCGTCGCGAGCATCGCGGCGGCGCTGCCGCTCGTGAAGGTGCCGGAGCCGTCGTAGCGGAGTGTGTCCTTACCGGGCAGATTGGCCCAGACGCCGCCCACTTCACCAAGGAGGGTGAACTGCTGCGAGCCGAGCGTGGGGCCGAAAACCTTGGTGACCGTGCTCTGGGCCGTCACGACGTTGTGGCGGCGGTAGCCGGGGATTTCGCGGTTGAGTTGACCGAGAAAATTGCCGATCTGGTTGCTCGTGCCGAACGCGGAACCGGCCGAGTTGGTGAGCGAGGAGAGCGTAGCGAAGAGCAGTTCGACATCGTCGACTTGGAGCGGAACGTCCTTCTTCAGGGAAATTTCACCTTGGAGTGAAATGCCCGTCTTGCCGAGGGCCGTGTTGAAGCTCAGGCCATAGAGGTTGAGGCCCTCGGGATATTCGGCGAAGTAGCGGCCGGTGGCGGCGGCCGAGAGCAGGGCGATGGAGCGGGCGCCGGCCACCGCCGCTTGCACGGTGGGGGACTGGATGGTGGCGGCTTCGACCGGTGTGAGCGTGGCGGGGGCCAGCGTGGCTTTCACCAACAGCTGGAAGATTCCGGCGGCTTGCGCGGGCGCGACTGCGGCGGGCACGCCGCCGCGGAGGAAGGCGAGCGTGAGCGGACCGGTGAGGTCGGTGTTGATCGGCGACGTCGGCGTGAGCGCGCTGAGGAGCGGCGAGCGGCTGTTGTAGCGGGCGTAGTAGAATCCGAATTCGGTATTGTTCAGGCCGGGCGCGAGCACGCGGGTGGCGACGCCGTATTGGTTGAAGTTGGATCCTTCGCGGTCCTTGGCGCGCGGGATGGCGCCCAGCGTGCCGGAATCGGCCAACGTGCCGAAGCCGAGGAGCACCTGACTCCCGCCCCGGGTCGCAAAATCATTCGTTGAGAAATACGTGCCGGCGGGCTCGAGCTCGTTGCGGCGGAACTCGAGGAGCCAAAACGGTTCGATGGTCACGGTGGGGGTGACGCCGATGGAGGCCTTGACCAGATTGACCGGGAGGAGGGCCTCTTTGAGCTCGGCCCCGGGGGTGCGCAGCTTCGAGAGATCGGCCGAATTCACGACGTTGACGCCATTCGGGATAAACGTGCTCTCGCCGAGGCTCAGCACTTGGCGCCCGATGCGCACGTCCATCGGCAAGCCGCCGCCGACGGTGAATTTCGCCCGCGCATACATGTCAAGAAACTCGGCCCCGCGGACCACGCGGTCCTTCGCCTGATCGGACAGTTTCGTGCGGAGCGTGTCGTCGCTCTTCAGATCGGTAAACCAGTAGCCGCGGACGAGGGCGCCGAAGTTGCCGTACTTTACCTCGAGATCATGCGAGCCCTTGAACAGCTCTGAGACCCAGCCCTTGCCGTAATTCAAATTGCCGTCGTCGGTGTTGACCGAATTCAGGAGGCCGGGGACGGCGCCAAAGGTATTGGTCGTGCCGTAATTCGCACTCTTCGGTTCTCCGAGGCGGTAGAGCGCGCCGAACGAAAGGGTCGAATCGAAGCTGCCGGTGAGGCCGCCGTTGGCGAACTGGATCGCGTTCGCCGCCGGGGCGAGGAGCGCGAGCCCGAGGCCGGCAGCGAGCGCAAGGGGCGCTACGAAGGAGGAGGGGGCATGGTTTTTCATAGGAGGGGATTCAACGTGAACGGCCGCGCGAGAACGTTGGCGGCAGGGAGGGAAGATGAGGTGGCGGATAACAAGCAGACGGGCCGGTCAACGAAACGGGGCGGGGGTGCGTGGGGCAAGAAGGAATATGGCGCGAATTTTGGCCGCGATTCGGCGCGCCGCGGACGGAAAAGCCCATTCGTGCTTTGACGCCCCGCGCAATTCCGCAAGGTTGCGCGTCCGATCCATGCAGGCCGCGACCCACATCCACATCAAAGGTGCGCGTGAGCACAACTTGAAGAACCTCGAGTTGCGTGTTCCGCGCGGCAAGCTCGTGGTCATCACGGGCCCGAGCGGTTCGGGCAAATCGTCGCTGGCCTTCGACACGATTTACGCCGAGGGCTACCGCAAATACATGGAGAGCCTGTCCGCGCAGGCGCGGCAGGTGCTCGACCAGCTGAAGCGCCCGGATGTCGATTTCATCCACGGCCTCTCGCCGGTGCTCGCGATCGAGCAGCGCACCGGGGCGGGCGGTCCGCGGAGTACGATTGCCACGGCGACCGAAATCGCCGACTACGCCCGATTGCTGTGGGCCCTCGTCGGCGAGCAGGTCTGCCCGAAGGACGGCGGGCGGGTGGTGCAACGTTCCCTCGACGACAATGTGCAGCGCATTCTCACGGGGTGCCCCGGCGAACGCGTGATGTTGCTGGCGCCGTTCATGCGGGCCAAGGCCAGCGTGCTGCGCGACGAGTTGCCGCGGCTGCGCCAGCGGGGTTTCCAGCGCGTGCGGCTCGACGGTGAAATCAAGAATCTGGACGAACCGAAAATCATCGCGGCCGGCGGCGGCGGGCGCGAGATCACCGTCGAGGTCGTGATCGACCGGCTGGTGGCGACCGTCGACCAGCGCAGCCGGCTGGCGGATTCGCTCGAGCTGGCGTTCCGGGAGGGCAAGGATCGGGTCGTCGTGTTGGCCCAAAAAAACGCCGAGGCGCCGTGGCGCGAGCTGGCGCTCAGCCAGTCGCTCGCGTGCGAGGTCTGCGGCGATGTGTTCGACAAACTGACGCCGAAGCACTTTTCGTTTTCCAGCCGCGAGGGCGCCTGCCCCACGTGTGACGGCTTGGGCCGGAAGCTCCGCTTTTCCCCCGAGCTGATCATCGCCGCGCCGGAGAAAAGTGTGCGGGAGGGCGCGATCAAACCCTGGCGCATCGGCGGGAAAAATCTGATCATGAAGCACAATTCCCTGCTCAAGCAGCTCGCCGAGCAGCTGCCGTTCGAGGCGGATGTGCCGTGGCAGGATCTACCCGAGGCTACGCGTCACGCGCTGCTGTTCGGGGCTGGGGAGCGGCAGTTTGCGATCAAGCTCCGGCGGATGCGCGAGGCGAAAGCCCAGCCGTTTCCCGGGGTGATCGCCGACCTGGAGCACAGCTGGCGGCACACCGCCAGCGAGGGCTTTCAGGCGCGGCTGACGACGTTCATGATCGCGGGCGAGTGTCCGGAATGCCACGGCTCGCGGCTCAACGCGCGCAGCGCCGCCGTGCGCTGCGGCGGTAAAACGTTTCCCGCGTTCATGCAGCTCGACGTGGGCGAGGCGGACGCGTTCGCCCGCGAACTTGTCGCCGTACACGGCCCCGACGACGCCGTGCGGGACGTGGTCACGGGCATCGAGCAGCGCCTGCATTTTCTGCTCGAGACCGGCCTCGGCTATCTGACGCTCGAGCGCGACTTCGCGACCCTATCCGGCGGCGAGGCGCAGCGCGTGCGGCTCGCCACGCAGCTCGGGATGGGGCTGATCGGCGTGATCTACGTGCTCGACGAGCCCAGCATCGGCCTGCATCCGCACGACAACCAAAAGCTCCTCGACACCCTCGTGGCGCTCCGGGACCGCGGTAACACCGTGCTCGTCGTCGAACACGACGAGGACACGATGCGCCTCGCCGACGAGATCATCGAGCTGGGGCCCGAGGCCGGCGTAGAGGGCGGGCAACTGCTCTTCCAGGGCACCCCGGCGGCGTGTGCGGCACTCACGGCCAAACAGTCGCGCACCGGCCCCTATCTTTCCCGCAAGCGCGCGGTCACGCGCGAGGCGAAGGCCAAACTCCCCGACGGCGCGTGGCTCACCGTCCGCGAAGCCCGCGCGAACAACCTCCGCGACATCGACGCCCAATTCCCCGTCGGTCTGCTCACCTGTGTCACGGGCGTCAGCGGTTCCGGCAAGAGCACGCTCGTGAACGACGTCCTCGCCGCCGCGGCAGCGCGCAAACTGAACGGCGCGAAGACCATTCCCGGTAAACATCGTCACATTGAGAATCTGGAATTTTTCGAGAAGCTCGTGCAGGTCGACCAGGAGCCCATCGGCCGCAGTCCGCGGTCCAACCCCGCAACCTACGTCGACCTGCTGACGCTCCTCCGCGACCTCTATGCCCAGGTGCCGCTCGCGAAGGTGCGGGGTTACAAGGCCAGCCGCTTTTCGTTCAACGTCCGCGGCGGGCGATGCGAACGCTGCCAGGGCGACGGCGCGATCAAGCTCGATATGCAGTTCATGGCCGATGCCTACGCGCCCTGCCCGGGTTGTGGCGGCCGGCGCTACAACCGCGAGACCCTCGAGATTCTGTTCCACGGCCAATCCATTGCCGATGTCCTCGACTTGACGGTGCGCGAGGCGATTACGCTCTTCCGCCACATTCCGCGCGTGCTGGACAAACTCGCGACGCTCGACGCCGTGGGGCTTGGCTATCTCACCCTCGGACAATCCGCGACGACGCTGTCCGGCGGCGAGGCCCAGCGCATCAAGCTCTCGCTGGAGTTGAGCAAACGCCAACAGGGCTCGACGCTCTACATCCTCGACGAGCCGACGACTGGGCTGCACTGGGTGGACATTCAGAAGTTGATGGATCTCCTCTTCAAACTCCGCGATCAGGGCAACACGGTGATCGTGATCGAGCACAATCTCGACGTGATCAATCTCGCCGACTGGCTGATCGATCTCGGGCCCGGCGGCGGACGCGAGGGCGGGGAACTGATTTTCGCCGGTCCGCGGGCGGCGATCGAGAATGCCCCGCGTTCGCTCACGGGTGCGGCGCTGAAGCGGTGGCGCCGCGCGTCGTAGGGGCCCCCTGCCGGTCTTCGGTCGAGCCGCTGAAACGGCCTGCGTTCGCGCCGGGAGCGGCGTAGTCTCCGCACGTAAACGATCTGTCAAAGCCGGTCGAGCGGCTTGGCGTCGCATCGGCGATCTTACAAGGATTCGGGCATGAACAGCCCGTCCACGGATCCGCTTCCGGTCATGCCTGCCGTGCTCCTGCTCGAAGACAATGCGCCGTACCGGGCCCTGCTCACCGAAATGCTCACGCTCGCCGGATTCGACGTGTCCGCGGCGCCCGACGGACGGCGGGTGGCGGAAGTCCTCGCCGAAAAACGGATCGATCTCGTCATCACCGATGTGGTGATGCCGGAGCGAGACGGTATCGAGACACTGACCGCGTTGCACTACAGCCACCCGCGGCTGCCGCTGCTTGTGATATCCGGCGACCTGCCCCTCAACATGCACCTTTACCTGACCATCGCGGAAAAACTCGGCGCCGCCCGGGTTTTGGCGAAGCCATTCAAGATGGAGGCGCTCGTGGCCGCCGCCCGCGAGGCAATCGCCGCGAGCAATCCCGCCGCCGCGCCGGCCGCGGGGGATCCCTGAACGCACGGCGGCGCAACGCATGCTGGCCAGCCGAGCGAGCGGCGCGGTTCGGGCCTGGCGGCGGGCGCGGGGAGTGGCGCAGGGTTTTGCCCCAACCCGCGCCCCCGGTGGCAAAAAATCTCTCGGTCGGGCGTGGCCGGTCGCCTTTGGCCGTTGCCTGGCGGTCCGCACGCGCCGCCCAGCCGTTGCTCTGCGCCGATTCCGCCGGCAACCCACTCGCGGTGGTCTCGGCCGAAGGGATCGTGGAGTGGGCGGATCCGTGCAGGCATCCGCAAACCGGATCCAGGTCCCCGACGTGCCGGGCAGCGCGGCCGCGGGCGAAATCTGGCGTGAAGGGTTCACCGGAAGGGGACCGCGCCTGGAGGCGGCGAACCGCGTTCAGCCCATGACCAGGGCCCGCCCGCGCACCCAATTTCCGATCCACGCCGATTAGTTCTCGCCCCGCTGCGCTTAGCAATTTTGTCTGATCGCACCACCCCATGAAATTTTTCGGCCTCCATTGGATCGATGCCTCCATCATTGTCGCCTATATCATTACAGTCCTTGTGATCGGCAAAATTTTCTCGCACGGGGTAAAGGGCGAAAAAGATTTTTTCCTCGGCGGCCGGTCCTTGGGCCGGTGGCTCCAGTTTTTCCTCAGTTTCGGTAACATGACCGATCCGGGGCAGGCGACGACGACCGCCAGTTCGGTGTATCGCCAAGGCGCCGGCGGGGCCTGGCTCGCGCTGATCACCCTCTTCCTGACACCCTACTATTGGTTCATGAACGTGTGGTTTCGCCGCGTGCGGCTCACCACCATGGCGGACCTTTTTTCGGATCGTTTTGGTAGCCGCTCCCTCGCGACCCTCTATGCCGTGACGATGTTGATGATCGCCGTGGTGGGCGTGATCGCCGGCGGCAATGTGATGGCGCTGAAAACCCTGCAGCCGCTCATGGTGAAGGATCCCATCGTCTACACGGTCGCAGAGCAGACGATGGTGAAGGAGTATCACGAGTTCATCGCACTGCGCACGCAGCGGCAAAGCGGAGAATTGGCGACGTTCCAGGAGACCCGCTACTCCACGCTGCGCGATTACTACCAGCGCGGCGAACTGCAGCCGTATGTGACCTACCTGAATCCGGCGATTTTCTATCTTGTTTCGACGAGTCTGGTGGCGGTGTTCATCATGCTCGGAGGACTAAAGGCTTCGGCCGTCGTTGATGCGGTCCAGGCCATTTTGGTCGTGCTGATTTCGGTCATTTTGATTCCGTTTGGTCTGTGGCGATTGGGCGGCCCGACCGCGCTGCACGAGAAAGTGCCCGATGTGATGTTCAATCTCTTCGGCGGCGATATCGCCTCGGAATATACGTGGTATTCGATCTGCGCCCTGCTTTTGGTCCAATTGATCGGAATTGCCGGCTCGCAGGCGAACATGACGATCTCCGGATCGGCGAAAGACGAAATGGCCGCCCGGCTCGGTGCGGTGACCGGCGGGTTCTCCAAGCGATTTGTCACCATTGCCTGGGCCTATTGCGGCCTCATCGCGTTTGCGCTCTTTGGGCCGGGCCTCCCAGACGCCGATCAGGCGTGGGGGTTGCTCACGCGCGAGCTGCTGCCGGTCGGACTCATCGGTATCATGATCACGGGTATTCTGGGTGGGAAAATCGCGGTGCTCGGAGCGCAATCGGTCGTGCTGTCCGGCTTGCTGGTGAAAAACCTCTACGAGCCGTTGCTGCCCGGTCGTACGGACGGACACTACATGGTCGTCGCGCGACTCGCCGTGCCGGCGCTCCTTGGCGCGGGTGTCATCGTCGGGCTTTTTCTGAACAGTGTGATCGTGATCCTGAAATTTATGATCGTACTCCTGCTCGTGTGGGGCGTGCCGATTACGGTGCTGTTTTTGTGGCGACGCGTGACGCAAACGGCGGTGGTGGTGCAGGTGTTTGCCACCATTCTGCTGATTGCCGTGATTCCCGCGGTGGTTCCCCTGATGCCAGCGCTGGCTCGCTCGGAGATGCTGACGCAGCTGACGCGGGAGCGCGTGGTGACGGTTGCTGCCATCGCAACCGCCGCCGATGTCACGGCGGGTCGCGCGACGAAGGTGGGGGACAGTTTCATGAAAACGCGCCGCATCGAACCGATCGCGCTCTTCTTTGAAGAGGGGGTCATTCGCGTCGATCCCCGCGATCCGGCGTCGCCGCGGACTGGCAAGGGGCTTTTTCGCACGGAAGTCTTCCTGCTGAAAATCCTTGGGGTTGACGTGGCGGGTTTCAACTCGGCGCAGCTGCTGACGACCCGTTACGTCGTGGATGCGTTGATCCCCATTTCGCTGATTTTCGGGGTGAGCCTGCTCACCCGCCGCACCGAACCCGACCGCGTGGCCCGCTTCTACGCGCGCATGAAAACGCCCGTGGCCTCCACTCCCGACTTGGACACCGCAGCCGTCGCGGCCAGCTACGCCCACCCCACGCGCTTCGATCACCACAAATTGTTTCCCAAAACGGATTGGGAATTCACAAAATGGAACCGGATGGATGCCGGGGGGTTTGCGGTGTGCTGCGCGTTGGTGGGCGTGGTAATCATGGTGTTCAAAGGCGTGATGGCACTCGGGGGATAAGCCCGGAAGGGACTGTCCGACCCAATTTGCGCTGCGTTCCCCGTATCGCCGCTTGATTGTCCGCCTCCCCATGAAACCCGTCCGCTGGTTCACCTCGTTGTGGTTCGCCGTCTCGGCGTCGGGCGTGGCTGCGGCGGAGCCGGCGCTCGCGATCACGACGCCGATGGCCGCGCCCGAGTGGGCGAAACTGGAGCGGCGGCTGTTGGCGGAAAACGTCCCGGCGTGCCGCGAGTTTGCCGAAAAGTATTACGACGGGCGCGGCTACGTGCAGTGCTTCGTGCGCTGGGGGGCCAACGATGGGCCGGACGACGCGTTTGAGAACTTCACGGGTTGGCCTGAACTGCACGCGCTGGGGGCGAGCGACGAGATCGCGCGCGTTTACGTAAAAACGTGGGAGGGGATGATCCGGCAATACTCCGAAGCGAAGACGACCGAGGTGCCGGCGGGCCGCGACGGGATATATTATAAGGAATTTTCGGCGCAGTCCGACTGGATGCATCACGGCGAAGGGCTGAAGTGTTTCAATCTGATGGGACTCTCGATGGCCACGCTGCCGGCCTACCAGGCCCGCGTGCGGCGGTTCGCCGGGCTTTACTTGGGCGAGGATCCAGCGGCGCCGAACTACGACGCGAAGCTGAAGCTCATTCGGTCGATGCAAAACGGCAGCAAGGGCCCGATGCTCCGGCCGGCCACGGCGCTCGATTGGGTCGGCGATCCATTTGATCCGACCGGCTTCAAGCTCGGCCACGGCGAGCGGACGTATGCGGAGTTTCTCGACCACTATCGCGACTACACCGAGGTGGTGGGCGACCACTTTATCAACCTCGTGGCGACGGTGCTGCCCGCCAACGCTTACCTGCTCACGCACGAAGCGGGCTACCGGAATTGGATCGTGGACTACATGGACGCCTGGCTCGCGCGCATGGCGCAGAACGGCGGCGTAATTCCGAGTCACGTGGGCCTCGACGGTACGGTGGGTGGGGCCGACGGCCGATGGTGGAGCGGCGCCTATGGGTGGGGTTTCAGTCCGGTGAACCCCGTCTCCGGCAAACCGGAGAACCGCAACCGCATCGCGCGCGCCCTGGTGGGTTTTAACAACGCCCTGCTCGTCACCGGCGACCAAAAATACGTCGACGCGTGGCGGACGATGACTGACGCGGTGAACGCCCAGGCGCGCACCGTCGGCGGGCAAAAGGAGTATCCCACGATGTTCGGCGCGAAGGGCTGGTATGGTTGGCAGCGCACGCCGTGGGCCGTCGGCGCACTGGAAACGTGGTACTGGTCCCAGCGCGCCGACGATCGCGCGCGCGTCGGTCCGAACGCGTGGGTGGATTACTTGGAGGGAAAGAATCCCGCCTACGCCGAGGCGGCGCTCCGCCAGGACCTCGCCGGCCTCGGCAAAAAGGTGGCTAAATTTCGGGCCGACGATTCGGTGCCGGAAAAGCGACTTGCCGACAATATGATGGACGCGAACCCGGCCGCGACGGCGGCGCTTGTGCAACTGATGTGGGGCGCGCTGCTCCCGGGCCGCGAGGGCGGTCTGCTTAACGCGCGGCTGCGGTATTTCGATCCCGAGCAGAAACGCGCCGGCGTGCCCGCTGATGTGGGGGCGCTGGTTTCGGCAATGAGCGCGACGCGGACGGTCGTGACGCTGGTGAATCTCAGCGCGACCGCATCCCGCACAGTCCTCGTGCAAGGCGGCGGCTACGGGGAGCACCGGATCGAATCGGTGGAGCACGGGGGGCGAGCGACCCGGGTGGGGGCGGCGGCTTTTTCGGCGCGGCTCGCGCCGGGCGCGGGCGCAACCCTCACGCTCACGATGACGCGCTACGCCCACGCGCCGACGGTCTTGTTTCCCTGGGACCCACGCTAAATTTTTCTATGACCGCACGTCTCGCTTTCTGGGCCGCACTACTCTTCGCGCACCTGACCACCCCGATCTTTGCCGTTGAGGCCGCCCCCGTGATCGACCTCTGGCCCGAAGGCGTGCCGGACCTCAAGGCCGACGCCGGCCCCGAGAAGGACGACGGCAACGGTCGGTTCACGAACATCCACCGCCCGACGCTGACGGTCTATGCGCCGGCGGCAGGCACGGCCAACGGCACGGCGGTGATTTACGCGGCCGGTGGCGGCTACATCCGCGTTGCCGTGGGGGCGAAGGGCGGCGAGATCACGCGCTGGCTGAATGCTCTCGGGATCACCGTCTTCGTGCTCAAATACCGGAATGTTGAATACGGCCATCCCGCTCCGTTGCGCGATGCGTTGCGTGCCGTCCGGACGGTGCGGTCGCGGGCGGCGGAGTGGGGCGTGAAGCCGGAGCGCATCGGCCTGCTCGGCGGCTCGGCCGGCGGCCATCTCACGGCGACCGCCGGCACGCTGTTCGACGCGCCCGAGGGGCGCACCGGATCGCCGCTCGATCGGATCAGCGGACGCCCCGACTTCCTCGTGCTGGTGTTTCCGGTGATTACGATGCAGGACCCGTTTGCCCACGGCACCTCGCGCCGCGCCTTGCTCGGAGACAAACCGGACGACGAGGCGCGGCATCACCTCTCGGTCGACGAGCAAATCACGCAGGACACGCCTCCGACCTTTCTGGTTCATTCCTCAGAGGATGCCACGGTCCCGGTGGAAAACAGCCTCCTCTTCTACCAAGGCATGCGGCGTGCGAAAGCCCCGATCGAGATGCACCTCTACCCGAAGGGACCGCACGGCGCCGGCATGGACCCCAAGCTCGGACCCACCGCGGAATGGCCGCGGCACTGCGAATCGTGGATGCGCTTCAACGGCTGGTTGCCGAAAGTGAACACATGAAGCCAAACCATTGGAACCGCCGGGGCTTTTTGAAAGGGACGCTGCTCGCGGCCTCGGCCCCGGCGATCCTGCGCGGCGCGGTGCAGGCCGGTTTCGAGATCGGACTCGTCGCCGACGCGCAATACGCCGACGTCGACGACAAGGGCACGCGTTTCTACCGGAAGTCTCTCGGGAAACTCGCCGCCGCCGTGGAGCACTTTAACGGACGCAACCTCGGGTTTTGCGCGCACCTCGGCGATCTGATCGATCGCGAGTGGCGGAGTTTTGACGAGATCACCCGGCCGCTTGCGGCCAGCCGTCACCGCTGGCACCACCTGCTCGGCAACCACGACTTCGACGTGTTGGAGGAACTGAAAGCCAAGGTGCCGGGTCGGCTCGGCTTGGAGGCGCGCTACCGGTTTTTCGATCAGGGGGAGTTTCGCTTTGTGATTCTCGACACGAATGACGTTAGCACCTACGCGCACGCGGCCGGTTCGCCGGAGCGGATGGCGGCCGCCGCCGAATTGCAGCGTCTTGAGGTTGAAAAAGTCAGGCAGGCCAAGCCGTGGAACGGCGGGATCGGCGCGGCGCAGCTCGCCTGGTTTGGCCGGGTCTGCGCGGAAGCCCGTGCGGCCCGGCGAAAAGTTATCGTCTTGGCGCATCATCCGGTCGCCCCGGCGAACGAACACAACGTGTGGAATTCGTCCGCTGTGCTCACCGCTCTGGAAAATCAACCGGCGGTCGTGGCGTGGCTCAACGGCCACAACCACGCGGGCCATTTCGCGGAGCACGCCGGCATCCCCTGCGTGACGATGCGCGGCATGGTCGAAACGGCGGCGACCACCGCGTTTGCGACTGCCCGCATCCTGCCGGATCGTCTGGTGATCACGGGCCACGGTCGCGAGCCGTCACGGGAGCTCGTGTTCCGAAAGTAGGGCGGGCTTCAGCCCGCAATTGGGCGGGCCGTGTCGGGGCCAAAGGCGAGCTGAAGCCCGCCCGACTTGGACCTACTTCACGGCGGCCCAGACGCGCTGCACGTCCTCGTGATCCTCAAGTTCTTGGAGGAATTCGCCGACATCAGCGCGATCGGCCTCGCTGAGTTCCGGGTAGGTCTTGGCGAGGTGGCCGATTTCGGCCGTGATAATCGTCCAGCCGTTCTGCTTCAACCAGACCGACACCGCGTGCACCGCCGCACGCTCGGTGATGAATCGCGCGCCGGCGCAGCCTTCGGGAATGTCGTCGTTCTGCGCATGCGTCAGCGGTTCGAAATCGTTCGCGCTGGCCTCGATGGCCGTCGCTTCCAGATCGATGGTGACATCGGGGTGATGGGCGTCGACGATGCCGACGTGATCGAATAAAAATTTATTGCTGTGCAACTGGCCGAGGACGCCGCGACGGAAGAGCTGGCGGATCTCCGGGGCGGTGCGCTGCTGGTTGTCGGTATAGACCTCGACCATGACCGGCACCTTGTGCGGAGCATAGCCTTCGAACCACACCTGCTCCATCGCCGATTTGTCGCTCCCGGTCCCCGAGCCCTTGGCGATAGCGCGTTCGATGGCATCGCGCGTCACGCCGGCCTTTCGGGCTTTTTCGAGCACCGCAAACAGTCGCGCGTTCCCCTCGGGATCGGGACCGCCGAGCTTGGCTGCGACGGTGATTTCTTTGACCAGTTTGCCCACGACCTGACCTTTTTTAAGGTTTACGATCGCGCGTTTCGCGTGGAGCCATTGACGTCCCATATCGGCTAGCTTGCGTCGCGCGGGGGCGCGGGTGAATCTTTAATTTCGGAAATTTAATATGTCGCCCCTCCCGACCATCGTCCACCTCGATGCCGACGCATTCTTTGTTTCGTGCGAACTGGCGCTGAAACCGGAGTTGCGCGGTACGAAATGCGCCGTGGGTGGCCGCGAGCGCGGGATCATCTCCTCCGCGAGCTATGAAGCGCGGGCCTGCGGCGTCTATACGCCGATGCCGACCCAGCGCGCGCTCAAGGTATGCCCGGACCTGATCATGCTGCCGCACACGTCGGGGCTTTACAGCAAGGTGTCGCACCAGATGTTCGATCTCTGCGAAACCCTCACGCCGTTAGTGCAGCGCAACTCGATCGACGAAGGCTATCTTGATCTAGGGCCGTGCGGTTTTGCCGATTCGCCGGAAATCGAAGCGCGGGTACGCGGACTGCAGCACCGCCTTGCGGCCGAGCTCCAGATTCCGGTGTCGTTCGGGATCGCGACGAACAAACTCGTCTCGCAGATCGCCTCCAAGCTCCGCAAGCCGCGCGGCTTCGTCGTCGTGCCGCCGGGAACGGAGGCGGCGTTTCTCGCGCCGCTGGCCATTGGCAAGTTGCCCGGAATCGGTGCGAAAACCGAAGCGGCGCTCAACGCCCGCGGGCTCAGCCTGATCGGCGAAATCGCCGGGAAGACCGAGCGTGAACTCGAAGCACTTTTCGGCCGCAGCTGGCGCGAGATGCGCGCGACGGCCCGGGGCGAGGACGAACGCGCGGTCCACACCGAGCGCGAGGACGCGAAGAGTTACTCGCAGCAGGAGACGTTTTTCGAGGACGTGGCGGAGTTCGCCGCAATCGAGCGCGTGGCCAAGCGCATGGTCGACGAACTCCTCCCCAAAGTGCGGGAAGACAAGAAACGGGTGCGCACGATGACGGTGAAGGTGCGCTACCCCGACTTTACGCAGGAGACGCATGGGCGCAGCCTCGCCCACGCGACGGACCTGGAGGCGCCGTTTTATCCGTTGGTGGCGCCGTTGCTGCGCGAGGCGTGGACGAAAAAGCGCCCGTTGCGCCTCGTGAGCGTGCGCTTCTCCAACGTGGAGGACGGTGGCCAGCAGTTGGAAATGTTTGCCGCGACCGACGAGAAGCGCCGTCGCCTTGCCGGCGTGCTGGACCAGTTGAACAAAGGCGGCCGCAACGCGGTGGTGCAGCACGGCCACCAACTCGACGCGAAAAAAGAGTAGCCCACTCGCTCGCTGGCCGGGAAAAGGAACCAGTGGATTGCAGTTGTCGGAGGCCCGGGGAATTGGCAAAGCGTACCCTGTGATTCTGCCCCGCTTCGCCCTGCTTCTCTCTGTCTGCGCCGGACTCCTTCAGGCCGCACCGCTGCTCGAAACCTCCGACGTGTTTCCCCAGAAGATGGCTGGCATCGCGCGTTATCGCATCCCGGGTGTCGTCGTCACGCCCAAGGGCACCGTGCTCGCCTACGCCGAGGCACGGAAAAATAACAGCGCTGACTGGGGCGAGATCGAGCTCCACCTGCGCCGTTCCATCGACGGCGGCAAAACGTGGGACGCGCCGCGCCAGATCGCCCACCGCGCCGCGCGCCTCGAGGGTAACCCGCGCAAGGCGTCGGGTGGCGATCGCGAGCAGACGGTGAACAATCCCGTCGCCATCGTCGACCACACCACCGGCGCGATCGAGTTCGTCTACTGCGTGAACTACGCGCGCGCCTTCTCGATGCGCAGCACCGACGACGGCCTCACGTGGAGCGCCCCCGTCGATCGCACCGCGACGTTCGAACCGTTGCGCGCCACGTATGATTGGAAGGTCATCGCCACCGGCCCGGGTCACGGGCTCCAGCTCAAGAGCGGTCGGCTCGTCGTCCCCATCTGGCTCGCCTACGGAAAAGTCGGCGACCACAAGCCTTCGGCCGCGGCGACCATTTACAGCGACGACCACGGCCGCACTTGGAAAGCGGGCGACATCGCCTTCCCGAATACCGGCGAGTTTGGCGACCCCAACGAGACCATGATCACCACGCTCGCCGACGGGCGCGTCATGCTCGTCGCGCGCAACGTTTCCTCGGCCAATCGCAAGCTCGTCAGCCTGAGCACCGACGGCGCGACCGGCTGGAGTACGCCCAAGTTCCACGACCAGCTCTGGGAGCCGATCTGCATGGCGAGCATCGTCGCCCATCCGGCGCAGCCCGGCACGCAGATTTACTCGGCTCCCCACACCCTCGGGCGCGATCCCGCGGGGAAGGAGATCCCGGCGACCAAGGGAAAACGCGAAAACCTCTCGATTAAACTCAGCCGCGACGACGGGAAGACCTGGCCCGTGAACAAGACCCTGGAGGCCGGCCCCAGCGCCTATTCCGACCTCGCCGTGCTGCCCGACGGCACCGTGCTCTGCCTCTACGAGAAAAACTCCGACATCGTCGCCACCCGCTTCAACCTCGAGTGGCTCACCGGCGCGCCGGCCGCGCGCTGAAGCCGGTTTGCGGTCGGTTCGCCCTGCTGCGAAGTCGGCCTCAAGCAGTCGGAAAAATGCACCCGTTCGTTCGTCCACAAGCGTCGCTCAACGGGTCGGCGTGCTGCGCCAAGTCGGCGAAGGCGAGCTCTGCCGGAGGGCGACGCCTGAATTCGTATCGATCTCCTCGGCCTTTGCCCCCTCGCCGCACGTCGAATCTCGACCTGCGCCAGACCGGTCGTGAAGACGCCTTCCTCCGGGTCCGGCGGGGACGAGGGAGATCGTCGTCCAGCGGCCTTTGGTGCCAAAAACAGACCAGTGGTTCGCCCTGTTCGGTTCCCTCGCGACCGACAAGGATCGCGGGTGCTCACAGCAGCCATGCCCTCTTTCTTTCGCATCCACGCTCCCGCAGTGTTTTTCGCCTTCGCCGTGCTGCTCACCGTTCCTCTGCGCGCGCAACCCGCTGCGGGTGTCATCGAAGGCCGGGTGTTTAACAGCGCGACGGGTTCCGCGCTCGTCAATGCCCGCGTCTCGCTGGAGGGCGCGGGTCGGGAAGTGATCACCGACGAGGCCGGCGCGTTTCGTCTGACGGGTATCCCGGCAGGCGAGGTGCGGATCAGTGTGGCCTACCTCGGCATGGTACCCCAGAAGGCGACCCTCAGCGTCGCGCCCGGAGCCGAGGCACGCCGTGATTTTGAACTCGTGCTCGACCGGGCGAGCCGAAGTGCGACGACAGCGGAAGCGGTCAAGCTCGACGCGTTCACGGTCACCGCCGACCGCGAGATGAGCGCGCAGGCGATCTCGATGAACGAGCAGCGCAATGCGCCGAATATCAAAAATGTCGTCGCGCTCGATGAATTCGGCGACCGCGGCAGCGAGAACATCGGCGAGTTTCTGCTCTTCCTGCCCGGCGTCTCGATTGCGACTTCGGGCTCGGAACCGACCACGGTCTCGTTGCGCGGGTTTCCCGGCAATAACTCCGGCCTCACGCTTGATGGCGGCGAAATGGCGACTTCGTTCGGTGGCAACAGCCGCGCGCTCGATCTGCGGGAGATGCCGATGAACAACGTCTCTCGCGTCGAGGTGACCAAGGTCCCCACGCCCGATCTGTCCGCCTCCGGGCTCGGCGGTTCGATCAATCTGATCTCGCGGAGCGGCTTCGAGTCCAAGACGCGGAAAGTCAGCTACAACGTCTATACGCAGTTTCACAATCGCAACGGTCTCACCTTCGATGGTGGTCCGCGCAACCACAACTCGGCGAACTCGCCGCGTTTCATCCAGCCGTCCTTCGATTTTGGTTATCTGCAGCCGGTCAAGCGCAACCTCGCCATCACGGTCGGTGGTTCGCGCACATGGCGTTTCAAACCGATGGAGACCGGGACCAAAGAGACCGACGAGCAGCCCACGTGGGATCTCGTGCGGCTGGTGCAAACCACGAGCCAGTGGAACAGTCTCGCGCAGACCTTTAAGACGCTGCAGGGCTCCGTCGGGATCGACTGGCGCATCAGCCCGACGGACATGATCTCGGCCAACGTGAATTACCGCGACTACGGCCTCCACATTACGCGCAGCGTGCTCGGTTTTGGCTACGGCGCGGGCGCGACCGGCGGGGCGACGTTTACGCAGGGCGCCGCCGCGGGCGTCGGCACGGTGACGATGAATGGCGTGGGCGAGAACGTCGACATCACCACCCAGACCAAACACACCACGCTCAAATACCGCCACCGCGGCGACCTCTGGCGCTGGGATCTCAACGGGGCGATCTCCGCCTCCGCTTCCGACCGTCACGACATTGATGCGGGTTTTTTCAACCTTGCGCCCGCTACGCTCACCGGCGTCGTCCTCCGCGGAGACGATATTCCCGCCTCGGGCGGCACGATTCCCACGCGCTACAGCGCGACGCGCGCCGGCACCCCGGTGGATCTCTATGACGGCGGCAATTACACGCTCGGCAATCCGACGACCAACCAGCCCGATTGGAACACCCACAAGAACACGCTCCGCCTCGATTTGGCCCGGGACTTTCTCGGGAAAATTCCGTTCACGCTCAAGGTCGGGACGGCCATCGACACCTATACCACTGACCAGCGCCGCTACGGAAAGACCTGGGCGTTCCGGCCCAACGGCTCGACGCTCGCCGCCGACCGGCTCGCGAGCCGGTTCGACGTATTCGACGACGCCTTCATCGCCGGTTCGCCGACGGTTTTCGGTAAAAAGGTTCGCTGGATCAGTGGCCAAAAAATGTTCGATCTCGCCAAGGCGAATCCCTCGTGGTTCGTCCTCGACGAAGCGCAGATTCACCAGGACTTCGTCAACAACTCGCGCCGGCTGCGGGAGACCATTTCGGCGGGTTATTTCCGCGCCGACGCGCGGCTCTTCAAGAATCGGCTGTGGGTGGTGGCCGGCATCCGCTACGAGCGCACCGACGACAAGGGCACGGGCCCGCTGAACGACATCAACGCCCAATTCCAGCGGAACGCGAACGGCGCCCTCGTCGACGGCAATCCGAATCTTGCTGGCATCCAACGCGTCCCCCTGTCTCCGGATCCGCTCGTGCTGCGCAAGCTCCGCTATGTCGAGCGCGGCGCCACCGCCGATCGCCACTACGATGGCTCCTATCCGAGCGTGAACCTGTCGTTCAACCTCACGGAAAACGTGATTCTCCGGGCCGCCTATGCGCATACGCTCGGCCGGCCCAACATCAACAATGTCATTCCGAGCACCTCCATCTCCGATCCCGATGTCGCCAACCCGGTGATCACCGTTAACAACGCCGGACTGAAACCGTGGAGTGCGCGGAGCTATGACCTCTCGCTCGAAAGCTACCAGATCAAGGATGGGTTCGGCTCGATCGGGGTGTTTCGCAAGAGCGTGAAGGATTTCTTCGGCAGCGTGAGCACCGCAGCCACGCCCGCGCTCCTCGAGCAGTATGGCCTCGAGAGCGACCCTTCGCTGCTGACCTACCAAATCTCCACGCGCCTCAATGCCGGCGACGCGCAGATCGATGGCTTCGAGCTGTCCTACCGGCAGTCGCTCACGTTCCTGCCGACGTGGGCGCGCGGTCTGCAGGCGTTCGTGAACTTCACGAAGCTCAACCTCAGCGGAACCAACACGGCCGATTTCGCCGGCTACAATCCCAAGTCGCTCGGCGGCGGTCTCAATTTCGTCCGCGGTCGCCTCGCGCTCAAAACCACGATCAGCTATCTCGGCGATACGCGCACCGGCGCCGTCGCGGCGAGCGCTACGGTTCCGGCCGACACCTTCAACTACCAGGCCAAGCGCATGCGGATCGGCGTGAACGCCACCTACCAGCTCTCCCGCCGCTACGCGCTCTATGTGTCCGTGGTCGACTGGGGTGGCTTCGTGCAAGACCTGCAACGCTACGCGCCCGGTACGCCCGACTACGCCAAGCCCTCCCGTTGGCAGGAACTCGGTTTCTACACGAACGTCGGCGTGCGCGGTTCGTTCTGAAATTTATCCCCATGCGCTGTGCTTCTGCTCTGATCTCGACCGCCACGTGCATGCTCGCTGCGGCGTTGGGGAGTGCCGTCTCCACGGCCGCCGCCGCGCCGGTGCTAGAGAAAACCCATCTTTTCGAGGAAAAGACCGACGGGTTCGTCTCCTACCGCATCCCGTGCCTCGTCGTCACGGCGCGGGGTACCGTGCTCGCGTTCTGCGAGGCGCGAAAGTTTTCCGGTCTCGATTGGGGCGAGATCGAGATCCACCGGCGCCGCAGCACCGACGGTGGCCGCACGTTTGATCGTGCCCGGCAAGTCGCGCACGTGGGTCCGCGCCTGCCGCGCAATCCCGCCAACGCCGCCCAACCGCCCGGCAAGGTGATCGGCGACCCGGGCCAGCAGACCGTCAATAACCCCGTGGCGATCGCCGACCGAGATGGCACCGTGCACCTGATTTACTGCGTGGAATACATGCGCGCATTCTACGTGCGCAGCACCGACGACGGCCTCACGTGGAGCCAGCCCGTCGACCTCACCGCCGCCGCCGACCGCTTTCGGCCCGAGTGGCCGTGGCGCGTGATCGCGACGGGGCCCGGTCATGGCATCCAGCTCCGAAACGGCCGCTTGGTCGTCCCCGTCTGGCTGGCAAAAGCCGAGGGCGGCGCGCACAGCAACTCAGTTGTGGCGACAATCTATAGCGATGATCGTGGCGCGACCTGGCAGCGCGGCGACATCGCCGTCCCCCGCGCCGCCGCCGACACGCCGGGCACGAATGAACCCATGGTGGCGCAGCTTGGCGACGGGCGCGTGATGCTGATCGCGCGCAACCATGCCCCGGTCCATCGAAAGATCGTCACCTTCAGCCCCGACGGCTCCACCGGCTGGACCCCGCCTGCGTTTGCCGACGCGCTGATCGAGCCGATCTGCCAGACTAGCCTCTTCAGCTACGACGATCCTGCCACTCCCGGGAAAACGCGCCTGCTCTTCTCCGGCCCGGTCTCGCTCGCCCGCGCCAGCGGCGTGGCCACCCCCGGCTCTCGCCGCGAGCGCGAGAATCTCACCGTGAAGCTCAGTTCCGACGACGGACGGACTTGGGCGGCGACGCGCTCGCTCGAGCCGGGCCCGAGCGCCTACAGTGATCTCGCGGTACTG
>CANHJG010000036.1 GCA_947461205.1 Opitutia bacterium
CACCTCCCGTCCCCACCACGAACGTCGGTATCCCCAGCACCACCGCCGCGTTGCCAGTGCCAAACGTCACCTTCAGCGCGTAGGTCCCGCTGGCCGTACCTGCTGGCACAGTCGCCTTTATCTGGCTCGCGGAGTTCGACCCCGCCGTCAGCGTCGCCACCGGCGTAGTGCTGCCATTATCCAACGTAATCACCGGCACGCTCCCCGTCGGGTACGTACCCGTCAACGTCACCTCGCCACCCGCGGCCACCGGCTGCGGACTGAAGGTCGTGATCGCGTACTGCGGCGGCGTGCCCGAAAGGGTCAGGGTCTGCGTCGCGTCGGTCGCGGCGCTGTAATTCGCATTGCCCGCCTGCCTCGCCGTAATCGTCGTCGTGCCGGCACCAACGATTGTCACGGTGCTGCCGCTCACGGTAGCGACAGCGGTGTTCGAACTCGCATAGCTGACAGGCAGGCCAGACGACGCCGTCGCACCCAGCGTGAACGGCGCATCCCCGTTGGTCTTCGCCGCCAACGCGCCGAACGTGATCGTCTGGTTCGCCTTTCCGATCACGAGCGTGCCTGAGGCTGAGCCGGCGTAGTTGGCGTTCGCGATCGTGCCCACCACCGCGTAGCTGCCCGCGTTGGTCGGAGCCGTCGCAGAACCGTCGTAAGTCACGTTCGTCGTGAGGCCCGAGGGCGTAGTCGCTACACTCGCCGCCTTTGGCGTGGAGTCGTACATTGCAGCGAGGTTGCCCAAGCTCACCGCTGCCGCAGCTTTGTTCACCGTCAACGTCTGCACGACCGCAGGAGCCGCGTTGTAGTTCGCATCGCCGATCTGGCTGGCCGTAATCGTCGTCGTGCCAACACCCACGATCGTCACGGTGTTGCCAGTCACGGTGGCGACAGCGGTGTTCGCACTGGCATAGGTCACACTGAGCCCTGATGAAGCCGTCGCACTGAGCGGAAACGGCGCATCGCCGAAGGTCTTCGCCGCCAGTGCACCGAAGGTAATCGTCTGGTTAGCAGGTACCGGCACGCTCGCAGCCACGTTCAGCACAAACGATGCGGTGCCCGCGCCCGCAGCATTCTCAGCCGAGAGGGTGACACTGTAGCGCCCCGTAACGAGCGGGCTCCCGCTGATCAGGCCCGTCGCGCTATCGAGGGTGAGGCCGCTGGGCAGCGCGGTGCTGCCGATGATCGTAAACTTTTGCGGTGAATTGGTCGCGATGATCTGATGCGAGAATGCCTTGCTCTTTTCCGCCGTCGCGGTCCCGACACTCGTGATGGCCGGCGGACCGGCGAGGATGGTGAAAACCGTCGAGCTCGGCGCGCTCTGGCCCCGCAGATTGGTCGCCGTAAAACTCACCGTAAATGAGCCTGTCTGCGTCGGCGTTCCCGCGACGAGGCCGGTGATCGTATTGAAGCTAAGTCCTGGCGGTAAGTTGGTGGCACCGTACTCCCGAATCGGTGCGTTGGTTGCCGCGAGCGCATAGGCAAACGGCGTGCCCAAAACCCCCGTGGGCGCCGACGGTAGCTGCAGGACCGGAACGGCGCTCGGCTCGGCGTCGGCCGTAATCGCGAAATTATCAAAAACGATGAAGTTATCGCCGGGCAAACGCTCCCCATTGGTCAGGGTCCAGACAAAATCGAAATCTCCCACATCAACCCCCGTGGTGACCCCAACCGCGAAGGCCGAGTCAACGGTGAGGTTCACCCCATTCATGCGCGCCGTCCACCGCTTCGTCGTAAAATTGAAGGTCCCCAGGATCGTGTAGCGGGTGTTAAACGCAAACGTCGCATTCGATGTCGCGATCGCGGCGCCGTTACCGGTCGAAACCTGGAGGGTTGCAGTGTCAAAATTGAATCCACCGAGTGGAGACCCTTGCTTATTATACAACGACAGGCGGAAGACGTCGTTGCGTCCGTTAGTCGAACCCACGATGTAGACGTCCGCCCGCACTTGCACAATCGGCACGGCCTCGGCAACCGGATCAAAGTTGAGGGGCCGATAAACGTAAACCGATGTCGAGGTAGTGTCCGTGCCAAAAGACGGGGCACCAAAACCCAGGTAACCACCGCGACCTTGACCGGGGATTCCCTGGGCGAGAACCCCCTGAGCGCCACTCGTGGCGGGCGCGTGCCACTCGGCCCATTGCTCCTGCCCGACCAATTGGCCCGCACCCGTGGTAAATGCATCAAAATCCGTGGCGTAAACGACGCTGGGGGTGCTCGACGGCGTAAGGTTCAGGACCACTGAACCCGAGGCACCCGAGTAGCCATCAACGGCGATATAATAGGTGCGCCCCGCTACCGCGCGAAAGAAAACTCCACTGGTCGAATCTTGGGTCGTGGCCTCGTCATTCTCCGCGACGCGACTCAGCGCGCTCAGCGACGACCCCGTGTAAACAGCCAGGACCGTGTCGAAATTGCTTCCAGCGGTCGTCAGGGAAACGAAGCCCGAAGCTGCGGCGGTCCAGCGCCACCACAGCGATTTCACGGCCACATTCGGTGAGGTGCCGCCCAAAAAGTGCGCCGGTTCCTCCGCCTCGGCGGTCGCAAGCAGGTTGGTCGCCGTCGCCCGGACGCCGGCCGTGAGCGTCGCGGCTGCCGAGAAATTATTATTCGAGGGCGCGCCCTGGGACTGGGCGAGCGACACGCTGAAATTACCCGCCGAACCGTTATAGCCATCGATCGCGAGAGAATAGACCACCCCCGAAATCGCGCTAAAGGTGAGCAGACTGGTCGAACTACCTCCGCCGTCGTCGTCGCTGGCGACGAGCTGAAGCGTCCCGACTGCCGAACCCGTGTAGACCGCGAGCACCGTATCGAAAGAACTGCCAGCCGTAGAGACGGTAACTGGCCCCGTGCCGGTCGCAGTCCAACGGAACCACACCGAGCGGGTCGCGGCGGAGGCCGCATGGGCGGGTTCACCCGTTTCACTACTGGCGAGATTGGTGGCCCCGCTGTCGACCGCGGACTCGCCAACGAGCACCTTAGCCAGCGCGAAATTATCGTTGGCGGGGCGGGTAAAGCCCGTCGTGAAAGCAACGCTTAGAGCGACATTGCCCGACGCTCCACCATAACCGTCGACCGCTAGAAAGTAGGTGGCGCCGCTCGTAGCGACAAACGTAGTCGCGCTGGTCGAGTTGCCGCCACTGTCATCATCCCGTGCGATTAACGTCAGCGCATTCACTGCCGTGCCCGTGTAGATGGCTAACACGGTATCGAAGTCACTCCCGCGGGTGCTCACGGCGCACACCCCGGCGGCCGGCGCTATCCATTTGTACCAAACCGACTTCGCCGCAACGGACCCGTGCGCCGGCTCGCCCGGCTCAGCAGTAGCAGCCGTCGTCAAAGCCGTAGCCGTGGTCGCCGTGGCCGAGAGCGGAATCGCCGCGGCAAAATTATCGTTAGCCGGCGAGGCGATCGGCGGCGCGCTGAGCGCAAGGGAGAGCGCAACCGATCCCGTCGCATTGGCGATACTGTCCACCGCAATCTGGTACGTGGTCCCGCTCGTCACCCCATAGCTCGCGCCGCCCGTCGTCGTCGGGTTCACCGCGGTGAGCGTCGTCACGCTGGTCCCAGTATAAACACCCACTCGCGGCGCGGGCACACTGGCCGTGGTCGCCAGCGCCAGCGTACCCGTGCTCGGCGCGATCCAAGACCACCAGACCGAGGTACCAGCCGGACTACCCGCGTGGGCAGGCTCACCGGTTTCCGCGCTCGCATTACTCGTGGAACCTGTGGCGCTGGCCACCGTCCCGCTTAAAATGATGCGATTCGAAAAATTATCATTGACCGGACCGAAACTGCTGCCGCCTCGAACTTCGAGGTTAAGCGTCGCGTAACCGGTCCCCGTCGCGTTGGTGGCGGTCAGCGTAATTTGGTAGGAGCGCGCCAAAGTCACGCGCCCCGTAATGACACCCGTGGTGGGATCAACCGTTAGGCCGCTCGGAAGATTCTGGGCGCCAAAACTCACTGCCCCCGCCGCCTGGATACGATAATTCAGCAGATTGCCCGCATCCACGCTCGCCGTCGTCGCACTGCTGATCACCGGTACCGGAACAACCGGTGCGGCGATCGTAATCGTGACCGGGCGGGAACCCGTCCCACCGGCGTTCGTCGCCAGAACTTGAATATTGAATGATCCCGTCTGCGCCGGTGTCCCCGAGATCAGCCCGGTCGCGGTATTAACACTCAAGCCATTGGGCAGACTTCCGCTGGTCCCATAACCCAGGGGGGAGTTGCTCGCTGAAATCTGGTAGGTGAACGCGGAACCGCTGGTGCCCGCCGCCGTCCCGGCACTCGTGATCACCGGCGGTAAGACGGCGGCGGCGACCGTGATCGCGAGCGTAGCGGAGCCGGTCCCGCTCGCATTCGAAGCACTGATCGTGACGCTGGTGGTGCCGGCAGAAAGCGGCGTGCCCGTCATCGCCCCCGACTGAGCATTGAGCGCCAGTCCGGCGGGCAGGTTAGCGGCCGCGAAGGTCGCAGGGGAATTCGATGCGAGAATAAAATAGGTGAATGGCGCGTTGACCGTGCCCATCGTAGACAGCGCACTCGTGATGACCGGCGCCGCCGCCGTCACGCTAAAGCCGAGATACGCGGACGCAAACGGGTTGGCCTGCGCCGGCAGCCCAGTCGCGCCCGTCGCGAGCACGCCACCCTGGGCATTCAGCAGGCGCAGATTAGCTAACGTCGCCGCATTGCCCGCTGCGCTCGTAAACACATTGACGAAATAACGGTTTGAACCCGCTTGAACGAGATCCGTCAGATCAAAGACGAAGACGCCGTCGATGGCCGTGGTGGTTCCGTTAAAAGCGAAAGCACCGCCCTGCGCTTGCAGCGCGCCGGGAGTATCGGTCGTGCTCGCTTCGGTCTCACTGCCCGCTCCGCGACCGAGGGTGACGGAAATCTGATCACGAGCAGTGACGCCTTTAAGGGAAAATTCCGCGAGGAGTTGCGGCGTGTAACTCGGGCGAGGAACGAGCACATAGCCCGACGAATACCAAAATGGATTTTGCAGGCCGCTGTCACTCGTGCCGCTACCCGCCCGGTCGGTGGTGATGTCCGGACCGACGCCGCTGACGGCGGAAACGACGCGCAGCGCGTCGTAGGCGACCCACACAAAACCACCGTCCTGCCAGCTGCTACCCCACGAGTTAACAATGCGGAGAGCGCCCTTTTCTCCCGCATCGACCACACCGTTCTTATTCAGGTCGATCCAAAGATTATCGTTGTAGCCGACGACGGTCATCGCGTGCCCACTCGCGTCGATCCGGATGGCCTTCGCCACGGGCCGACCGACGAACGCGTTGTCGTCCGCCGTGGACGGATCATTGGCGATCGTGCCGAATTGCCAGCCATCGATGTTCGACGCGAAGACGACGAGAGCGCCGTTGGCGAGCGCGGTCTTGAGGCGGGTGAGTCCGGCCGGCGTGTCGAGAGCCGTGAGCTGATAGCTGGACGCCATCCGGTTCGAAATCGCGCCTCGCCACGTCGCTGAGGTGACTGGCCAATCAAGGTAGCTCGATGGGGTGTTGACTCCACTGTAAGGAAAATCTGACCACATCGGCGCCCCGTGTTTGAGCATGACCTCAAATACACTGGTGAACCAAGATCCGTTGTCACCGCCCTCATTGACCAGGTTGTAAACGAATTTCGGCGAGAGTTTATCAGCGTTGCCGGAATTTCTCACATCGAGGCCCCTCGCCTGAGCGATCGCGAAGGTCGACATATAGTAAACCGAAGAGAAGCTGGCGCAGGACCCGATCTCTCCTTGGCTGCGGACCGGCGGGAAAGCGGCCAGCGCGCTGTTATCAACGGCGGAGGGTAAAGTCGTGGCCGCGAGGGCGACCGGGGACGTCGCCGAGACGGTGGCCGGCACCGAGGCGGCAGCGCTACTCACACCCTCGGAGGACGGGTTACTCCCTCCGGCCGATCCGCGGGGCGCGACGAGGACTTCCTCCCCAGCAGGCACAACGGGAAGGGCGAGGGGCGAGAGTCCGCGGACCTTGCGTTCTTCGTTGGAACGAGCGAGCGCGCGCGCGTTGGGCCGCACACTTTCGGCGGGAGGGGCGAGCTCGCGCAGGCGGGCGAATTCCGCCACGGTGGGCGGACGCAGACCGCGAGCCTTCGGCTCTGCGGCCGTACTTGGGGTTTGGGCGCTCAGCACTGGGCTGAACCCCCCCACCAAGCAGGCGAGCGCCCAAGCTGCCGAGACGGCCCATTGCCAGCGTTGAAAGCAAGTGCGGGATCGGGGCGCAGAGGATGAATGAGGGGCGAACATAAGATTATTTAGTCGGTTGGGCCGAAGGCGGCACGGCTTCTGGTAACGGCGCTAGACCCTTCGCTACGCGTTCCGCGTTGAGCCGTTGCCGCGCCAGTTCATTGGGGAGTTGGGGCGGGTTTTGCAGGGCGAGCGCATCGAGACGCGCGCGCTCCTCGGCGGTCGGGACGCGCAAACCCAAGGAGCGGGGCTCAGCCGCAGGCGGTCTCGCCGACGACCCCGTCGCCGAATCGCAACCCACTGTGAGGCCGAACCACCCCAAGACACCCCCGAGCCGCAAAATGATAGAACCTGGGTTGAAATCATTAATCATAGCACACTCGGCAATCTCGAAAGAATGGCACTCGGGTTTACAAATAAATAAAGAGAACGCTGCCCGCCTTTCGGGCCTTACTACGCCACCACGGCCGGCCGGAGTATCGTCCGGTGTGATTTGGGTTCGCCGTTCGCTTTCCTCGGGCTGGGAGGCCGCTCGAGCCTGAGTTTGTGGTGGAACGAAGACAGCCGAACGGAGTCAGCCGACCCGTTCGGCATTTCGGCTCGCAACACCCCATTCACCCGCCAACGCCCTCCCGCCTTCGCCATGAGAATCCACTTCCTCTTTCGATCGGCGCTCGCGGCCCTGGCCACCCTGCTCGCGGTCCACGCGGCCGAATCGCGGCCCGTTCAGGCCGGCGAAACCCAACTGCTCATCAAACCCACCTCGCGGATGTCGGAAGTGGCCGTTCACGCCCTGCTCTCCGCCCATGGGGCCCGCGCCGTCGGCAGCGTTGCGGCCATCGGCGTTCGCATTGTGCGCGTGCCAGCCAAAGCGGCCGAGCACGTGTTAGCGGCCTTTCAAGCCCATGGGGATGTTGACTACGCCGAGCTGGATTTCACAGCCCGCGCCCTCGGCACCGCGAACGACCCTTACTTCCAGTCCGGTCAGGAGTGGCATATCGGCAAAATCCAAGCTCCTTCGGCTTGGGACTTCAGCACGGGTTCAACCAGCGTGATTGTCGCCGTCGTCGACACCGGGGTGAATGCCCGGCACCCCGACATCGCGGGCAAGGTTCTGCCGGGGTATGATTTTGTGAACGGCGACAGCGATCCGAGCGATGATAACGGACACGGCACGGCCGTCGCCGGGGTCGCGGCGGCTGCCACCAACAACTCCGTCGGCATTTCCGGGGTCGCCTGGGCGAATCCCGTTTTGCCCGTGAAAGTGCTCGATGCGTCGGGTTCCGGCACCTACTCGGGTATCGCCAACGGCATCACCTAGGCGGCGGCCCATGGGGCACGCATTATCAATCTGAGCCTCGGCGGCACCTCCTCGTCGAAAGCATTGCAAGACGCCGTCAATTACGCGTGGAACAAGAACGTGGTGATCGTGGCGGCGGCCGGCAACGACGGCAACAACGTGGCCGTCTATCCCGCCGCTTGCGCGAATGTCGTTGCGGTCTCGGCCACCAACTCCAGCGATCTGCGCCCGAGCTGGTCGAACTATGGTTCCTATGTCGACCTCTCGGCCCCGGGAGAAAATATCGTCACGCTCTATGGGGCTGACGCGTATGCGGCGTGGAGCGGCACCTCATTCGCTTCACCGATCGTCGCGGGCGTCACGGCCCTCATGGCCTCGGCGAACGTCCAACTCTCCAACCTTCAAATCGTCGATCTGTTGCTCAAGAACGCAGACGACCTTGGCCCCGCCGGCTATGATGTGTATTCCGGTTACGGCCGCGTGAATGCCTATCGGGCCGCCTTCGCCGCGAAGGGCTATGTGACCGCAGATACCACGGCTCCGGCCGTCGCCTTCAGCTCCCCCGCCAATGGGGCCACGGTCGCTGGAACGGTGAACATCAGCGCGAGCGCCACCGATAACGTCGGGGTCACCCGCACCGAGCTTTACATCGATGGCGCTGTCGTCGCCCTGAGCAGCGGCGCCTCGGCTGGATTCTCATGGAACACCCTCGGCTACGCTGGAGGCACCCACACGCTGCAAGCTCGGGCCTACGATGCCGCCGGCAACAGGGGCGCGACGTCCATTGCAGTCACGGTGAAAAACTCGGCCACGAGCGACACCACGGCCCCAGCGGTCGCCATTACCTCGCCAGCCGACGGCTCGAAGATCACTACGACCAGCCTCAAAATCAACGTGAGCTCCAGCGACAACGTTGGCGTCACCAAGTTGGAACTCTATATCGACGGAAAGCTTTTTGGGACGAGCCCCACGGCCACCGCAGTGTTTACCTGGAACACGGCGAAAGTCGCCGCGGGCCCCCACCAATTGCAAGCTTACGGCTTCGACGCGGCTCGCAATGTCGGCGTTTCGAGCCTGATCACCGTTTCAAAGTAATCGCGGCTCCCACCGGGACAGCCGAACAGGGTCAACAACAGGACCAGCCGCTCCGGGCAGGGCCGCGCCGGCGGTCGGTGGGTGATGTCTCGGGCGCGGTGATGATCGGGCCCGGAATCGACCCTCACCCACGCTCCCCGGTGGCCGGCGCGCTGGACGCGCAAGGCCGCAAGTTGTGCGAAAAACACCTCGACCACCTCGCGCGGCGTTTCGCCGCCAGCACCCGGGTATCGTGTGCGCCACACCTCGGCCTTCGGCGGCTCCCGGCCACGCCCGACCACGCCTGGTCAAAAGGAAACATCGAGCGCTTCTTCCTATCCGCCCGGACCCAGTTGCAGCCGCCCCCGGTATTCGGGCCGGCGCACTCCCTCGAGGCCCTGCGACCAACGCCCTTTGAACTCTGGACTTTTCGGTCGCCGCGCGCGCCAGCAAGTGGACGGATCACCCCTCGCGGGCGCTCGCGGCGACCCGCCAAATCAAAGCCTGAATTTTTGGGCGATTGAGATGAACCGGGGGTTCTGGCTCAGGCTGGAAACCGAGTATCACCAACGTGGTGACACAGCACTCAGCGGGGGATCCCCGCCGTGCGCTTCGCCAGGCTTGGCATCGCGCTGCGGCGGCTCGCCCCCACGCCTCGGCCGCGCCGTGCGACTGAGCCGCGGCCCAGCCCGCGATCCGCTCGTCTTCGCCGTGGGCTGGCCGGGCCGGCCCCCGCGTTGCTTGGCGACCGATCGCACCGGCGGCCGCCACGGCCCGCAGCGGCGCACGGCGCGGCCCACATCCAAGCCCCCGTCGCCCCGCCGCCCGCGCGGCACTCTCGCGCGGGGCCGACCCTCGCTCACCGCTTTTCGTCCGGAGTATAAAACGCGCCAAGGTGCTTCAACACTGCGTTCTTCAGCTCCTCGGGATCCACCGGCCCGTTGTGGCGCCAAAGAATTTTTCCACCGGGGGCGATCAAGACGGTATGCGGCAGCGGTCCCGGCCACGCGGGATCTAGCGCCTGCACTAACGCGTCGCTACTGGCTGCGGTGTAAATAAAATTCGCGGTCTCGCGCCCCTCGGCGGCCAGCGCACGCTTGAGGCGCGCAGACGGCACGGCGTGCTGCTTCTCCAAAAACGCCTTCGCCTGCGCCTTCGCCTTCGGGTCGTCCAGACTAATGGTCACGAGTTCGAAATCCCGGTTGCTCAGCCGCCGCGACAACGACACCAGCGCAGGAAACTCCGCCACACAGGGCGCGCACCACGTCGCCCATACGTTGACCAGGCGCAGCCGGTTCGAGGCATTCTTCGCGAGGGCGGCCACTCCCGCGGCATCGACCGGCAGCAGATCGACCGGCTCGGCCTTCCATTTCTCGTCGGCCTTGGCGACGTCGTCGCGCTTCGTGTTCCACTTCGTCGAACAGCCCATGACCGTCGTCTGCGCCACGGTGACTGGCCGGTCGGCGAGCAGCTCGACGACGGCGTTGCGGGTGTCGTGGGATTTGACGGACGCGAGCTCCTCGAAACGGGAATCGTCGACGCGGCCGACGTAGCGGAGCTTGCGCTCGCGGTCGAAGAGGAACACGTGCGGCGTCGCGAGGCAGCCGTAGGCCTTCGCCGCCACCTGCGTGTCACCGTCGTAGAGGTAGGGAAACGGAAAGCCGGCCTCCTGCGCGTAGAGCTTCATCTCCTCGTAGCTGTCGTTGTACTTGCTGTAGCCGAGCTCGTCGAGGCGCACGCCGTCGGGGCTGTTGGGATTGAGGGCGACGACCGCGAGCCCCCGGCCCGCAAACTCGCGCACCAACGGGATCAGGCGCGTCTCGGCAGCATGCGAATAGGGGCAATGGTTCGAAAGAAACACCACCATCAGCACCGGCGCCGTCTTCGCCGGAAAATCCGCCAGCGTGTAGGTCCGGCCGTCGATGCCGAGGAGGCGGAAATCCGGCGCGGCGTCACCGAGGTTCAGTTTTTTCGCATCGGCAGGCAACCCGCCGGTGATTTCGCCTTTCGTCCCGGCGCCCCCCTTTTTCTTGGGCGACTGGGCGGAGGCGGACAGGAAAAGCCCGCCGACCAGGGCGGCGGCGAGGAGGAAGCGGCCGGGGCGTTGCATGGGGCGGAAAGACCGGGGCGCAGGATCGCTGCGCCCCGGTCCGGCGATCAGCTCATGCCGGCCAACATCCCGCGCACGTAGCCGACGGATTCGGCGAGACCGGTCACCGGATTGCCGGCGGTCTTTTCGTATTCGAATGCGACGACTCCCGGGTAGTTCACGTCGATCAGCGCGCGGAGCATGCCGCGGATATCGAGCCGACCGGCGCCGACCTCGATCGGCACGTCTTTCATCGCACCGGGGATCGCCACGCTGTCCTTCAGGTGCACGTCGTGCAGGCGCGCGGCGTATTTCTTGATCGACGCCACGACGTCGTCCCCGAACCGAGCGGTATGACCGACGTCGATACAGAGACCGATGCGGGCGTCGAGGGACTTGATGGCATTCCAGGCGACTTCGGGCGTCGGGTAAATCTTGTCTTCGGGGCCGTGGTTGTGGATCGCCAGTTTCTGGTCGAACTCCCGGACCAGTTTTTCGACGAGCGGCAGCGCCGCCAGCTCGGGCTTGCACACCATCGTCGTCATGCCGGCGGCCTTCACGTTTTCAAACGCCTTACGGCACTTCGCCTCGTCGTTGGGCAAATTGACGACGCCGGAGCCGGTGAGCGCGAGGCCCGCGGCTTTGAGCTTCGCGCCGACCGCCCGGCACTCCTCAACCGACGCGGTTTCCCACGCGCAGTGGTTCTTGAACAACGCGATGTTGGTCACGCGCAGGGCCTTCACGCTGGCGATGGCGTCGTCGAGGGACAGGTTGCGCAACGAGTAGGAGGCGACGCCGAGGCGCAGGCGCTCGGGGCGGGGCGCCGCCGGCGCGGTTTCGGCGGTGGCCGCGACGGCGGCGTGGCCGATGGAGCCGAGGAACGGCAGGGAAAACGCACCGAGCGCGGCGGTGCGGAGAACTTCGCGACGGGTGAGGCGGGCGGGTGGGGGCATAGTGCGGACGGTTTTGACGACTGAATCCGGTCGCAGCAAGACCGCTGGTGCCTCGCCGACAATATTTCAGCCGGATCATCGCTCGGACCGCCCGGATTCGGACCACTCCACCCCTCGCGGGGCCGCGCACCGCCCGGGCCTACCGCGCCGGGCCCGCGCCGACCGTGAACTTCCGTAAATACTTCAGCGCGACCTCAAACTCATGCGGGAGCGGCGCGGTGATCGTCAACGGCTCCTTCGTCTCCGGGTGTTTCAACGTCAGCTCGCTCGCGTGGAGCGCGAGGCGGGCGATCAGCGGCTTCTCCTCGTCGCGGCCTTTGTACCGCCGTTTGAGTTCGGACAGCAGCAGCTTGATCTCCGGATCGCCGTAAAACGGATCGTTCAAAATCGGCGCCCCGGCGGCGGCGAGGTGCACCCGCAATTGGTGCGTGCGGCCCGTGAGCGGCCGGCACTCGACAAACGCAAAGCGGCCAAACTTCTCCAACGTCCGGAACTCGCTCAGACACTCCTTGCCGCCGCGGCCCTTGAACACCCGCATCCGGCCCTTCTGCCGCTCGTCCTCGCCGAGCGAGAGCTCCACCGTAAACGCCGCGGGCAACGCCCCGGCGGCATCGCGGACCGGCACCGCGACTTTCATCGCGTGCTCAGCGGCCAGCACCACGACAAACGCGTGGTATTTCTTCCCCACCGTCTTCGATTGAAACTGCCCGCTGACGAAATCGAGCCCGGGCTTCGTCTTCGCGCAGAGCAAAATCCCGCTCGTGTCGGCATCGAGCCGGTGGACGTTGGCGACACCGTGGCCCATTTTGTCATGGATCAGCCCCATCAGGTTTTCGCGCTGCTTGTCCCAGCGGTCGGGCGCGACGAGCATCCCGCTCGGTTTGTCGAACGCAATGAGCGAGGCGTCCTCGAAGATGACAGGCGGAAGCGGCATGGGTCGAACATGGCCGGGCCCACCGCCCTTCGGCAACCGTGTATTCCCCCGCGGCTCAAATCGGCCAAGGCCCCGCGCGCCGCGTGAATTCGCTTGCCGCTCCCGCACCGGCCTCGCTGCCTCAGGGGCGAACTGCTCGTATGACGGCTTGGCCCAAAAGTTTCTATGCCTTCGGGGCCAATCTGCTGACCGCCGGTGCGGAATGGCGCCTGCGGCAAAAACGCAGCGCGCTCGGCGCGCAAAAACGGACCTTCGCGGTGCTCACCGGCCGCCTCGCGACCACCGCCTTCTGGCGCGACGCCGGCGTCGCCGCCGCCATGAGCTACGACCATTTTCAGGCGCGGGTCGCGCCGCGCGGCTACGCCCAGCTCGAACCCGCCATCGCGCGCATGCGCCGCGGCGAAGCGAACGTGCTGTGGCCGGGGCGCTGTGCGTTTTTCGCGGTGGCGGCGGGCACGACGGGCGGCCCCGTCAAATCCCTGCCGGTCACCGGGGAAATGCTCGGACACTTCCGCCGGGCCGGCCTCGACTCGCTGCTGTATTATACGGTGCGGGTGAAGCACGCGGCGGTGTTTCGCGGCCGGCACCTGTATCTGGGCGGATCGACGGCCCTGACCCCGCTCGCCGACGCCCAGCCCCACCAAGCGTATGCGGGCGACCTGAGTGGCATCGCGACGCTCAACCTGCCCGCGTGGGTCGAAAAGCACTTCTACGAGCCCGGTGCGGCCATCGCCCGGCTGGCGGATTCGCCGGAAAAACTCGCGGCCCTCGTCGCACGCACGCGGGCGCTCGACATCACGTTGCTCGCCGGTCGCCCCCACTGGGCGCTGCTCGTGGCCGCGGCGCTCCGCGCAAGCTCGGGGCCGGGCACGGGGCCCATCACCAACTTGCAGGCGTTGTGGCCCAACTTCGAATGTTTCATCCACGGCGGCGCCCCCATCGGACCGTTTCAGGACGAACTGCGCGCAGCGCTGGGCCCGACGGTCAAGTTTCACGAGGTCTACCCGGCGGCCGAAGGCTTCATCGCAGCCCAAGACGTCGAGCCGGGGTCCGGCCTGCGGCTCCTGACCGACGTGGGCATCTTCTACGAGTTCATCCCGATGGCGGACTTTGACGAATCCCGGCTCGAACAACTCGGCGGCAAAGTCGTCCCGCTCGACGGCGTGAAGACCGCCGTGGACTACGCGCTGCTGCTCACGACTCCCGCGGGGTTGGCGCGCTACGTCATCGGCGACGTCGTGCGGTTCACCTCCCTCGAGCCGCCCCGGCTCATGTACGTCGGCCGCACGCAGCTCAAGCTCGATGCTAGGGGCGATAACGTCACCGAAAAGGAGCTGACCGATGCCCTGGTGGGGGTTTGCCGGCGCAACGGCTGGAGCATCGTGAACTTCCACGTCGCGCCACTGTTCGCGCATTCGCTCACGGGCCAGAATCGCCGTCGCCACGAATGGTGGGTCGAATTGCGGCCGGGCACCGCCATTACACCCACCGGGCCCACCTTGGTCGTGGAACTGGATCTCGCACTGCAAAAACTCCACGGCGGTTACGCCGCCCGCCGCAAGGCCGGCACCCTCGAGGCGCCGGCCGTGCGCTTGGTCATGCCGGGGGTTTTCGAACACTGGCTGCGCTTTCGGCACAAATGGGGCGCTCACTACACCCTGCCCCGTTATTCTGGCGACCGTCTCATCGCCGACGAACTCGCCCAAATCACCCGCTTCGCCCGCGACTGATCCGCCCCGGAGCGCCCGGCAATTTTTCTTCGAAAAACACCCTCCCGCTGGCATGCCTGCTGCTCTGCTTGGCCCATCTGCCCAAAGCAGGGTTTTGGGTAGCGTGAACCGGCCGCAAGGCCGGCAAGAAAAAAACTGGGGCCGGCGTTAAGGGGTTATCGCCGGCCCCTTCTTTGGCCCCCGCCCGACCGGCGGGGCTGCCCGCGGGCCACCGCCGCGCCGACCCGCTGCGGATCACGTCCCGCCACCCGGCGCCCCGCGCGGAGGTCTGCCGTCACTTCAGCAGCGCGACGATCTTCTTCTCGTAATCTTCGGTCGGCTCCGCGCCGACCTTGCGGTCGCGAATCTGACCGTTCCGGTCGATCAGGAACGTCGTCGGCAAGGCCTCGATGCCGCCAAACGCCGCCAGCATCTTGTCGTCGCCCATCACCATCGGATAGTTCACACCAAATTTTCCGGCAAACGCCTTCACCACGTCCGGCCCGCCCTCGTCCATCGAAACCCCGATGATCACGAGCCCGTCCTTACCGTATTTTTTCATCAGATCGACGTAGCCGGGAATCTCCGCCCGACACGGCGGACACCACGTGGCCCAGAAATCGACGACGACAATCTTGCCCTTGAACTGGTCGGATTTCACCTCGGCGCCGGCGAGATCTTTCAGCACCCACGCCGGCGCCGGGGCAACGACGGGCAGCGAGCCGATCGCGCCGATCGCCGCCGGCGCGACCACCGCCGCTTTGGGTGCCTCCGCCTGCTTGGAGCAGGCCGCGAGAGCCAGGGCCACTGCGGCCACGGAGACAAACACATGGGTAGAGGGACGGAACAGTTGCATAAAATGGGGATAAATGGCTACGCGAAGGCCCGACGATAGCCGTGAGCGGCGCCACGGCAAATGTTCTTCCCACTTTCGCCCCGCCCGGCCCGGGGCGATCCCCCGCCCGCGTCCGCCTGGCGCGGGCCTTCGGCGATGGCTCAGGTCCCGCGCATTTCCGGCAAATCCAGCCCGAGCGTCTCAATAAATTTCCGCATGGCCGGCGTGAGTACCCGGCCCTTGCGATGGAGGATGGCCAGCGGCCGCGTGAAAGCCCGCCCTTTAAACTGCAGCACGGCGAGCGTCCCCTGCCTGGCCTCCTGCGTGACCGTCGCCTGCGGCACGATCGCGATCCCGTGGTCGATCTCCACCGCCCGCTTCACCGTCTCGATGTTGTCGAACTCCATCACCGGCTCGATCTCCAGCTTGTGCTCGCGAAAAATCTGGTCGACCGCCTTGCGCGTCGGGATGTCCGGATCGAAGCCGATGAATTTCTGGCCCGTCAGGTCCTTGATCTCAATTTCGCTCCGCTTCGCAATCGGATGCTGCGGGTGGGCGATGAGCACGAGATGGTCGTTGCGAAAGGGGAGCACGTCGATCTGCCGCTGCTTCACCGGAAACGCCACCAAGCCGAAATCCACCGCGTTGTGCAGGATATCCTCGTAAACCAGATTCGAGCGCCGGTATTCCACCCGCACATTGACCGACGGATAATCGTGCAGGAATTTTTTGATGAACGGCGGCAACTCGTGCAGCCCGATCGAGTAGATCGTCGAGATCCGGATCGTCCCGCTGATCACTTTTTTCATCTCCTGCAGCTCCGAGAGCAGCTTCTCATACGTGTGGAGCATCTCCTTCGCCGCGTCGTAAACCTGCTGTCCTTCCCGCGTGAGCTGAAACTGCTTCTGGCTCCGGTCAATGAGCAGGGTTTTGAAATGCCGCTCCATCGCACGCGCCTGCTGGCTCACCGCCGACTGGGTGATCCCGTTCAGCTTGGCCGATTTGGAGAAACTCTTCGTTTCGACGAGGTCGGCGAAGATTTTGAAGTTTTCAATTTGCATGATTGGCTCACGTTGCGCGGAAACAGTCGTTTCGCAGCTGGGGCCGTGAATGATTGATTAATTTTCTCTGACCACAAGCAATCCTCTGTCTTCCGCATCTCCTGCTTTTTCATGCGCATTAATTACGACGAATTCGCCCGCCGCGCCGACGCCCTCCGCGCCCAGCTTGCCACCGCGTGCGCCGCCGCCGGGCGCGATCCGCGGGACGTCGAACTCCTCGCCGTCACAAAAACCCACCCGGCCGCCGCCGCCGATTACGCCGCCCGCTACGGCCTCCGCGCCGTCGGCGAAAACCGCGTCCAGGAGGCCATCGAGAAGCGCCCCCAGCTCGCGCCCGCTTCGTCCGCCCTCCGCTGGGAACTGATCGGCCACCTCCAGTCCAACAAAGCCAAACTCGCCGCCCAACACTTCGACCGCATCCAGAGCGTCGACAGTGAAAAACTCCTCAACCACCTCGACCGGGCCGCCGCCGACCTGGGCAAGATCCTCCCCGTCCTCCTCCAGATTAACGCCGGCGACGACCCCGCGAAATTCGGCGCGGACCGCGCCGACGCCCCCCGCCTCGTCGAAGCCGCCCTCGCGAAGAAAAACCTCCGCGTCGACGGCCTCATGACCATCGCCCCCCTCGGCTCCACCCCCGCCGAAACCGCGGACCACGCCACCCGCACCTTCGTCGCCCTGCGCACCCTTCGCGACGAGCTCGCCGCCCGCCTCGGCACCCCCCTCCGCGAACTCTCGATGGGCATGACCAACGACCTCGCCCTCGCCGTCGCCGCCGGCAGCACCCTCGTCCGCGTCGGCACCGCCCTCTACGGCGACCGCTGAGCCGCGCGAAATAATCCGGCCGGCGTTCCTTTCTCGGTTGCGCCGCGCACAAATCCTTTTTCGCATCGCCGTGTGGAATCGGCGACGCTCAATCCAACCCAACAGGAAGCGTTCCTCAGCCTGCTCGACGACCCGAGCCCCGCGGTGCGCCGCGCCCTCTTGCTCCATTTCGCCCAGATCGGTCCTGCCGCCGCCCCCTTCCTCCAAACCGTCGCCGGCGGCGCCAACCGCGTCCTCGCCCGCCACGCCGTCTGGTTTCTGGAGGAGTTGAAACTCACCGACCCCGTCGGCGAATTCCGCAGGTTCATCCGCTCGCTTAACTACGAACTCGAGTCCGGCGCCCTCCTCCTCGCCCGCACCGTCACGCCCTGCCTCGACGTCGGCCAATGCTGCACGACCCTCGACCAGATCGCCGCCCGCTGCCGCGAACTCATCGTCGAGCCCTCCTCCGCCCGGGAGAAATGCCGCATCGTGAACCGCGTGCTCTTCCACGAGTGGGGCTTCCACGGCAACCTCGAACACTATACCGACCCCCGCAACAGCTTCCTCGACCAGGTCCTCGTCCGCCGGACCGGCATCCCCCTCACCCTCAGCCTCGTCTACCTGCTCGTCGCCGAGCGCCTCGACCTCGAACTCGAGGCCGTCGGCCTGCCCGGCCACTTCGTCGTTGGCTGCTACACCGAGGCCCAGCCCTTCTTCATCGACCCGTTCGACCGCGGCCTCTTCCGCGACGCCGACGAAATCTGCGCCCTCCTCCGCTCGAACCACATCGTCCCCACAGTCTCCGATCTCGCCCCCACACCCGTGCGCGAAGTCCTCTGCCGCTGCTGCCGCAATCTCGTGAACCACTACACCGCCGCCGGCGAACCCGCGCGCGCCCAGCTCTTCGCCGAATTCGTGGCCGAGTTCGACGCCACCTACGAACGCAACTCGCCGTGACCTCCGGCCGCTGAAGTAAGCTTTTCCCTTTTGCCCCGCCGCCGTTCCGCTGTCCGACTCGCCCTCCTGAAACCGCACCCCGCAGCCTCCGCCGTCCTCACCCTCGCCGACCTCGCCGCTTGGTCGCGCCCCGGCACCGCCCTCGCCGTCCTCGGCCACCCGATCAAACACTCCATCAGCCCGGCGATGCACAACGCCGCGCTGGCCGCACTCGCCCGCGCCGACGCCCGGTTCGCCGATTGGCACTACGTCCGTTTCGAGATCCACCCCGCCGACCTCCCGCAGGCGCTCGATCTCCTGCACGCGAAAAAATTCCGCGGCGTCAACCTCACCGTCCCCCATAAAATCATCGCGTTCGACCGCGTCGTCGCCCTCGATCCCGCCGCCCGCCCCGTCGGCGCCGTCAACACCCTCCACTGGGCCGAGCGCGGCTGGCACGGCTTCAACACCGACGGCTACGGCCTCGCCTCGGCCGTCCGGGAAACCCTCGGCCGCGACCTCGCCGGCACCCACGTGATTCTGCTCGGGGCCGGCGGTGCCGCCCGCGGCGCCGCCGTCGAGTGTCTGCAGCGCCGCTGCGCCTCCCTGTGGATCGCCAACCGCACGCGCGCCACCCTCGACACCCTCCTCGCCGCCCTCGCCCCCGTCGCCCCCGGCGTGCCGCTCCACGGCTTCGCCTCCGCCGCTCCCCCGCCCGATCTGCCGTCCGGCGCGCTCGTGATCAACGCCACCAGCGCCGGCCTCCGCCCCACCGATGAGCCTCCGGTCGACCTCACCGCGCTCCCGCACGTCGCCGCCGTGTTCGACATGATCTATAACCCGCCACAAACGCCCCTCCTCCGTCAGGCCTATTTCCTCGGTCAGCCGCACGCCCACGGCCTAGCCATGCTCGTGCATCAGGGCGCCAAATCCCTCGAACACTGGAGCGGCATCCCCGCGGCCCAAACCGCGCCCACCATGGCCGTCGCCGCCCGCGCCGCGCTCGGCCTCACTTGACTCCCCCGCGCCCTTCGCAATTTTCCCCCATGCCGACGCTCACCACCCGCAAGCCCAAGGCCAAATCCCGCACGGGCGGATCTCACGCGAAGACCACGACCAAACCCCGCCGCAGCCCAGGTCCGTCTATCGGCGAGTGGGCGAAAAAATATTCCGGTATTATGAAGGGTGCCCCGTCAGACCTTTCCATGCGTGAAGGCTTCGGCGATTGATTATCTGGTCGATGCCGGCCCGATCGTCGGGCTTTTGAGCGAGACCGACCAATGGCACGCATGGAGTCACTCGGTCCTAACCGTGCTCGACGTGCAGCTTGCGACCACCGAGATGGTTTGGGGCGAAATCTGCCACCTACTCAGAAAGGATCGCGTCGCGCTTTTTGCCGCTATCGAGGCACTCGAAACGGGCAGGATCGTGCTGCTGCCGGTTTGGGGTCACGTTTCGCGAATCAGAATTCTCATCGAGAAATACCCGCAAATGGACGCCGGCGATGCCTCGCTGGTGGTGCCTTCCGAACTTCACCCCAAAGCGAAAATCATCACCACCGACGTCCGCGACTTCACCGTCTACCGTCGCTTCCGCAACGAAGCCCTGCCGCTCATTCATCCCTGAGCCTCTTCGCCGGACGCCAACCGTGCCCCCTATCCGCCCAATCGTTTTCGGAGGAGCGGGCTTGCACGCGATTCCGCGGTTCGCGAGCGTAGCGCCACTCAGTCGTCGCCATTTTCCCCGATGAATCTCGCCTCCTTCGCTGAAATCGCCGCCGCCTTCCCGTGGTTTTTCCCCGGCGTGGCCTTCGTCGTCGGCGCCTGCATCGGCAGCTTCCTCAACGTCGTCATCTATCGCCTCCCCAAGGAGGAATCCATCGTCACCCCCGGCTCCCACTGCGGTTGCGGCCAGCCGATCAAGTTCTACGACAACCTGCCCATCCTCTCATGGCTCGCCCTCCGCGGCCGCGCCCGGTGCTGCGGCCGGCCGTTTTCCGTCCGCTACCCCTCCGTCGAACTCCTCACCGGCCTGCTCTTCGTCGCCTGCTGGCTGCAGCTTTCCCCCGCCGGCACCTTCTCCCCGGGCCTCGTCCTCTGCGGGTGGATTTTTCTCAGCTGCCTCGTCGCCGCGACCTTCATCGATCTCGACCACATGATCATCCCCGACGTGTTCACCCTCGGCCTCGGGGTGTTCGGCGTCCTGCTGTCCTTCGCCGTGCCCGCCCTGCACGGCCAGCACACGGATTTTTTCCTCGGGGACAGCCTCCGCTCCGGCGTCGCTTCGCTCCTCGGTCTCCTCGTCGGTTCCGGCCTCGTACTGTGGATCGCGCTGCTCGCCGAAGCCGCGCTGAAAAAAGAAGCTATGGGCTTCGGCGACGTAAAATTCGTCGGCGCCATCGGCGCGTTCTGCGGCTGGCAGGGCGCCGTCTTCGCCGTCTTCGGCGGCGCCTGCGTCGGCACCGTCTGGTTCGCCGTCGCCTGGATCTGGGAGAAGATCTCCGGCCAAGCCGCCCCCGTCGCCCCACCTTCCGAAAACCCCGAAGGCGAACCCGTCGCCCTCGGTTTCGGCGCCCACGTCCCCTTCGGCCCGATGCTCGCGATCGCCGCCGCCCTTTACTTCCTGATCTTTCGCGACGGGGTCAGCGCCTGGTTCGCCGACGTCGCGGTTCTGTTTTAAACCGGGATCAGCGCCGCGCCGTCGCCCGTCTGCGTGTGCAGCACGTCGGGCCGCACACCAAAGTTCACCGTATACGCCGCGGCCACGGCGTCCGCCTGCGCCGCACCAAACTCCGCCGAGGTCAGCGCCATCACCGCACCGCCAAACCCGCCGCCCGTCAGCCGTGCGCCGAACACGTGCGGCGTCGCCCCGAGCGTCTCGACGAGAAAATCCAGTTCCGCCGTGCTGTTCTCAAACAGCGTCTGCGAACTCCGGTGCGACGCCGTGAGCAGATTCCCGACGGCCGCGAGATCGCCCGCCCGCAACGCATCCGTGCTCGCGGTCACGCGCGCGATCTCCTCCGCGATATGCCGCGCGCGCTTGAACGCCACCGGCGACAACCGCGCCTCCGCCGCCCAAACCTCCGCCGGCGACACGTCGACGAGTTGCCCCACCCCCAGCGTCTGCGCCGCCGCCATGCACTCGCGATGCCGCGCCGCATAGAGCCCGTCGACCAGCGCATGCTTCGTGTGCGTGTTGAAAACCCAGAAATGCGCGTCCGCGGGCAGCGGCACCGTCGCAAACGTCGGCCCGCGGCAGTCGATGAAAACCAGATGGTCCTTCCGGCCGAAGCCCGACACGCCCTGGTCCAAAATGCCGCACGGCACCCCGACAAACTGATTCTCCGCGTGCTTGCCCACCTGCACGAGCGTCGCCCGCGACGGCTCCTGCCGCGTGAGCGCGAGGCAGGCTAGGCCCGAGGCCAGTTCGATCGCCGCGCTGCTGCTCAGCCCCGCCCCGGTCGGCAAATCCGACATCGCGAGGTAATCGAAGCCCGCCGGCGCACGCAGCCCGAACGCCGGCAGCGCCGCCACCACGCCGAGCGGATAGTTCACCCAACTCTCCGCGCCCGAGCGCTTGTCCAAGTTTTCCAATGACACCGCCACGACGCCCGCGCGCTGGTCGGTCGCAAAACGCCGCCGCCCGTCTTCGCGCGGCGCGACCGCCACCCACACCCCCCGGTCGATCGCGGCGCCGAGCACCGTGCCTCCGTTGTAGTCCGTGTGGTTGCCGATGAACTCGATGCGGCCCGGCGCCCGGGCGATAATCTCCGGCACACGGCCATACGTGGCGCGAAACAAATTTACGAGGGCGGTTTGCATACGTCAGACCCCAGCCAAGTCCGCGCCCCTCGTCCCGTCGAATCCGAAACCGGGCGATGACGCGCGCGAACCGCCCTTACGCCATCGCCCGCAGTTCGGCGCCGGCCTTGAAGCGCACGGTCTTGATCGCCCGGATCGCCATCGGCTGTTTCGGGTGCGGATTGAAACCGCGGCGCGCAGGCCGCACCGCCGCGGCAAACGGGCCAAACCCCACCAGCGCCACTTCCTTGTCGCGGCGCCGCCCCCGTTTGACCGCCGCCCATACCGCGTCCGTCGCGCGCTCCGCCGCGGCTTTGGTCGTGGAACCCCCGAGATGCTTTTGCACGGCGTCGACCAATTCAGCTTGGTTCATCGGTGGGGTCGGGTGAAAAGCGCGAACGACCGGGCGCGGCTCCACCCGGTCAAATTCATTTCGCCCTTCCGGCCGCATCGGGCCCGGCTTTACGGAATTTTCTCCGTCACGCCGGCGGCGCCTCGCCGGCGCGCCCCTTCACCACCGCCGCCAACAACCGCGCCATCGCCACCTCCCGCGTCAGCCCACGCTCACCTGCCAGTTGCGTGGCCCGCTTCGCCAACTGCGCCGCCATGGTCGCCGCCTGCACCCGGGGCGCGCCGAGGCGCTCACACAGCTGCGTGAGTTGCTCCAATTCCGTCATCGCCCATCAACCAACCGCACCGTCGGCGCTCCATCAACCGCCAACGCGAGCCCGCCCCCCGCCGAAACCTGCAAAAGTGTCAGCATCGCCAGTCCCTCCCAACCGCCGGCCCCGTCGCTCACCGCCGAACGCACTTCGCCGACCTTGCGCCCCCCCGCAAACAACGCCGCCGGCAAACTCCCCGGGCCCGCCGGGCCCACCACCCGCATCAATCGCCGCCGCACCTGCCCCATCGACTTCAGCCGCGCCATCACCTCTTGCCCGAGATAGCATCCCTTCGTGTAGGAAATCGCGTCCTGCTCCAGCCCGCCTTCGCCGGGCAAATCCCCCGGCCCCAGATCGGCAGGCACCGCCGGCACGCCCGCTGAGATCCGGCGCCGTACCATCTCCTCGCCCTCGAGTTCGCGCCCGCCCGCGATCTGCGCCCGCACCGCCGCGGTCTCGGCCACGGGAAAAACCCACTCGACCGCCTCCTCCTTCCCCCGCCGCCCGCGAAACACTGCGCCGACCCGCTCCACCGCGGCCGTGGCCGCGTCCACCGCCATCGCCGCGGCCACGCCTTCGCCGAACACCGTGACGCCCGCCCACTCCGCTGTCACGTCCTCCACCACCACGTCATCCGCGATGATGAACGCTTCCAGCCGCTCCCGGATCACCGCCGCCGGCGAAAAATAACTCCCCACCCAAAATTCCGCCGGCTCCGCGCCCCGCACCACAAAACTGTCCGCCAACACTTTCCCTTTCAGCGTCAGCCAAAGCCCGTAGACCGCTCCACCCGGCGACAAGCCCCGCAGCTCGTTCGTAAACTGGCCCTGCAGGAAAGTCGCCGCGTCCTCCCCCGTCACCCGCAGCCAAGCCGCCGGTCGCCACCCGTGGAACGACGTAGAAATCGAAAAGTTCATAGCTTTTAAAATGCTCATTTGGAGTTCATTGCAATAAAAGTGCGCGGTTTTAAAAACTTGGAGTTGACGGCGGGAGACTAAAAAGTATTCATCTTCCTCGTCAGTTTAACACTTCTCCCCGCTTAGCGGGGAGTTTTGGGGTAACTAAGAAAGCAAAGGCGCACCGTATAGGGGTATACGGTGCGCCACTTTTTTTGCCCATTTTTGGTTCACCGTCGCCCGCCAGATGACCGAAGCCGGGCTTGCGCGCCGAGCCCCAAGCCGCCCAATCTGCTGCTTCATGCAGAAAACTTCCGACATCCATGTCGTCGAGACGCGCGCCCTCCCCTCGCCCGCCAGCCTGCTGGCCGAGCTCCCGAAGACCGAGGCCCAAGCCGATTTCGTCACCCGCGCCCGCCGCGAAATCCACCGGCTCATCTTCACCGACGACCGCCGCTTCCTCCTGATCATCGGACCGTGCTCGATCCATGATCTCGCCGCCGGTCGCGACTATGCCCGGCGGCTCGCCGCGCTCTCCCGGGAAGTCTCCGACCGAGTCATGATCGTCATGCGCGTCTATTTCGAGAAACCCCGCACCACCGTCGGCTGGAAGGGCCTCATCATGGACCCGCACCTGGACGGTTCCCACGACATCGCCGCCGGCCTCCGTCTCGGCCGCACCTTTCTCCGCGACGTCCTCGACCTCGGCCTGCCAACCGCCACCGAGTTTCTCGATCCGATCACCCCCCAATACGTCGCCGACCTCGTCTGCTGGGGCGCCATCGGTGCCCGCACCACCGAATCTCAGACCCATCGTCAGATGGCTTCCGGCCTCTCGATGCCCCTCGGTTTCAAAAACAGCACCGACGGCACCTTCACCGCCGCAGTGAACGCCATCAAGGCCGCCGCCCAGCCGCAGACTTTCCTCGGCATCAATCTCGACGGCGCCGCCTCCGCCATCGTCACCCGGGGCAACCCCGACTGCCACGTCGTCCTCCGCGGCGGCTCCGCCGGCCCCAACTACTCGCCCACCCACATCGCCCAAACCGAGACCCTCCTCGTCAAAGCCGGGCTCCCGAAAGCCATTCTCGTCGATTGTTCGCACGACAACTCCGCGAAAAAACCGGAGCTCCAACCCGACGTCCTCCGCGCCCTCCTCGATCAGATCACCACCGGCAACGCCTCGATCATGGGCGCCATGGTCGAGAGCAACCTCGGCGCGGGCAGCCAGACCTTCCCCCAACCCAAGGAAAATCTCCGCTACGGTGTCAGCATCACCGACGGCTGCATCGACTGGCCGACCACCGAAAAACTCGTCCGCGATCTCCATACCGCTCTCACCCCGCGCTTCCCCTAAGCCCGCCCTCCGCCGCACCCCGCGTCTCCCTTCAACCTGCCGATTCACCCATTTCATCCGTGTCTTTCCGCTCGTCCGTGGGCTAAACCTTCCCCTCTTCACCTCTATGAAAACTCCCATCCGCGTCGCTGTCACCGGAGCCGCCGGCCAAATCGGCTACTCCCTCCTCTTCCGCATCGCCTCGGGCGCGATGTTCGGCCCTGACCAGCCCGTCATCCTCCAGCTGATCGAAGCCCCCGTCGAGAAAGCCCTCAAGGCCCTCGAGGGCGTCGCAATGGAACTCGACGACTGCGCCTTCCCCCTCCTCAAGGGCATCGTCCAAACCGCCGATCCCGCTGTCGGTTTCAAGGACGCCAACTGGTGTCTCCTCGTCGGCGCCAAACCCCGCGGCCCCGGCATGGAACGCGCCGATCTCCTCAAGGACAACGGCAAGATCTTCATCGGCCAGGGTCAGGTGATCGACGCCGTCGCCGCCGCTGACGCCCGCATCGCCGTCGTCGGCAATCCCGCCAACACGAACTGCATGATCGCCGCTTCCCAGGCGAAACGCCTCCCGGCCGACCGCTTCACCGCGATGGTCCGCCTCGATCAAAACCGCGCCCAATCCCAGCTGGCGAAAAAAGCCGGCGTCGATCTCACCGCCGTCAAAGACATCTTCATCTACGGCAACCACAGCCCCTCGATGTTCCCGGCCTTCGCCCACGCCACCATCAACGGCCAGCCCGCCACCGCTGTCATCACGGACAGCGCCTGGCTCCAGGGCCCGTTCTGCGAGACCGTCGGCAAACGCGGCGCCGCCATCATCGCCGCCCGCGGCTCCTCCTCCGCCGCCTCGGCCGCCAACGCCCTCGTCGACCACGTCCGCTCTCTCGTCACTCCCGGCGCGATCCACTCCATCGCCGTCAAGAGCGAAGGCCGCTACGGCTTCGACGCCAACGTTTGGGCGGGCATGCCCGTCCGCACCACGACCCCCGGCAGCTACGAGGTCATCACGAGCTACGTCATGGACGACTTCGCGAAATCCAAGATCGCCGCGACGAACAAGGAACTCGCCGAAGAGCGCGCCTTCGTCGCGGACATGATCCAGTAACGCGCGAGGCCATCGCGCGTCCGGCGCAGCCGGACGTGGCGATCGCTCGGCTCGGCTCCCGCGGCGCCCTCACCGGCGCCGCTTTTTTTCGCCCGGCCGCTCTCACCCGATCATCCCGCCCAGCACCTGGCTGATCGCGAACGCCCCGCGCACCGCCACAAAACCGTCCATTAATTCCGCCGGCCCGCCCGCCCGCGGAAACACCATTTCCAAACTGGCCCCCGTGCACCGCACCCGCGCATCCACACCCGCGACCACGATCTCGCATTCGCTGCAATCCGACGGATAGCTCACCCGCAGCCCGCCCGCCTCCGCCTCGTTGAGCGCCTCGATCGCATCGATCACCCCCTCGACCCGCGCCCCTTTTTTTAACCCGAACGAAATCTCCAGAAATTTTCCCGCAAAAATCCCCGCAAACTCCGCGGTCCGCGCCAGCTCCGCGTTGCGCAACTCCCGCAGCGTCGTCGTCACGGCATACCGCGACGCATCGCCCTCCTCCAACGCGTAGAAAATCTCCACCGAAAAATCCTTCGCCGCCAGCACCGCACTCTGACCCGCGACCGCCAGCGACACGTCCTTCCGCTTGTAACCGAGCCCCGTGCGCACGCTCTGGAACAGCGTCTCCCCGTCCGCCGCCAGCTCGCCCGCGCACAGTTTCCCCAAAAACGCGTTCGTCGTCGCGTTCACCGCGTCGGGCACCGTGTGATGCCCCTTCTTGAAACCGCCCAGCGTCTTCACCACGCCGCCGCTCCGCCCGATGAAGCTGATGCCCGCGATGATGCTGGAGGGAAGTGCGCCCGTCATTCACGCCGAGCAAACCCACCCCGCACCTCTCCGCCAACCCGAATATTCGCCTCTCCGTCATCGCCCCCTAGCAAAAAAAGGCCACGAAACCGTCTCCGGTTTCATGGCCTCGGCCCTTCGCCCCCCGCTCCGCCGCCTGCGCCCGGTCGTCAGATCATCTGCGGTCCGCCGTGGCGCCGGCACAGCGCGACGATGCCCACGATGGCGAGCACCGGCACCCAGATCGGCGAGAGCAGCGCCACGACCGCCAGCGCCGCGCAGAACAAAACCGCCGCCAACGACACCCCGAGCACCGCCAACCCAGCCAGCAGCGCCGCCATCGCGCAGCCGGTAACAAACGCGATCGGCAGCAACTTCACCGCGAGGATCACCGCGACCACCATCAGGAGAACTTTCAGGAAGGTTTTCATACCCGAAATACCCCGTAGCTCGCATGAAGTTACAGCCCTCTTCGGCGGCGCGGCCACCCCGCGTTCCTCCGCCGCCCCGCCCGCGTCGAAACCACCAACTTGCCCCCATCGTGCCGCCACTTCCGGCCCCCGCGCACTCCGTTGCACCGGCTCCAGCCGCGGCGCCCCTACGGCCGCCCCGCCGCCGCAGGAGGTTGCGCCGACGCGCCGGTGGCCGGCGGCACACCCGACGCCACCGGCCCGGCCGATCCCGGCCCAAGAACCGCGCCTAACCGCCCGGCCTACCCAGAGGACGGACGCTCAGGATCGAGACTTTCCCTTTCCCTCGGCCTGGCCGCCCCCGCCAGCGGCGGAAATCGCCGCCAACCCCCTCGCCCGGGATTGTGCCCGCCGCTCCTCCCCTCTTTCGTCGGCTCCGTGGTGATTAAACCTCCCCTGCCTGTCGCCTGTGCCGTCATCGAAGACGCCGCAGGTCGCGTTCTCGTCGCCCAACGCCCCGCGCACAAACACCTCGCGCTCAAATGGGAATTCCCCGGCGGCAAGCTCGAGCCCGGCGAGTCGCCGGAAACCGCTTTGCTCCGCGAACTCCGCGAGGAACTCGGCTGCGACGCCCTCGTCGTTCGCGCCCTCCCGCGCTTCGTCCACGACTACGGCGACGTGCACATCGAACTGTTTCCCTTTGTCTGCCGGCTCGCGCCCACCAGCCCCGCTCCCCACCCCCACGAACACCGCGCCCTCCGTTGGGTCCTGCCCGCCGAGCTTACCGCCCTCGACCTCGCCCAAGCCGATTGGCCGGTCGTCGCGTCCTACACCGCGCCCCCGCCCGCGACCCACCCGGCATCCGGACGCCAGCCCGTTGCTTTGCCGGCCCCAAATCGCCCGGTTCCCGGGGGGAGTGTCACGTAATGCGCGACATTCGATTTCGGGCGTTTTTTCGCGAGCCACGTGACCGCGCACGACCGGTGCCCGCGCGCCGCGCCGCCGCGGTGCGCGTTGCCGCTTGCTGCCGCGCGCGCGCAACCGCCGGATCCTCGGCGCCGGGATCGCCGCGCTCGCTCTCCTCACCGTCGCCCTGATGGTCGCGCTCCTCAGCGAACGCTCCCGCCGCCGTTCGCCCGCTCCGCCGCGCCTTCGCCATCAGCTTCATCGGGCTCCCGCTCCTCGCCAACACCCTCCGTAACACGTAGGCCGCCTGCTTGCAGGCGCTCCATCGGCGCGAGCAACCGCTCGATCCGCGCGAGCAGGCTCGCAGCCTACGACGCTATCCCCGCCGCAGCGCGAGCCGCGCGGCGAGGATCACTCCCGCGCCGTTCGCCCGCTCCGCCGCGCCTTCGCCATCGCCTTCATCGGGCTCCCGCTCCTCGCCAATACCCTCCGCCGCGCTAGGCCGCCTGCTTGCTGGCGCTCCAGCCGCGCGAGCCGGCGCTCCATCCGCGCGAGCAAGCTCGCAGCCTACGACCCTATCCCCGCCGCCGCGCGAACAAACGCTCCATCCGCGCGAGCAGGCGCTCCAGCCGCGGGAGCAAGCTCGCGGCCTACGACCTTGTCCCCGCCACCGGCGTCGACCGCACCGGCGGCAGCCACGGCTCCTCCACCGCGAGGCCGTCCAACTCCGCCGACGCCGCGTCGAACATCCCGAGCCCGATGTAGCCGAACGCATCGTCTACGCGGCGCTGGGTCTCCCAGCCCGCCTTCACCGCAACCCGCCGGCACGCCCGCCCTAAAGAACGTCACCCACTCGTCCAGCCCCGCCGCCGCGATCGCCTGCGCTTCGCCCTCGCTCGATCCGTAGACCGCCACCGTCCGCCCGTCCCACGCCGGCTGCGCCGTCAGCACGTCGAGCGCCCGTACCCGCCGCAGCTCCGTCGGCCGTGAGCTCGCTCACGCTCCGATCCACCGCTAGGCGCCCGGCCCCACGCAGTTTTCCGCCCCCAGACTGGCGCACATGGAAACGGGTCGTCCGTGGTCGGCCACCCTCCGCGGCGGCAGGCGATCCTATCAGGCCCGACCGAAGACCATCGACGGCCCCACCGCCCGCCCGCTCAGCCGCGCAAGTTCGCCTTGATGGTCTTCACCCTGGCGAGCGTGGCACGGACGTTCTGTTCGATCGCCGCCCAGTCCTTTTGGGCCAACATCTCCTTGGTCACAAGATTGCTGCCCATCCCCATCGCGGCGACGCCCGCCCCGAGCCAGGCGGTCAACGACTCTTCCGTCGATTCCACGCCGCCGGTCGGCATGACCTTCGTCCACGGCATCGGCCCGAGCAGATTCTTTACGAAACCGGGCCCGCCCACTTCCTTGCCCGGGAACACCTTCACGATCTCGCAGCCGAGTTCCTGCGCGTCGGAAATCTCGGACGCACTGCCGCAACCCGGCGAATACGGGATCATCCGCCGGTTGCACAGCTTCGCGACGTCGGCGTTGAGCGAGGGCCCGACCACGAAATTCGCCCCGCAGTTGAGGTAGAGCGCCGCCGAATACGGCTCCACGATCGAACCCACGCCCAGAATCAGCGACGGATCCGCCTTCATAAAGTGCCGTTCCAACTCGCTGAACACCTGCCAGGCGTGGTCGCCGCGGTTGACGAACTCGACGAGCTTGCACCCGCCCCGGCTGATCGCCGCCACGACGTGCTTGGCCGTCTCGAAGTCCGGATGATAGAAAACCGGCACGACACTGAGATCGTAAATGGTGGTGAGCACCTGCATGCGCGAATAGCGGGCCATAGGAAAAAAGGGTCGGAGGGTGAACGGACGGAAAACGAGAGCAGAATTCTTCCCCGCCTCCGGTGAGTCGCAAGCGGAAAGCCGGGGCCGGCCGCCACCCGCCGCAACGCCGCCGGCAGCATTGCGCCGGCGCCCCCCCACGCCCAACGTACCGTCGACCGATGGACTCCCACCCGCCTCGTTCGCGCCCGCCGCCCGAAGTCGCCCTCGTCGCCCGCACGCACGGCCTCGTGGGACTGACCGCGCTCGCGTCGCTGCTCCTGCTGCATCTGCTCACCCGCCGCCTCCCGCACGTCGAGTTCGGCCCCCGCACCTACGCCATCGCGCTCGGCATCGGGCTCGGCTACACGATCACCGGCGTGATGGTGTGGTGCGGCACTCCCACCGGCCGCTTCCTGAGCCGCCTCTGCGGCCTCCTCTACCTCGCGCGCCCGCAGCTCGGCTCCCGCCTTTGGCGCATCATGGACTCCGCGGACTACCAAGCGCACTTCCGGCGTCCGGACGGGCGCCCACCCGCGGCGTAACGCTCACAGATATTGCCGGATGTCCGGCAGACGTTTCACGCGCCGGTGGGCCGCGTCGCGCACAAAATACTCGTCGATTTCGCGCGTCGCCTCGACCTCCTCGTCACCTTCGGTCTCCTCCTCCTCGTCGATGATTTCGCCCTCGGTCGTCTTGAAAATCCACTCGGATTCGTCGTCGAACACGTGCGACATCCGCCGCGGCTGCGGGTCGAGCGTGAGCGCGGGATTTTTCACCCGGCCATCCTTCACGAACTCGAACAGGCACGGCACATACTGCTTTTTGAAGTGCGTCTGGAAATCGCTCATCCACTTGTTCGCGACGCCCTCGCGCCGGTTGAGCAGCACGATGTCGGAAAAATGCACGCATGCGTCATACCACACGAGCAGCGCCGGATGCTGCTCCGCCAGCTGACAGTTAACTACCGTGAGCACGCGCGCGATCTGCCCGCCCTGCGCCTCGAGCCAGGCGACAAACCCTTCGATCTGCTCCACCGGATTCTCGCGCCCCTCGCTGATGAAGAAAATATGCGTGGCCGCCCGCGGCAACTCACCCGCGATCTGCCCGTTCGCCCACGACCACCGCGCGAGCGCCGGCAACTTCGCGTCCGCCTCGTCCGCCGCCTCGGTCGTCGCCAGCATCACCGCCGGCCGGTCGCCCGCGACCAGTCCGTCTTCGAGCAAATCGGTCAGCACGGCGCGCCGGCCCGACCCGGCCGCACCCAGCATGAGATAGACGAGGGGTTTTTCGGCGGCAGCCATCTCAGAAAGCGAAGGTCCGATTTTGCGCCGCGTGGCGCATCCAGTGGTCAAGCAGCACGAGCGCCGCCATCGCCTCGACGATCGGCACCGCGCGCGGCACCACACACGGATCGTGCCGCCCCCGCCCGATCAGCTCCGTGGCCGCCCCGCTCACCTCGACCGTCTGCTGGCGCTGCAAAATCGTCGCCGTCGGCTTGAAGGCCACGCGGAACACGATCTCCTCGCCGTTGCTGATGCCGCCCTGCGTACCGCCGCTCCGGTTCGTCACCGTGCGCACGCGGCCGTCGCGCGACTCGAACACGTCGTTGTGCTCGCTGCCCCGCATCCGCGCGCCCGCAAAGCCGCTGCCAATCTCGAAGCCCTTGGTCGCCGGCAGCGAGAGCATCGCCTTGGCGAGGTCCGCCTCCAGGCGGTCGAACACCGGCTCGCCCAACCCCACCGGCACCCCGCGCACGCGGCACTCGATCACCCCGCCGACCGAATCGCCTGCGCTGCGCACCGCCTTGATGCGCTCAATCATTTTTTCCGCCGTGGCCAGGTGCGGACACCGCACCGCCGTCGCCTCGACCTCCGCCAGCGTGGGAAACGCACTCAACGCACCCACCGGCACCGCGAGGTCGTGCACCTCCGTCAGAAACGCCCGGATCTCCACACCGCCCGGGGCCGCGCCGGTGGCACCGCCCAACGCCAAAATCTTTTTCGCAATCGCCCCGGCCGCCACGCGGCCGACCGTCTCGCGCGCGGAACTCCGCCCGCCGCCGCGGTGGTCGCGGACGCCGAACTTCGTCTGGTAGGTGAAATCCGCGTGTGACGGACGAAACTTGTCGCGCATCTCGTCGTAGGCGCCCGGCCGCTGGTCGGCGTTCCGCACCAGCATCGAAATCGGCGTGCCGGTCGTGCGACCCTCGAACACCCCCGACAGAATCTCCACGCGGTCCTCTTCCTTGCGCGGGGTCACGATGTCGCTCTGCCCCGGCCGGCGCCGGTCGAGTTCCACCTGGATTTCCTCCGCACTGAGCGGCAACCGCGGGGGACAACCGTCCACGACCACGCCAATGGCAGGCCCATGGCTCTCGCCCCAGGTGGTGATTTGGAAAAGTTTTCCCACGGAATTTGGCATTGGGGAGGAGAGCGTTGGCCGCGCGGCACCACCCGGCAAGCGGCAAATCCCGCCCCGCCACCCGCCGCACCCGACGCCCCCCTCGCCCGCGCCCGCCCGGAGCTCCGGCAACTTTCCCGCCCAGAACCCGTCTCCACCCTGCCGCCACAAGACCGTTTACAAGCCGCACGCTTTGGCCTCTCATCTCGCCTCCGCCACCGCCGGCCCAACCTTCCCGTCCTTTTCCTGCATGATTCCGCGCCTCGCCCGTTCGCTCTTCGCCGTCCTTTTGTCCGCCGCCGTGCCTGCCCTCCAAGCGCAGCCTCCCGCTCCGCCCGCGCCCACCGCCGCTGCCGCCCCCGTGAAACCCGAGGATGAACTCGTCTCCCTCAAGATTCCCGACGCCGACATCGACACCGTCCTCAGCACCCTCGAACTTTACACGGGCAAAATCATCCTCCGGCCCGCCGCGCTCCCCACCGCAACTTACAATCTCAAGATCGAGAGGAAAATCCCCAAATCCGAGGCGATCATCTACCTCCAGACGATTCTCTCCCTCAACCAGATCGGCGTCGCCCCCCTCGGCGAGAACGCCCTCAAGGTCGTCGGTCTCACCGTGACGCGCACCGAGGCCCCCGAGATGATCACCGGCTCCGCGTTCGACCAACCGGCCAGCGGTAAGGTCGCCACGAAGATTTTCCAACTCGACTTCATGCGCGTGCAGGAATTCGCCGCGATGGTCCAGACGATGCTCAACCCCAATCTCCAGGGCCTCGTCCAGCTCCAGAACGCTAACGCCGCCATCATCACCGACAGCGTCAGCAACCTCCAGCGCATCGAACTCCTCCTGCGTGAACTCGACCGCCCCACCGGCGGCATGAAGCCGAAATATTACACGCTGAAATCCGCCAAGGCGTCCGACCTCGTGGGCAAGATCCGCACCATCATCACCGGCCCACTCCAACTCCAGCTCGGCACCGCCACCACCTTCAGCGCCGACGACCGCACCAACCAGATCATCGTCGTCACCGACCCGCGCCAATGGGTCTTCTTCGACGAGCTTATCGGGAAACTCGACGGCAAGTCCGATCCGAACACCCGCAACGAGGTCATCTATCTCAAACACGCCGAAGCGACCAAAGTCTCCACCTTGCTCACCCAGCTCATCCAAGGCCAGACCGCCGCGGCCCAGCGCGTCAACGCCCAGTCGATCCGCCCCGGCCAAGTCGGGCCCACCCCGGCCGCCCCCGTCGCCCCCGTCCCACCCGTCGCGCCCGTCGTGCCCGCCGCCCTCGCCAACGTCCCCAACGTCGACTCCCTCCTCGGCTCCGGTTCCAACGAATTCAGCAGCCTAGTCACGATCATCCCCGATGAACGCAGCAACGCCGTCGTCGTCTCCGGCACGGTCGACGACCTCCGCCTCATCGGCGCCCTCATCGAAAAACTCGACACCATCCTCGCCCAGGTCCGCCTGGAAGTCGTGATCGCCGAAGTCACCCTCGACGACAACAGCACCACCGGCATCGGCGCCCTCGGCCTCAAGCTCGACGGCGACAAGCTCATCGGCTTCTCCGGTTCCGCCGTCGGCGCCGGGCTCTCCATCACGAGCGGCACCATTACCCGCCCTTCCGCGACCAACAACGTCAGCGGACCGTGGGATCTCGCCGGCGAACTCGCCATCTCCGCCACCCCGCGGAAAAACAGCACCAACATCCTGTCCTCCCCGAGCATCACCACGACGCATAACAAGGAAGCGGTGTTCTTTTTCGGCGAAACCCGCCCCGTCATCAGCGGCACCACCTCCACCCCCACCACCGGCGGCACCACCACCGGCTTCTCCACCCAGTCGAACATCAACCAGCAGGAAATCGGTACCACCATCACCGTCAAACCCCTCATCGGCATCGACGGCACCGTGCAGCTCGACATCAAGCAGGACATCTCCGACGTCACCGGCACCGTCCAGATCGACAACAACACCCAATACATCATCGGCAAGCGCAAGACCAACTCCTACGTCACCGCCCGCAGCGGCCAGATCCTCGTCCTCGCCGGTTATCAGAAAAACAAGGACTCGCACAACACGAGCCGCCTCGGCCCCATCCCGATCATCGGCGATCTACTCGGCGGTCGCACCACGGCCAAAAACCGCGTCGAGCTCGTCATCTTCCTGCGCCCGGTCGTGCTCAAGAATTCGGCCGCCGACAACGACGAAGCCATGAAACGCATCGAAACGCTCGACCAGAAAGAACTCGTCAAGCAGCGCCTCGATCCGACCTACGTGCCGAAGAAACCGACGCTCCTCCAAAAGGTGCTCAACTAAGCGCGCGTCCCCTCCGCCCATGACCGCGCCCGATCAGGAAATCCTTCCCGCGTCGCTCGCCGAACGCCTCACCGACGAACAGCGGCAGGCCGTCGCCGAAGCCCCGCGCGAAAAACGCCTCGAACTCCTCGCCGCCGCGCTCGCGCGCCCCGAGCCCGAGGTCCTCGAAAAACTCGCCGCCGCCGCCGGTCTCACCCTCGCGAGCAATCTCGAAACGGACCCCGACGCCCGCGGTCTCCTCCCCGCCCGCCTCGTCCACGAATACCAGATCATCCCGATCACGTATCGGAATCCGGCCGACGGCGGAGAAAACACCGGCTCCGGCCACTCCGATCCGTCCGCTGATCCCGGGGCCCTGTCCTCCACGCCCCTCCATCTCGCCGCCGCCTGGCTGCCCGACGACCTGATGGCCGACTGGCTGCGCACCTTCACGCCCCGCCCGCTCGTGTGGCATCTCGCCGTCCCGGAGCGCGTGCACCAGCTCATCATCGAAAACTTCGGCGTCGGCGCCGGCTCCCTCGACGACGGCGACGAGAGCTACGTCGCCCCCGAAGCGCAGAAGCAGGAGGAGGAAGCCGTCGACGAAGAAGCCGCCGTCGTGCGCTTCGTCACCGACGTCATCTCGCAGGCCATCGCCGATCAGGCGACGGACATTCACTTCGAGCCCCAGGAAGGCGCCCTCCGCATCCGCTACCGCGTCGACGGCCTCCTCGTCCCCGTCCCGCTCCCGGAGAATCTCCTCCGGTTCCAAGACGCCATCATCTCGCGCCTCAAGATCATGGCGCGCATGAATATTTCCGAAAAACGCCTCCCGCAGGACGGCCGCATCAACTTCAAGGCCGCCGGGGTCGTCCTCGACATCCGCGTCTCCACCGTCCCCACCATCTACGCCGAGTCCATTTCCCTCCGCCTGCTCAACCAGAAGAAGGAAGCCTACACCATGGACCGCCTCGGCATGAGCCCCGAGGAACAGGCCCAGATCGTCAACATCCTCGACTACCCGCACGGCATCATCCTCGTCACCGGCCCGACCGGTTCGGGCAAGAGCACGTCGCTCAACGCCTTTCTGCGGAAGATCAATTCCACCGATCTGCGCATCATCACCATCGAGGACCCGATCGAATACGAGGTGCCCGGGGTGAACCAGATGCAGGTCCGGCCCGAGATCGGCCTGACCTTCGCCGACGCGCTCCGCCACGTGCTCCGCCAGGATCCCGACGTGATTATGGTCGGCGAAATCCGCGACAAGGATACGGCCGAGATCGCCATCCGCGCCTCGCTCACCGGTCACTTGGTGTTCTCCACGCTGCACACCAACGACGCCCCCGGCGCCATCACGCGTCTCGTCGACATGGGCATCGAGCCCTTCCTCGTGGCGTCCGCCATCGAGCTGGTGATCGCCCAACGCTTGGTGCGCCGCCTCTGCATCGAGTGCTCGCGCCCTCAGCCGGTCAACCGAATCAAACTCCGCGAAAACCTCGCCATCCTCGGGGCCGATCCCGCCGAGGCCGAGCTCATCGAACAGCTGAAGAGCCCGGTCGGCTGCGACCGCTGCCGCGGCACCGGTTACCGCGGCCGCGTCGGTATCTTCGAGATTTTCCGCCTCAACGATGAGATGCACGAGCTGGTGCTCAAGCGCGAGAGCACGCGCAGCCTCGCCGACTGCGCCCGCAAAAACGGCATGCGCACCCTCGGCCAGAGCGGCTGGGAGAAAATCAAACTCGGCTACACCACCTTCGATGAAGTCCTGCGCGTCGTCACGATGACGGACGCCTGAGCGCGGAAACGATTTGCCCACCGCGAAGTTTCAACCCACCTTTACCCATGAGCGACAAACAGAAAGTCATCGAAGCGGTGAGCAGACTTCCGGAGTCTGCCACGCTCGAAGACATTCGCGCCAATCTCCAGCTCATGGCCAACCTTCGTGAAGGTCTTGCCGATGCTGACGCCGGGCGCGTCATCCCGCATGAGCAAGTCAAACGAGAGTTCCGGTCGTGGATTACAAGCTAGACTGGACGCTGCGATCTCGCGCCGATCTGCGCGAGATCACCACGCACATCGCGCAGGACAATCCTCCTGCGGCCTTCGCGTGGGGCGACGATCTCTTCCGCCATATTGAAGTGTTGGCGAGCTTTCCTTTGATCGGTCCAGCTGTACCGCAAGCCGCCATTCCCAACACGCGACGAATTGTTTTCGGAGACTACCTGATTTTTTACCGCGTGCGATTCGACCCCAAGGTTGTCGAAATCGTAACCATCTGGCATGCCGCACGAGGTATGCCCGACTTCCTCTAATCCATGCCCCGCTTCGCCTACACCGCCCGTGACCGCACCGGCCAGACCGTCGCCGCCGACCTCGAGGCCCCGAGCCGCAAGGACGCGCTCCGCCTCCTCTCCGCGCGCGGCTTCCTCGTCTCGGCCGTCACCGAACTCGCCAGCGGGCCCGCCGGGAAAAAAGGCGTCGCGAAAACGGCCAAGCTCTCACCGGCCGAAGCCCGCATCGCCCGCCGCGCCTCCGCCGTCGTCCCCGGGAAGAAGGAGTGCCTGGCGTTTCTTGAGGCCCTCTACGACCTGATGACGAGCGGCCTTTCCGCCGGCGAAGCGGTGCGCCTGCTCAGCGTGCGCATCAAGGAACCGCGACTCCGTTCGCTCTGTGCCGGCCTCTGGGAACGCATCAGCGAGGGCGCGCCGCTCTCGCGGGCGATGGCGGAATTTCCGCAGGTGTTCGATCCGTCGATCACCAACCTCATCCAGGCCGGCGAGGCCACCGGCTCGCTCAACGAGACCGTCCAGCGCCTTATCGCCCACCTCACCGAAGAGCGCGAACTGCGCCGCGAACTCCTCACCGCCCTCGCCTACCCCCTCTTCATGGTGGTCGTCGCCGGCGGCGTGATCCTGTTCTTCCTCTTCTTCCTGCTGCCTCGCCTCCAATCCCTGCTCACCTCGCTCGGCGGCAAGATGCCCACGTCGACCAAACTCCTGATCGGCCTGTCGGAGTTCGCCATCCACTACGGCGTCTTCGTCCTCATCGCTGCGGTGCTCGGCGGCATTTCCTTCTGGCGCTGGCGCGTCAGCGCCGCGGGCCGCGCGACCACCGACGCGTGGCTGCTCAAGCTCCCGCTCATCGGTCCGTTCGTCGTGTCCCAGACGGTCCTCGCCTTCAGCCAGACGCTCTCCGTGCTGCTGGAAAACGGCATCACCGCCGCCGAGGCGCTGCGGATGACCGAAAAACAGATCGCCAACCTCGTCCACCGCGCCGCGTTCAACGTCGCCACGGCCCGCGTCCTCGAGGGCGAGGCGCTCTCCGTCGCGCTCACCCGCACCGGCTGTTTCCCCGATCTCGTGATCGACCGCCTCTCCGTCGGCGAAAACACCGGCAATGTCGTCCCCAGCCTCAAGCAGGTGGCGGGCGCGTATCAGAAACTCATTTCGAACCAGCTGAGCCTGTTCACCAAGGTGATCTCCAGCGGCGTGCTGATGATGGTGTTCGTTTTCGTCGGCTTTATCGCCTTCGCGATGGTGAGCGCGATCTTCAACGTCAGCGCGAGTTTCAAGATGGGAGGCTGAGCCGATGGCCGTGCACGAACATCCCGCGCACCCGCTCGTCCTCGTCACCGGCGCCGCCGGCAATGTCGGCCAGACGGTGTTCGCCGGCCTGCGGCCGCACTACGCACTCCGGGCCTTCGACCTACGGCCGACGCCGGGCGCGGACGACATGCACGTCGGCGACCTCGCGGACCGCGCGGCGGTCGACCGCGCCGTGGCGGGCGTCGACACCGTCATCCACTTCGGCGGCTGTCCGCGCATGGAGGCCGACTTCATGCGCGACCTTGTGAAGCCCAACATCGAGGGCCTGTGGCACCTCCTCGACGCCGCGCGGCTCGCCGGCGTGAAGCGGTTCATTTTCGCCAGTTCGACGAATGTCGCCTTTGGGGCCACTGGGCTGCCGCAGCTCACGACCGACACCGTGCACGTCTTCAACCCCTATGGTGCGACGAAAGCGTTCGGGGAAAACCTCGGCCGCTGGTTTCACGACACCTACGGGATGGACTTTCTCGCGGTGCGCATCGGCTATTTCCGCGGGCCGTATGCCGATCCGGCGCTGCGCGAAGCGTGGCTGCACCGCATCTGGCTCGGCCCGAAGGATTGCGCGAAATTTTTCCGCCTGGCAGTCGCCGCGCCGAGCTTCGGCTACGGCATTGCCTACGCGTGCTCGCGCTGTCCGGAAAACTATCTCGACCTCACGAGCGCGCGCGCACTCATCGGCTACGAGCCGGAAGAGACGGTGCCGGACGCAGGGCGCCGCGTAAACCTCGACGATGGCGGTGCCGCCGGCGAGATGCGGAGGACGGGGGACGGGGAACGGAGGACGGCGGGTTAGCCGCGAAGAGGCGCAAAAGGCGCAAAAAACGGACGGTGTCACAGAGATCACGGAGCTCGGACACAGAGGAAGCCGGAGACGGAAGGAATGAGTCACCGAGCGGATTTCTCCCTCGGATCGACCTCGGTCTTCCTCCTGTGCCCCAGATCGGCTAGGTATTTTTCACAGGAGTCGAACCGAGTGAAGACCGAGACAAGCCCGTTTCATCTCGGATCGACCTCGTTAGTCCTCCTGTGCTCCAGATCGGAGAAGGCTTTTTCACCGGAGACGAACCGTCCCGAGCCGGAGCGGGGTTTACGGAACACACGGAATACACGTACGGATTTTTACAGGAGGGCACAGAGAGAACGGAGGCTGATTTTTTATCAGCGTGATCCGCGGTGAAGGGGTTCGGAAAGTTGGACGCAAAGACGCGCAAAAGGCGCAAAAAACGGACGGTGTCACAAGGTCACGGAGCGCGGACACAGAGGAATCCGGAGACGGATCGGTAAGGTGGGCGGGCCGCTCCGCGGGTGGCGGTTCGCAAGGGTGGCGTCACGCGTTGCGCCGCGCGCGGAGCGCACGACCCACCCCGGGGAACCGGACGCGCTGTGATCGGAAAAGGCGGACGGATGTCCGCCCTCCTCACGGCACCTCGTAAACCTCGACGATGGCGGTGCCGCCGGCGCCGCCCACGCCGCTCAGGCGCGCACTGTAGGCGCCGGCCGGCAACGTCACGAGGAGCACGGCGTCCTTCGTGTCGGCGCCAGACAGCGCGAACGCGCCAACGGCATTGGCCACGGTGACGATCTGCGCGTCGCCGCCCCAATTGTCGTTTTCGCCAATCTTTTTCCCGCCGTTGTCGTTGTCGAACAGTTCGAGTGTCGGATCGGCCATGGTGCCGGTGACGCCGAGGGCGCCAAGCGAGGGACCGACGGCGCGCACGAGCACCGTACGGGCGGAGAGGCCGCGGAGGACGAAGCCGACGCGGAGTTCGGCGCCGGCATCGAGCAGGGCGCGGGTGGACAGGTTCACCAGACGCGGCGTCGCCGCGGTGCGCGCGCTGCCGGCGGCGTCGTAGATTTCAGCGATCACGGTGCCGCTCGCCGTGCCTTTGCCCGCGACCTGGACAGTGTAGCCGCCGACGCCGAGGCCGGGCGTGAGCGAGGCGAAGGCGCTGTCGAGGCTGCCGGGGGTGAGATCAAACGCGCCGACCGAGCGGAACACGGCGGCGAGCGCGGCGGCGCCGCCGCTGCCCCAGTTGTCGTTCTCTGCGATGGCGGCGCCCGTGCCGGCGGCGAAGACGGTCATCGTCGGATCGCCGAGCGCGTCGGTGATGCCGAAGAAATCTTTGAGGCTGGGGCCGACGCCACGCATGACGAGGGGCAGGTTGCCGGTGAAACTGAGCGGACCGACGGAGGCGCCGACGGTGAGGATTTTCGCGCCGGTGCCGGCGGTGGTGAGGATCGAGAGATTGACGAGGCGGCCGACTTCGGTCGCGGTCGCGCCGTTGAGGGTGAGCGGGACCGCATCGCTGGTGGCGGAGCCGGAGCCGTTCCGCGCGACGACCGTATAGGTGCCGGCGTTGGCGGCCGTGGCGGCGGGGAGGACGAAGGTGGCGGAGGTGGCGCCGGGAATCACGGTGCCGTTGCGGCTCCATTGGAACGTGGGCCCGCCGAGCGCGGCGGCGTTGAAGACGACGGTGCTGCCGGAAGCGACGGTCTGGGCGACGGGCTGCGTGGTGAAGGTGGGCGCCGGCTGCGCGGCATTGTTGGTGACGCGCAACGTGCTCTCGGCGGCGTTGCCGTTCACGTCGGTGGCTCGGACGGTGAGCGTGACACTGCCACCGGTGCCCGGCGTGAGGGTGAGCGTGGAGCCGGCGACGGCGGCGGTGACGATGGTGGGCTCGGGGTTGACGACACTGAAGGACAGCACGGCGGTATCGCCGGCGGCGGCCGGGTAAACGGGGATGACCTTGATGCTGTTGACGAGAATGAGCGTCTGGGCGTTCAGCGTGTTGGTCGTGAGGGGGAGCGCCGTGAACGCGCCGTCGTTCAGGGCGGTGCTGGCATCAAACACGGGGAGCGCGGCGATGTTATCGGGGACGGACATGCCGGTGCCGAGGACGCGGGCGAAGACGGTGAAGCCGCCGTTCTGGTTATCGAGGTTGGCGCGGTTGTCGGCGAGGTTGACGAACCACTGGTTGGTGGCGGTGTTGGGCCCGGAGCCCAGTTTAGCCATGGCGAGGGTGCCACGGGTGTTGGGAACTTTGAACTCGTTGACCACCGGCGCGTCTTGCGGGATGGGGTTAATATTGCTGCCCCCGAACGCGTAGCCGCCGGCCTGAATCACAAAACCGGGGACGGATCGGTGGAAGAGGGTGGCGGTGTAGGCGCCCTTGTTCACGTAGCTGAGAAAATTCGTGACGGTCTTCGGCGCGTCGGTGGCGAGGAGCTCGATGTTGAATTTGCCGCGCACGGTGTCGATCTGCGCGATCTGGCCGGTGACGTTGGGCAGCGTAAAATGATTTTTCAGATCGAGCGTCGCGGCCGCGGCGCCAGCGGCGAACGTTTGGGCGGGGAGGGCCTGGGTGGTCACGGGCGTGGTCGATTGCGCGTGCAGGGCGGGCGCGGTGGCGAG